>JBAULH010000073.1:0-9604 GCA_049578085.1 Candidatus Deferrimicrobiaceae bacterium
CGAGCTGACTGTCATCAAGGAAAAGGTTGCCGGGTACCGGTCCCGGTGGGAAGAGGAGAAGAAGGGCATCGGAAAGAGCCGCGAGATCAAGGAGAAGATCGAACGGGCCCTCTCGGAGATGCAGCGGGCCGAGAGGGAAGGGAACCTCGGGAGGGCGTCGGAGCTCAAGTACGGCGTCATTCCGGAGCTTCAGCGGAAGGCGGAGGCGCTGCGGGGGGATACTCCTGATTCCTCTCCGGGATACGGGAGTGGAGTGTCTTTGCACACCCAAGCCGGAGGGCGGCTTTTGAAGGAGGAGGTGGACGAAGAGGACATCGCCCAGATCGTGTCGAGCTGGACCGGAATTCCGGTTTCGAGGCTGGTCGAGGGGGAGGTCGAGAAGCTCGTCCGGATGGAAGAACGGCTGGGAGAGCGGGTGGTGGGACAGGACAACGCCGTACAGCTGGTCGCGAACGCCGTCCGGCGCGCCAAATCAGGACTGAAAGATCCCCGGCGCCCCATCGGAACCTTCCTGTTCATGGGCCCCACCGGGGTGGGGAAGACGGAGCTGGCCCGGGCCCTGGCGCAATTCCTGTTCGACGACGAGGCGGCGATGGTGCGACTCGACATGTCCGAATACATGGAGATGCACTCCGTCGCGCGGATGATCGGGGCGCCGCCCGGATACGTAGGGTATGAGGAAGGCGGGGCGCTGACCGAGGCGGTGCGGCGGAAACCGTATACCGTGATCCTCTTCGACGAGGTGGAAAAGGCGCACCCTGACGTGTTTCACATCCTCCTGCAGATCCTCGAGGACGGTCGCCTGACCGACGGAAAGGGGCGGACCGTCGATTTTCGCAATGCCGTTGTGATCCTCACCTCGAACATCGGCTCCCACTGGATCCAGGAACTCTCCGGGAAGGGGGAGGAAGCCGTCCGGGGGAAGGTCATGGAGGAGCTTCGCCGGGAATTCCGCCCCGAGTTTTTGAACCGCCTCGACGAAATCGTCCTGTTCCGGTCCCTCGGGAGGGAGGAGCTGGCGAGGATTATCGTGATCATGCTCCGGGAGCTTAACGAGCGGCTCGCAGACAGGCGGATAGCGGTAAAACTTACCGATTCCGCCCGGGAAAGACTCGCAACGATCGGCTACGATCCCACATACGGAGCAAGACCGTTGCGGCGCGCAATACAGAAGCACCTCCAGGATCCCCTGGCCCTCCATATCCTCAAGGGGGAATTTCGTGAAGGGGATTCAGTCGTTGTGGACGTGGACGGAAACTCCTGTTTTTCCTTCCGAAAATCTGTGTAGAAGCATGCCGATCGAGGGTGGCTTGACAAGGGAGGCCTTGGAGGATAAGGTGGAATAAAAACAGTGTTTGAAATGGGCAAAGTGTGAGCGCATCTTTGGCAGTTTCTTTCCTCGCCCCGGCCAAGCTGAACATTTCCCTCCGGGTTTTCGGTAAACGTCCCGACGGGCTCCACCAAATTCGTTCGGTCATGGTTCCGGTCTCCCTCTACGACGAGGTCATCGTGGAGCAGGCCTTAGCGGGCATCTCCGTGGAGATGGACGACCCCATGGTTCCCGGCGACGAGCGGAACAGTTGCCACAGGGCAGCGGTTTCTTTCCGCGACTGGGCGGGCGTCCCGGAGGGGGTCCGGGTCCGGGTCCGCAAGAACATCCCCGCGCAGGCGGGGCTGGGCGGGGGCAGTTCCGACGCCGCGGCAACGCTGAAGGGGCTGATCGCTCTGACCGGGAAGTCGCCTCCCTCGGAGACTCTCCTGTCTCTTGCGGCAGCCGTCGGGGCGGACGTTCCGTTCTTTACGATGGGCAGCCCTGCGCTTGTAGAGGGATTCGGAGATCTGCTGACCCCGGTGGTGTGGAAAGTTCCCTTCTTCGCCGTGATCGTCATGCCTCCGTTCGGGCTGCCGACGCGGGAAGGATACGAAAGACTTGGCCGGAAGGCGGCCGGTTTCCCCGGGAGGGAGGATCCTCCCTCCTTCCGCGCATGGGAGGATCTCGTAGCGGCCGTGGGGAACGATTTCGAGAGCGCCTGGGAACACGACCGGCGGGAGATCCCGATCATCAAGAGGGAGCTGAGGGAGGCGGGGGCGGAGGTCGCCGCCCTCACCGGGAGCGGGTCCGCGGTGTTCGGGCTGTTCCGAAGCGAGAAGGATGCGCACCGGGCGAAAAACGCAATGGAGAACGGAAAGGGGCGAAGACTGTTCATCGTACGCAACATTTGACGACACGGAAGGAGGGGGGGGAGATGCAGATCACCGAGGTGAAGGTCTATCCCGTGACCGACGACGAGAAACTGAAGGGATACGCCACGATTGTCTTCGACGCCTGCTTCGTTGTCCGGGATCTGAAGATCATCAATGGCAACAGTGGGCAGTTCGTCGCAATGCCCAGCAAGAAGAAGAAGGACGGAACGTACCGGGACACGGCGCACCCGTTGAACAACGAGACGCGTCAGATGATCGAGGAGGCGGTCCTGGGGGAATACGAGAGCGAGATCCGAAGGCTTGACGGTCTCGCCGTGGCCCGTTAACATTTCCACTGACCGGATCTTCCTTTCCGCAGGGGGGCGACCTCTCCGGGGGCGGGGTTTCGCGCGGGATTCAGAGCGGGGGAAGAGAGGGTTGCGGGCCTCGCGCTGGGAGGTCGTCTAACGGCAGGACAGGGGCCTTTGGAGCCTCTAATGAAGGTTCGACCCCTTCCCTCCCAGCCATTTTCCGTTTTCCCCTTGCCAAGGGACAACCAATCGGTATAATGTCTTTTTCTTTACTCATCGGATGATTTTCCGAGCAGGGGAATGGTGTGACCAGGCTCAAGCTGTTTGCGGGCAATGCGAATCCCGATCTGGCCAGGGAGATCTGCGCGTTTCTCTCCGTCCCGTTGGGAGCCGCACTGGTGAAGCGGTTCAGCGACGGGGAGACCAACGTCGACATCGGGGAGAACGTTCGGGGTGCGGACGTCTTTATCGTGCAGCCGACCTGCCCCCCGGTGAATGACCATCTGGTCGAACTCCTCGTCCTCATGGATGCGCTGAAGCGCTCCTCCGCCAATCGGGTAACGGCGGTCATCCCCTATTACGGGTATGCGAGGCAGGACCGGAAAGTGCTCCCCCGCGCGCCGATCACCGCCAAGCTCGTGGCGGACCTGCTGACGGCAGCCGGCGTTTCCCGGGTTCTTACGATGGACCTGCACGCGGGTCAGATCCAGGGGTTCTTCAATATTCCCGTTGACCACTTGTACGCCGCCCCCGTGATGCTCGAATACATCAAGGAGAACTGGGGCAACGACATCGTGATCGTATCCCCCGATGCGGGGGGAGTGGAGCGGGCGCGGGCCTTCGCCAAGCGGCTGCACGCCACGCTGGCGATCATCGACAAGCGGCGGGCGGGGGCCAACGAGTCCCAGGTGATGAACATCATCGGCGACGTCGAGGGGAAGACGGCCGTCATCCTCGACGACTTGGTGGACACGGCCGGGACGATGGTCCAGGGAGCCGACGCGCTGCGCGAGAGCGGGGCGAAGCGGGTGTTCGCCTGCGCGACCCACCCCGTCCTCTCGGGACCGGCGATCGAGCGTCTGGAGAAGTCCGATATCGAGCAGCTCGTGGTCACCAACACGATCCCTCTGGGGAAGAAGGCGGCGTGCCCGAAGATCCGGGTCCTCTCGGTGGGGGGTCTTCTCGGGGAAGCCATCAAGCGGATCCATTTCAACGATTCCGTGAGTTCGCTCTTTGTGTAGCGGGAGGATGATGCGATGGCCATGATGGAGTTGACGGCGGTCCGCCGCCACGGGTCCGGGAAGGAAGGTGCCCGGAAACTGCTTTCCCTGGGAAAGGTCCCGGGGATCATGTACGGAAAGGGTCTGGAAAGCCGTTCCGTCGAGTTCGATCGCCGGGATCTGGAGAAGTTTCTGGGTGTCGCCCGCCGGGGGACCGTCATCGTCCGCATAAACGTGCAGGAGGGTGCCGAGGCGAAGGAAGCATACGCGGTCCTCAAGGAGATCCAGACAAATCCCCGGACGGACCGCGTGATCCATGTCGATTTCTACGAGGTTGCTTTCGGAACGGAGTTCCGCATCGAGGTCCCCATCCGGGTCAAGGGGAAAGCGGCCGGGATCGAGCAGGGGGGCATCGTCGAACAGGTGACCCGCACCCTGGAGGTCGAATGCCTCCCGAAAGACGTGCCGGAGTTTCTGGAGGTGGACGTCACAGCGCTCGAGATCGGAGACTCGCTCCACTTGAAGGACCTGATTCTTCCCGAGGGCGTCCAGCCGGTGGAAAAGGAGATGGCGGCCACCATCGTCTCCGTCCATGCCCCGAGAGTTGAGGAGGTCGTGACCGTGGTGCCCGAGGAAGAAGAGGCGGCGGCGGCCACGGCGGAAGGCGCCAGTGTGGCGGAACCTGAGGAAAAGGAGAAGTAGCCGCTCCCCTTCTCGTCTTGTGTTCGGACTCGGGAATCCCGGCCGACGGTACGCGGAAACGTTTCACAACGCGGGGTTCCTGGCGGTCGAGCTCCTGGCGATCTCCTCCGGCATCCGGTTTAAGGCTTCCGGGGAGGTCGAGTACGGTGTGGGGCCGTTGGACGGGGAGTGGGTTCTCCTCGGCAGGCCGAGGACGTACATGAACCTCAGCGGAAGGGCCGTGGCCCCCCTCTACGAAAGGTTTGCGGGGGCTCCCGGGGACCTGCTGGTCCTTCACGACGACCTCGACCTGGCATTGGGCGTGGTGAGGCTGAAACGGGGTGGCGGGACGGGAGGGCACAACGGCCTCCGATCGCTTACGGAGGAACTCGGAACCCGGGAATTCCTGCGGGTCCGGATCGGGATCGGCCGTCCCCCGGAAGGGGTCGACCCGGCGGATTTCGTTCTCAGGCCGGTCCCCGGGAAATTGCGGGACCGGTTCCACGGCGGGGTCTCGTTTGCCACGGAGGCTGTCGCGGACATCCTCCGGGAAGGGTTTGACACGGCGATGACGCGCTGGAACGCGCGGCACGCGGAACCCCTTCCCTGAACGCGGAAAGGGAAGGGACCATACTCCTTGCTCCCGGCGGCCAAGACCGGGGGCTCGATAAGCCGAAAGGAGGCTTTCGCACGATGACGAAGTACGAGTCTGCCATCCTGTTCGATCCGGAACTCCCCGAGGACCAGCGCAAGGAATTTCTGTCCAAGATCGAGGGGATCGTCACCTCGTTCGAGGGGGAAATCCTCAAGCAGGACGACTGGGGAATCCGGAAGCTTGCCTACCATATCCGAAAGAAGCAAAATGCGTATTATACCTTCCTGATCTACTCCGGGAAGCAGGGCGTGGTCGAGGAGGTGGAACGCAACATCAAGATTTTCGACGGCGTGATCCGCCACATGACGTCCCGCGTGGATTTCGAGGTCAAGCCGGCTGCGACGGCACCGGATCCGGAGGAAGCACTCTCCGGCGTGGAGAACGGCGGGGAGTCTCCCGAGACCTCTCTGCCCGCAGACGAGACGCCCCCCACGTAGGGGAAAGAGAGAAACGATGGTTGCCTTCAACCGTGTGATCCTTGCCGGGAACCTGGTCCGGGACCCGGAGATCCGGTATCTCCCCTCCGGCTTGTCGGTGACCAGCTTTGCCATTGCGGTCAACTCCCGCTACCGCTCGAACAATGAGCTCAAGGAGGAAGTTTCCTTTTTCGACGTCGTCGTCTTCGGAAAACTGGGGGAAACCTGTGCGGAGTTTCTTTCCAAAGGGCGGCCGGTGCTCGTGGAAGGCCGCCTGAGACAGCGGCGCTGGGAATCGGAAGGGACCAAGAGGAGCAAGATCGAGGTGGTGGCGGGGGGTGTCCAATTCCTGGGGGGAGGGCCGAAAAGCGGAGCAGCTGCCGAAGGCGACCAGGGCGGGCAGTCAACCGACGCCCAGGAAGACGACATTCCGTTTTAACGAGTAACGATACCAGGAGGCGAAAGGAAAACGATGAGCACCCCGATGAAACCGAGGTCCGGCCCGGGAAGACCCGGAGGCGGACCGAGAAGACGGTACGTCCGGAAGAAGTTCTGCCGGTTCTGCGCGGAGAAGGACCTTAGGATCGATTACAAGAACGTGTACTTGCTCAAGCACTTCATCTCCGAACGGGGCAAGATCGTCCCCCGAAGGATTTCGGGGACATGCGCGACCCACCAGCGGAAATTGACGGTGGAGATCAAGAAGGCACGCATCGTGGCGCTGGTACCGTTCACGGCAACCCAGGTAAGGTAGGGGGGGGACCGATGAAAGTGATCCTGCGGGAGGACATCGAAAACCTCGGGAGGGCCGGCGACATCGTCAAGGTTGCCGACGGGTACGGCCGAAACTATCTCCTCCCGAAGCGTCTGGCCGTCCAGGCCGACCTGCGAAACGTTCGTGCGCTCGAGCACGATCGCCGCGTCATCGAGGCCCGCGCGAAAAAGACCCGCAAGAGCGCCGAGGAACTGGGCTCGAGGCTGTCCGCCCTCTCTCTCACCATCCCGGCCAAGGCGGGGGAGGAGGGGAAGCTCTTCGGAGCGGTCACGTCGCGCGACATCGCCGAGGCGCTCGACAGGGCGGGGGTAACGGTCGATCGAAAGCTGGTGCTTTTGGCCGAGCCGATCAAACAGGTCGGGGAGTACAAGGTGAAAGTGAAGGCGGGGCCGGACATCGTTCCCGAGGTTTCCGTCAGCGTGGTGGCGGAATAGCGGGCATCCTCCGGGGAAGGAGGTCGACATTGAGCGGTCCGCGGGTTACGACGCACGGAGCGGCGGAACCTTCTCTCCTGAAGGTTCCACCCCACAGTCTCGAGGCCGAACAGGCCGTGCTTGCCTCGGTCCTGCTGAACAACGACCTGATGAACGACGTGGTCGAGATCCTGCGCCCGGACGATTTCTACCAGGGCGCCCACAGGACGCTCTTTGCCACGATGGTGGATCTCTACGAGCGGGGCCGCGCAATCGACCAGCTGACGCTTTCCGAGGCCCTCAGCACCCGCGGCGTGGCAGGCGAAGTGGGTGGGCTGTCCTACCTCTCCGAACTCATCCATAACATTCCCACCACCGCAAACGTCGCCGATTACGCACGGCTGGTCAAGGAGAGAGCGATTCTCCGGAAGATGATCGTCGTGGCCCAGCAGATCACGAATTCCGCGTTCCAGGGTGTGGGCGAAGTCGACGACTTCCTCGACAGGACCGAGCAGGCGATCTTCTCGATCGCCGAGGAGAAAATCAAGCCCTCCTACTACTCGATGGCCGAGATGGGGAAGGAGGCGATGCGGGAGATCGAGAAGCTCTACGAGAAGAAGGAGCTGATCACCGGGGTCTCCTCCGGCTTCCGCGACCTAGACCGGTTGACGGCGGGGTTTCAGAAGGCCGATATGATAGTCGTCGCGGGCCGTCCCGGCATGGGAAAGACGGCCTTTTCCCTCAACGTCGCCCTCCATGCTGCTCTTCGCAACGGTTTGCCGGTCGCGATCTTCTCGCTGGAGATGAGCCGCCAGCAGCTCGCCCTGCGGATGATCTGCTCGGAGGCGAGGGTCAACTTCCAGCGGCTGCGGACCGGGTACCTTGCCCAGGACGAAATCAACCGGATCGTCGCCGCCGTGGGAAGGCTCTCCGAGGCGCAGATCTACTGCGACGATTCCGGGGTGCTGAACGCCCTCGAGATGCGGGCGAAGGCGCGCCGCCTGAAAAAGGACAAGAACATCGGGATGGTCATCATCGACTACCTCCAGCTCATGCGGGGGGTTACGTCGCGGGGAAGCGCGGATAACCGTGTGCAGGAGATCTCGGAGATCTCCCGCTCGCTCAAGGCCCTGGCGAAGGAGATCAATGTCCCGGTCATCGCGATCTCCCAGCTTAACCGCGGCCTGGAAAGACGCGACGACAAGCGCCCCCAGATGTCCGATCTTCGGGAGTCGGGGGCGATCGAGCAGGACGCCGACCTGATCCTTTTCATTTACCGCGAGGAGATGTACAGCAAGGGGGAAATCCCCGATGACAAGAAGGGGGTCGCCGAGGTCATCATCGGGAAGCAGCGCAACGGCCCCATGGGCAAGATCGATCTCACCTTCCTGAGTCAGTACACCCGTTTCGAGAACATGGCAAGGGACTACGAGTAGGTCCCTGCTTCGTTCCCCGGGATCCCGGACAACCGGAGGTCTACTTCGCCCGACGGGTGGAGTTTGCGGCGGGGAAGAAGGAGCTGTCGGGAGCGTAGAGGGTCCACCGCCCCTCGGCGGAGGGGAATCCCTTCTCGACATGCCTTGCCAATATCGACTTCGCGGTCCTCACGGCCTCCGGGAGGGGGTCCCCGGCCGCGAGTCGTGCGGCGATACCGGCCGCAAGGGCGCATCCGGTTCCGTGGGGGTTGCGACGGGGGAATGTCCGCTCCGGCGGAAGCAGCGTGACCGTTCCCCCTTCGAAAAGGATGTCGACGCCGCGCTTCCCCGGCCAGGGGAAATGCCCTCCCGTAAGGACGACGGAGGCTCCCGAGGCGAGGGCAAGGTCCCGCACGGCAGCGACGGCATCCTGGAATCCCCCGACGCTCCGGGCGAGGATCTTCTCGATCTCCGGGAGATTGGGCGTCAGGACCGTCGCCCGGGCCAGCAGGTTCCGATAGGCGGGCAGGGCATTTCCCGCGAGAAGAGGCATGCCGGAGGAGGACCGGAGCACCGGATCCAGGACGACCGGCAATCCCCGGTGACGATTGAGGAAGCGGAGCAGGCCTTCCGCGGCCGCGCGGGTCCCGACCATCCCGATTTTGACCGCACGGAGGCGGAAACTTTTCACGACCCGGGAGAGTGACCGCTCCAGGGCACTCCGCGGGAGGGGAACAATCCGGTCGAACGTGGCGGTGGTCTGGATCGCGAGGCAGGACGGTACGGCGACGGCGTACCCGCCCGCCGCGTGCACCGCCTTTGCGTCCATCAGAACGCCTGCCCCTCCGGTGGGGTCGAACCCCCCGAAGGCCAGGATCACCGGCGGCCTGTTTCCTCTTCCCATATCCGGAGGAACTCCCTGGCGCGCTCCCGGATGGCGGGGCCGCCGAACAGGTCCGAGATCATCGCGAACCCGGATGCGCCCGCCCGGATCACCTCCCGGACGTTCTGCCGGGTGATCCCGGAGATGGCGATGGTGACGACGGCGGGGTCCAGAACCCCGTAGAGACCCTCGATCCGGGCGAATGGAAAACCGTCCCGTTTTCCGCTCATCGGGACTTCTTCTTTCGGGAAAGAAGGGAGAGGGACGACAATTTTTTCCGCAGGGTGTTCCGATTGATCCCCAGGACCTGCGCGGCCTTCACCTGGTTTCCGCCGCTAGCCTCCATGACGACCTTGATGAGCGGCTTCTCCATCTGGCGGAGAAAGTAGCCGTGAAGATCGTCCTCGCTCTCGATGGAATCCCCCAGGCGCTCCACGAACTCCCGGACCCGCTCCTCGATGACCTGCTCCAGCGGAGCGGTGGAAAGGTCAATGGCGCCGTCCGCCTTGGCCAGCTCCCTCGCCACCTCTTCCCGCCGCAGGAGCTTTCCCGTGGAGAGAACGGCCAGCCTCTGCACGAAATTTTCCAGCTCCCGCACATTTCCTTTCCAGGTATGGGCCGTGATGACCTCCAGCGCCTCTTTCGAGAACG
>JBAULH010000074.1:0-1768 GCA_049578085.1 Candidatus Deferrimicrobiaceae bacterium
CCCTCAACGCAGCACGGGGTGCGACTCATCCTGGACAAGGCCCTTATCCCCGAGTTCGGATCCACGCCAATCGACAAGATTACGCGGGAGGACGTCAAGACCTTTGCCTATCGGATGCTCGAAACGGACCGCGTAAAGGAGAAGAAACTCACCGACGGAAGCGAGACAAATACGCTCTCCCGAAGTGCCGTCATGGGCATGGGCCGGACGCTCTCGGCAATTTTCAATCACGCCATCGAAGACGGCATCATCACGTCAAACCCGGCACAAAGGCCGGGCCGGTATATCCGGACGGGCGACCGACGGGAGAAGATCGACTTCCTGACGCCGGAGGAAGGACGTGCCCTGCTGGAAGCGGCGAAGGGGCACCATCCACGCAACTACCCTATCCTCGCGACGGCACTTTACACGGGAGCCCGTCAGGGGGAACTCCTCGCTCTTCAATGGGGGGATATCGACTGGCACGGGAAGTTCATCGAGATTCGAAGGGCAAATTCCGGATTACGACAGATCCGCTTCCACGACTTGCGGCATACCTTTGCGTCCTGGCTCATCGCAAACGGGGAATCCCTGGCCTACGTGAAGGATCAGATGGGGCACCATTCCATCCAGATCACCGTGGACACCTACGGGCACCTGATCCCCGGGCGAACCGAGAAGCGGTCAACCGGCTGACCGCGGTGGTCGAAAATCCGCAACCTATACGCAACCAGACACAAAAAAGGGGTCAGGCGAAATCGCCTAACCCCCTGAAACGATTGGTGGGCCACGAAGGATTCGAACCTTCAACCTCCTGCAGGTACAACACCCTCGGTAGCAGATCAGGGGGAGGCGGGCGTTAACAGAGGAATAGAAGACCCCTTTTTACCCCTGAAAAAGGCGGTGGATTGCACGGGGTTTACAGTCCGTGCGGGTTTACGCCGAGGGGAGGACTCGACCTCAAACGAGTCCCACCACCACCTCCGCAAAGGTGATCCGGCATAGCTCCTCAGCGGAGTGCCGCTTGATTCAAGGTGGATGGTATATAAAACCTCCGTTGGCTCCATACCTCCTTATACAGTAGGTTGGATATTCTGGTTAATTCGGAACAGATTCTGCGGGTCGTATTTCTTCTTGATCTCCGCCAGCCTCTTGTAGTTCGGACCATAGGCCGCCTCGACCCGGTCCGATTCGTCATCGGTAAGGAAATTGACATACACCCCGCCCGTTGCATGCGGCGCCGTGTCGCGGAAGAACCCCCGAGCCCACTCCATGCCTTTCCGATCTTCCGCCGGGGTTTCCCAGCGGCCGTGGACGTTGCACGCATACATCGTGTCGCGATGGGGGTACGCCGCGGAGTCGGCAGCAGGCCGCATCGTAGCTCCGCCGATCTGACCGAAAAAGATTTCGCAGTGCGGCGACGGGAGGTTGCCGGCGTACTTGATGGTCGTCTCGATGGCTCCATCGCTTAGATCCGCGAAATTGTGCGACTTCCAATAGTTGCGAGCGCCCGGGGTCAGCAACGGGTCAAACGCCTGTTGCCAGGAGCGATACGGCTGCACGCCGATGTGTTCCCCGAGCGCCTTTCCGAAATGCCGCACCGGTTCGGTCGCCTTCCGTCCGGCTTCCGGGTCGCCGGCATAAAAGAGCGCAAACGCGATGATCTCGGTGCCGTGCACCGCCGACGGAAGGAAAGGAAGCGGCGGAGCCTTGCGCAGTACCGCCCAGACCGTGGTATCGTCGCTTTGTTCCTTGGCAAACTTACGGTATTGCTTTAGCGCCGAGGCCG
>JBAULH010000075.1:0-1750 GCA_049578085.1 Candidatus Deferrimicrobiaceae bacterium
GATTAACAGCAGCTTATGCTTTGGTCTTTGACAGGTTCGTTCTTGGTTTCGATGACACAGCAACAGGATCCTTCTCTACCCAAAGCTGAATTGATAACAGCAGCGGCACAGCCAACCCCTGCCTGAACAGTGAGCGCTTTGGTGGGACAATTCATTGCACAAGCCCCGCATTCCATACAGGCATCCTTATTTGCGATCCGGACACGTCCATTGTTCATGATGAATACGGCATGGGGACAAACCACCATACACATACTGCAACCCGAACAATTTTTCTCGTTTAATTGAAGCGTTACAACATTTTTTAAATAGATCATTTTCTCCATTTTAATCAGCCTTTAAAAGACCCCAATTGAACAAAAGTTGAGGCTATCCCACATTTTGTTTACGGTCAATTAGGGTTATATAAATCTCGATCCTACCCAGAGCGTCAATCCAGCCACTCCACCAACAATTTCAAGAGGCACGGCCCATCGCATTTCTTTTCTGACACCGGAAAGAGATGTGTAGGTCGAAGCGCCGGTAAAATTCATAGCAAGATAGGCCGACAACGCAGGTGTCAGAAAGAACCAAGCCAGAATATTCAGATATTCCCGTCGAATGTTAAGATAAAACACCCCGAAACAAGTAATAAACACTGTTATTATCAGACCCATAATCAAGCCTTTCTGAGAAAAGGCTCGACCTGGAAGCCATGGCAAAAGAATGGGGGTTAGAACTGCCCCGGCCAACAGTGCACCCAATAGATTGAGTATTGCAAAGAGCCCTTCGTTCAATACACCGTTCCAAAATCCGGAAGGTGCGCCCAGCCCTCCCAATAAGAAAAAGGCCGGCAGTATCAGCAATGACCATTTTAAAGCGCTTACCAGTTCAACAGGTATTAAGACCGCCCTTTCAGGCATGGTAAATGTCTTTCGTCGCATGTTGGGAGTCGCCTTCATACCGGCATCCAGAAAAGCCGGCAAATCATTGGCCTGAATGGGACCGAAAATGACTTTAAAACCGATGATTTTTTTCACCTTATGGGCTGCAATCCCGGGGCCTGCCAGTTGGGGAAGAATTAATTCCCGATGGGATACCACGCGATTCAATTGGTTAAATTCGACACGCCGAACCAGCTCGTCTGTTCCAAATGTCCCCTTCCCGGCCGCACACCAGACATTGATGCCTTTGGTGTCCAGAACCAGAATCCATGCCTGCCGGTCGGAAAGAACTTCACGCAATCGGTCAAAACTCATTTTGTAATTGGCGGTAACCAGAACAGGTGATCGTTCATTCGGCTCTCCGAGAGCATAAAGACCGGGATCCACCGTATAATGCATACGGCCCACACCCCAACGGGCCTTAACGCTTCCCCAGTGATCCGCCCAACTCAGATCGGAAGAAATTTTAGGCATATCGCCTACCGGTGTCTGAACAGAGCCAATGATAAAGGGCTGATTCATATCAGGGAGGCTCAACTGAGCCTTTTCCTGTTTAGGTCAGCAACCGGTAGCCGCCGATGTCAACAGTTCTTGATTTTGAACGGGTCGATTTTTTAACAGATCAATAGAATCTGAAGTCATTAGATAATCCCTTAAACTGCCGGATAATTAATCTCTTTGAGTGTTTCTTTGATTTGTTCCAGCGTGACTGGGGATTCAAATTCAACCGTGATGCTTTTATTTCCAGGATCACCTTCCACGGTTTTGACGCCTTCCAGTTCATTCAATTCATTCTTGATCGACATCACACAATGACCACAGGAAAT
>JBAULH010000076.1:0-17518 GCA_049578085.1 Candidatus Deferrimicrobiaceae bacterium
TGCGGGTGAGCCTTCCCGGCGAACAGGATCTGGACGGGGCGGTTGGAGTCGGTGAGCAGCCGGATCAGTCGCTCCGGTTGCCGGAACAGAAGCCCGGCCCGCTTGTAGGTGGCAAACCGGCGCGAGAATCCGATGGTGAGCGCCTCCGGGTGGAGCACCTCTTCGGCTGCGCGCAGGGAGGCGGCTCCGGCGCCCTGCCGCATGAGCTGTCCTTTGAGCCGCTTGCGGGCAAAAAATATGAGCCGCTCCCTCCGGGTCTCGTGGATCCTCCACAGTTCGCCGGAAGGGATGGCCTCCACGCGATCCCAGACGGAGTGGTCCGCCGGCTTCTCGACGAACCGGGGACCCAGGTACCGCAGGAAGAGATCCCCCATTTCATGACTTATCCAGGTCCGCGTGTGGATCCCGTTGGTGATGGCGTGTATGGGGACCTCATGATCCAGGAGGCCGGGCCACAAGTCCCGCCACATCTGCTTGGAAACCTCCGAGTGGAGACGGCTCACCCCGTTGGCGAACGCCGCCATCCGGAGGGCCAGGACGGTCAGCCCGAAATCGGGGGATAGGCTCGACGCCAACTGACCCAGCGAGAGGAACGCCTGCCACGGCAACCCGATCTCCTCCACCAATGGGTGGAGATACTTCCCGACCTGTTCCGTGCTGAACTGCTCGTTTCCCGCCGGTACCGGTGTGTGGGTAGTAAAGACGTTGGTGGAGAACACATGCTCCCGCGCCTCCGGGAAAGACAACCCGTGTTCGGCCATCAGCGCCCGGATCCGTTCGATCGAGAGAAACGCGGAATGTCCCTCGTTCATGTGGTACACGGTAGGGGAAAGCCCGAGAGCGCGCAGTGCGCGCACCCCTCCGACGCCGAGAAGAATCTCCTGCCGGATGCGCATGTCCCGGTCTCCACCGTAGAGCGTGCCCGTGATCTCGCGCCCCCGGGGAGAGTTCTCCTTGATGTTGCTGTCCAGGAGGTAGAGCGGCGTGCGGCCGATCTGTGCGCGCCAGATCCTTGCCTTTACCTTCTCTCCCCCCAAGTTCACCTCGATCATGATCTGGCTTCCCTTGGAGTCCCGCTCGATCGAGACGGGCATGTTGTACCAGTCGTTGTCGGGGTAGAATTCCTTCTGCCAACCGTCGAGGCTTAGAACCTGGCGGAAATATCCTTTCTTGTACAGAAGCCCCACCCCGGCCAGCGGCAGGCCGAGATCCGATGCCGCCTTCAGGTGATCCCCCGCAAGAAGGCCCAGTCCCCCCGCGTAGATCGGAAGTCCCTCTTCGAGGCCGAACTCGCAGGAGAAGTACGCGACCAGAAAATCCTTTTCCTCGCCGTGAGCCTCCCGGAACCACCCCGGCGTCCTGAGGTAGCCGAGCAGGTTCTCATGGACCCTCCTGACGTTGGCCACGAAGCTCTCGTCGCTCGCCACCGCCTTCAGCTCCGCCTGGGAAATGGTCCCAAGCATCAGGACCGGGTTCTGGTACGTCTTTTCCCAGAGTTCCGGGTTCAGGCGGATAAAGAGCTGGACCGCTTCCCAGTTCCACGAAAACCACAGGTTCATTGCGATTTCCTGCAGCGGTCGAATCGCCGGCGGGATGTCCGGTCGGACGTGAAAATGTCGGAATTTCATACAGGTCCCCTTTTACGTCCGGGATATGAACAATATTCGTTATGAAAAAGGGTTCGTCCTATTTCCCCGTCGATCCGAACGTTTGCGCCTAACAGATTGATATTCTAAAAAAAAGCGTATTTTTCGTGCGGCCGGGAACTTTTTTCTGGCCTCCTGCGTCTAAACGGGTAGAACTCATCATTTCCCTCCGATTGGTGAGCTTGGAAAAGGGGGGCCACATATGGCAGGGTGGCCCCCCTTTCTCCATATAGAAGAGGGAAAATCCCGTCTCAACCAAGAAAAAGGTCCGGGAGCAGGGCGGCGCCTGGTTCGTACGCATAGGGGGAAAAATCCGTAACCCCTTCCTGTGCAAGGACTTCCTCGTCAATGAAAAAATTTCCCGTGCAGTGTAAGCCGCTGCGGACGAGAATCGCATGCGCTGCATCGGCCACGATCTCCGGCTTCCGGCAGTTGGAAAGGGAGACCGCCCCTCCGAGCATCGCAACCGCCGCCGTGGCGATGACGGTCAGGGGCCACAGGGCGTTGACGCCGATCCCGGCGTCCCGGAACTCCTCGGCCATGCCGAGCACGCACATGCTCATCCCGTACTTCGCCATCGTATAAGCACAGTGATCCCGGAACCACTTCGGGTTGAGAGAAAGCGGCGGGCTCAGGGTCAGAATGTGCGGGTTCGCCGACTTCCGCAGATACGGGATCAGGGTCCGGGAGCAGGCGTAGGTACCGCGAACGTTGACGCCGAACATCAGATCGAACCGCTTCATCGGGGTGGCAAGCGTACCGGTAAGGCTGATGGCGCTAGCGTTGTTGACGAGGATGTCGATTCCCCCGAACGTATCGGCGGCCTTCGCGGCCGCGGCGGCGATCTGCTCGTCATGGCGAACATCCACCTGCACGGGCAGCGCCCTGCCGCCGGATGCCAGGATCTCCTCGGCGGCCGTGTGGATCGTCCCCGGAAGCTTGGGATGGGGCTCGACGGTCTTGGCCGCAACGACGACATTCGCCCCGTCGGCGGCCGCCCGGAGCGCGATCGCCTTGCCGATGCCGCGGCTCGCGCCGGTGATAAAGAGTGTTTTCCCCTTCAGTGTGGGCAACGAAGAACCTCCGGAGGCCGTCTCAGGCCCTATTCCTTTTCCACCCGGGAGACGCGGTCGATGATCTCTTTTGCCTTGTCTTTTCCGCCCAGCCCGAAGGCCAGCCCCAGGGAAGCAAGGGTGAGAAGGAACGCCCCGAACAGGAATCGTGTGGCCACGCGGAGCTGCTCGAGCGCCGTCCCCGCGGCGATGATGATGACGAGGTACTGGATCCCCTTCCCCAGGAGGTTCGCCTCAGCGATCTTCGCGGACACCGCGAAGGCGCTGGTGAACCGTCCGGCAAGGATCCCGAGCCATATCCCCAGCCCCATGATCACCACGGCAATGAAGAGGTTGGGGAGAAACCCCACGAGCTCATCCAGGAGCGTCTCGATCGTGGTCAATCCGAGGGCGTGGGCCGCCGTACCGGAGAAGGCCAGGATGACGACCCAGAAAACAACCGCTCCGATGAGGTCAAAAAGGGGGTATCGAATGTCTCCGATCCCCAGGAACCGGAAGGTGGACTCCTTCTCGCTGAACCGCTCCCAGCCGACCGAGTTCAGGATCTTGATGACGAGGAACCGGACTCCAAGCGCGATAACGATGCCCAGAAAGAAAAGTACGAGCGCCGCCACGAAGTTGGGGACGAAAGCCCAGATCTTTTCCCACATGGTCTCGAAAGGGCTGAGGAGAGAACGTTCGCTCATAGGACCTCCTTATCTCCCGGTGAGGATCCCGGAGACCCGGGACGATTTCTGCTGTTGGTAGCGCTTGAGAAGAAGGATGGGAACGCAGGCGCTTTTCATCACCTCCTCCGTGACGTCGGGACCGAAAAGCGCGGAGATTTTCCCCGCTCGCCGGGAAGCCCCCATGAGGAGCAGATCGGTGTCCCGCACCTGCTCGATGATGGTCTTCGGAACATCCGTGGACCGCAAGATGATCTTCTCCACGGTGTGTCGAAAGGGGATGTCCTTCGTGGCTTCCTCCATCCACGAGAAGACGCGCTGCTCCGCTCCCTTGGGGGCGGATTCGGGGACAAGCTGGAGGAGCGCGACGGGCGCTTTCAGTTCCTCCTCGAGGGCGGGTGCGATGTTCACGGCCAGGTGGCAGGATGGGGTGTCCTCCACCGGCAGCATCACCCGCTTCACATTGGTCAAGAGATCCCCGCGGTAGATGGCCACGTTGCACGGGGCGTGCTCCAGAACATTCAGGAGGACGATCTCCTTGAAATGGTCCATCACCCCCCCCTCCCCCCGCGCCATGGACCCCAGGAGGATGAAATTGCTCTTCTCCTCGCGGGCCGTCTCCAGGATCCCATAGGAAAGACGGTGGGAGATTTTGACCAGCCGGGTGAACTCCACCTTGTGCTCGTCGGCGATGTTTTCCCCCAGGCGCAGCAGTGTCCGCGCCTCCTGGACGCCTCCTGTATAGCGGTTCAAGGGAACCTTGGGCGGCGCCTCGATCACGGAGAGCGCGGTAACCTCCCCCTCGTAGTTCTTCGCCAGCGCGCAGGCGATCCGCATGAGCGGCCGCACCTGCTCCTGCCGGAAGGGAACGACGAGAACCCGGTAATCTTTCCGTGCCATCTCCGCTTCGGCCAGGGCAAGCACCGAAAGGGCCTCCGCCTCGGTCTTGGAGGCGTAGAGCTTGTACACCGTGATCCCGATGAGCAGCCAGGCCACCACGAACAACCAGGCCGTCGGGCTGTAGACGAACATGTACACGGCGATGAACAGCTGCGTGACGATCCCGAGGACGGGGACCAGGGGAACCAGGGGCACCCGGAACCCCCGTTTGAGGTTCGGGTGGGTCTTGCGCATCCGGATGAGGGTCACGTTCACCTGGAGGAAAACAAGCAGGTACATGATATCCGCCGTGCTCGCCACGTCCTCGATCGGCAAGGAAAGCGCCATGAAGATGACGATGACCGCCGAGGCGCCGATGGCGAGATGGGGGGTCCTATTCTTTGGGTGAATCTTTCCGAGAAAGACCGGGAGGTTGTGATCCCGCGCCATGGCGAGGGCGACGCGGGAGGAGGAGAAGATCGTGGCCAGCAGCGCGCTCAGGGTGGAGAGAAGCCCCCCGATGAGCACGACCACCCCGCCTCCGGGGGCGAACTGCCGCGCCGCCTGGACGACCGCGAGCTCCTTCATCTTCCCGAGGAACTGCCAGGAGGGCATTCCCTCCACGTGGGTGGCGCCGATCGCGACGAACGCCACCAGGAGATAGATGGGGATGACGATACTCAGGGCCAGGAAGATCGCCCGGGGAACGCTCCGTGCGGGGTCCATCACTTCCTCGCTGCACTGGGCGATCACTTCGTACCCCTGAAATGCGATGAAGGTAAGCCCCATGGCGCTGAAGACGGACCCGAATCCCAAAGGAAGGAAGGGGTCGAAGCTCCCCTCCCAATCCGGCATCCCCCGCATGGCCCAGAGACCGAAACCGATGAACAGAAGAATGACGACCACTTTGGCCAGCGTGATGATGGTCCCCGCCAACCCCGCCTCGGAAGCCCCCTTGTAGTTGATGTAGGCCAACGCGAGGCACGCGACCACGGCGAGGGTCTTCTCGACGGAGAAGTACGGGATGAGAGAAACGTGGATGCCGAACCCCTCGAGCACGTGTCCGAAATAGGCGCCGAACCCCAGGGCGTAGAGACTGCACGCCACCGAGGAGGCGAACCAGGTCATCCACCCGGCCAGGAACCCGTTCGGGTGAGGGAGGGAGCTTTTCACCCACAGGTATCCGCCGCCCGCGGTGTGGAAGCAGGAACCAAGCTCCGCGTACGCCATCGCGGTGAACAGCGTCACTCCGCCGTTGAGCCCGAAGGCAATGATCAGGCCCGGCCCCGCCACTCCCGCGGCGATCCCTGTCAGCACGAAAATCCCCGCGCCGATCATCGCCCCGACGCCGATCATCGCGACGCTGAAGGCGGACATCTCCCTGCTTAACCGGACTTCCGCGGTTCCGTGCCGTGTGGAACTGGCGACGTGAGAAGCTTTCTTCGTCATCTGCCCATGATGGAGGAAGGCGTCGGCCTGCGTCTACTCTCTTTGTGGCCCATGGCGGTTCCGCCCGGTTCGGGATTTTTTTGCATAGTACCAGAAGCAGGAATCGCGGAGTACCGATTTCGGGCGATCGTCCGCCCTGGCCATTGTGGAAAGGGCAATCATTTCATGATGCTCGCGAGCAGCGCAACGGGGAAGTGCCGGAACATGGCATGCAGAGGAAGGGTCTTCTTCCTGTTCCCCGAGGGGAGGTGGAGTTCCTCCCCCGTGAAGACGTTTCGCCACCTCTCCGGCGCCCCCTCCGGGAGGACGAGGCTGCTTTTTGTCCCCCAAGTCTTCTGTCCGAGAGGAAATGCCCCCGGCGGCAAAAGCCGCGTGACGAGACGGGGAACGGCGGCGACCGCCCAGTGGGTTTCGTATTTCCTCGCAAACGCGAGGACATGCTCCTTTTTCTCCCCGGACGCCGAAAGAGGCAGGTAGGCCCCGGACAGGAACAGATCCCGCCGCTCCCGCCGGAAGTTCAGAGCGCGGTGGGTTACGAAGAGCTTGATCCGCCCGTCATTCCAGGCCGGGATGAGTTCCTCGATGAGAGGGAAAAGCCCCTGCTCCTCCCGTACCGCAAGTTCGGCAAGCAGGCGTTTCCTCAAGGAGAAGTCCACCGGGCCCCGATTGTCCGGGTCGACGAGTCGCAAATCCCAAAGCTCCGCCCCCTGGTAGAAGTCGGGAACACCCGGGGAAGCGATCTTGAGCAGGACCTGCGCCAGGCCGTTCAGGGCTCCGAAGTGAGCCACCTTGGCCTGGAACGCGAGGAAGTCCTCCCGGAACCGTTCTCCACTCTCGTCGACCAATATCGCTGTGACGAAATCCCGCACCACCCGCTCATGTTCCGGGTTGGGACGAATCCACCGGGTGTGGACCTTCGCCTCGCGGACCGCCTTGATCATGTAGTTTCGGATCCGCTCCGGGAACGATTCCATTTCCCCGGGGTCCAGGGGCCAGGCACCGAGCAGCGTCTGGTACAGCAGGATCTCCTCCCCGGGGTCCGGAACGACCCTGCCGCCCACCGCCTGTTTCTTTTCCCGATTCCAGTCGCTCCACAGATGCAGGCGCTTCTCCCACTCCTCCGGAAGTTCGGAAAGGACGTTGATCCGTGCCCGGACGTCCTCGCTCCGTTTCGTGTCATGGGTGGTCGTGGCATTCATCGTGTGCGGCCAGCGGGAGGCAATCCCGGCGGCGCGCTTGTGGAATACACTTACGGGGACGCCCGTGCCAGATGGTTCTCCGCCCACCTCGTTCAAGGAGGTGAGGCGGTTGTAGACGTACAGGGCGGTGTCCTCGTACCCCTTCGCCATGATCGGTCCCGTAAACTGCTGCCAGCGCATGAGGAAGCGGAGCCACTCCCCCCTCTGCTCCCCGGCTGCGAAGGACGGACCCTCGAGGAGAAGGACGCGCCGGAGGAAGTCGAAGACGGGAGCGCTCGCCTCGGCGCCCCGCCGGGTCGCTTTTTTGAGAGCCTTCCCCAGGTACCGCCGGTCCCGAGCCGAAATATCGAACCCCCGGATGTAGGTCCGGTAGACAGGGAAGCAGGCGGTCACCTCGACGAGGGCCTGCAGGAGCTCTTTCCGGGGAAGGTCGCGGCCGTACCGGTCCTGCTCCGCCAGCCTTCCGAGATGCTGCCCCAGGGAGTGCATCTCCCCCGCGAATAACGTTTCCATGATCATCTTCTTCTTCTCGTAGACCATGGTCTCGAAGACCTGTCTCTCTCCGAGGAAACGAGCGTACGTCTCGCCGAGGGCGCGGGCTCCGCCGGCGCTTACGAAGACGCCGTTTGCGAATTTCAGGAAGTCGTACCCGGTCGTCCCCTGGACCGGCCACTCCGCGGGGAGGTCCTCCCCCTCCGCGAGGATCTTCTCCACCACCACGTAGAAGGGGGAGGCCGGCCGCTTTCCCCTCTCCGGAGCCAGGCGGCTCCGAAGCTGGGCGAGGTACCCCATCGGGTCGTAGAGCCCGTCGATGTGGTCCACGCGCAACCCCGTGGCCTTTCCTTCCCTTACCAGTCGCAACACGAGGGCATGGGAGGCCTCGAACACCTTGGGGTCCTCCACCCTTACGCTGATGAGGTCGCTGACCGCGAAGAATCGTCGATAGTTGATCTCCTCGTTTGCCAGGCGCCAGAAGGAAAGCCAGTACGGCTGCTCCGCCAAGAGGCGGTCCAGGAGATCGAAACTTCCCGGATCTCCCTTGTCGCCACGGAAAATCCGCAGATTTTCGTCGATATGCGCCCGGATCTCGGCGCGGTCCCGATACAGCCGCAGGAACTTCTCACGGATCTCCTCCTCCGCCCGGAGCCACCCACCGGCCCTGGCGTGTTCGGACGGTCCCGGCAGATGCTCGAGGTCGGCGATCAGGTCCCACAGTTCCCGGAAGGACGGATGCTCCGACCCGAAGTTCTCTTCCAGAACCTCCATACGGTGCGCGAGGATCCGTCCGTACGACTTCAGCGCGAGGGGAAGTTTTACCCCATGATAGTGGACGAAGAACCCCCCCTTTTCCAACCGCAGGACGAGCTCCCGGTTTTCGAGGACCCTCCCGAACGGAGCGCCGAGAACCGGGAGGAGGACCTTCCTCTCCAGTGCTTTTTTCGGCGAATGCCAGTCGATGTCGAAGAACGGAGCGAAGGGGGAGCCGGCACCGTTTTCCAGCACGTCCATCCACCAGCGGTTCTCGCTGCTCGCGGACATGTGGTTGGGGACGATGTCCAAAAGGAGTCCCATTCTCCGGCCCCGGAGGGCCCCGGCCAAAGCGTCGAACTCGCCTTCCGTCCCCAGCTCCGGGTTCAGCCGGGTGGGGTCGGTCACGTCGTATCCGTGAGAACTGCCCTTCCGGGCCTGGAGGAGCGGCGACGCGTAGAGATCCGTTACGCCGAGCGTTTCGAGGTACGGGACAAGCTCGCGGGCATGCTCGAACCGGAACCGGTCGTGGAACTGGAGACGGTAGGTCGCAAGGGGGAAACGTACGGGGGGCAACGCTTACTCCTCGGGGATGCGCACGGACAGTTTCTCCCCCAGGGCGGAAAAAAGCCGGACCCATTCTCCGGCGCCTTCGTCCCCCTGGGCGGCCCGGGACCGGTACTCGGAAAAAATCGTCTCCCGCATCTCCCAGTAGAGATTCTGGGTTTTCCAGAAGGTCACCTCGAAGGGAAGGGAGTTTTCCATCTCCACCGCAGCCTCGATTTGCGCAAGGAGGACGATGTCATCGGGATTCTCGCGGAACGCAAGCATCATCCGCTCGATGGTCTTCCGGAGGGTGTACCCCAGCCCTGCTCCGTCGAGGGTTATTTTCGCCCCCTCCGCCTCGTAGAGGATCCCCCGGATCAAGTCGATGTCGAGGGGTTCGGCCTGAAAGGCGCGCTTGAGCTCTCCGTTCAGCGCCAGTTCGGCCGCGACGTGGAAGGACTTCGACGCGGGATAGCCGATGTCGGAGAGGAACCGCATGAGGGGGGCATTCTGCATGTAGAGCTGGCGGTAGACGGCGTCGATATCGGCCATGGTTGCCGCCAGGATCATGTCCAAAATCCTGCGCTGCTCGTCCCGGAACAGGAGTTTCAGGGAGTAGACTCCCACATCGAAGTTCCGGTCCACGGCGCGGATGATTTCGGGAAAATCCGCGCCCGCGAAAATCCCGGACATTTCCGCGGCCATGGATTCATACGCCTTCTCCCCCTGGTACGCCCGGATGCCGCCGCTTACGTTGTGGTCCCCGAAATGGAGCACCCCGAAGGTCACATCGGCCGATTCCCGTGTGATCTCCGAGGTGATCTTCGCCCTGCCCAAAGCAAGACGCTTCCTGCCGGCGGGCAGAAGCCGGTAATCTTCCCGCTCCACCTGGTAGCAGAAAACCTCCGCCACGTCGCCGTAGTTCTCGAACAGGGAGCTCACGGCATAGTGCGCCACCACCTTGTGCAGATCCACCATGGCGGGTTTCACGAACTTCTCGTAGATGTGGCGTCCGTCCCGGTGCTCCGGGAGGTTGCTCTTGGCGATCTCGAGCAGGGAGAGGAAGCGGTCTTCGATCCCGTCTTCCCAAAGTTCCCGGGCCAGCTGTACGGCGCGTCCCGCGTATTGGAGGACCTGCGTCGTCTCGATTCCGGAGAGTTCATCGAAGAACCAGCCGCAGCTCGTATACATCATCATTGCGTAGCGCTGAAGCTCGAGAAGCTTGAGCGCAATGATCTCCTCCTCTGCGGAAAATTCCCGTACTGCGTGCTTGCGGAAGAACCGCTCCCGGCTTTCCGGCGACCGGTCGAGGATGACCTCGATATATTCGTCCCGGGCGCTCCACGGGTCCCGGAGGAGCGACCGGCCCCTCTCCTCGTATTCCGAAGCCAGCTTCTCCCGCAGCCAGTCCAGCGCTTCTCGCAGCGGACGGCGCCACTCCTGGTTCCATCCCGGGCGCCCGCCGGAGTTGCAGCCGCAGTTGCTCCGCCACCGCTCGACCCCGTGGGAGCAACTCCAGGAGGTGTTTTCGTAGATCTCCACCTCGTGGGCCGGGGGGTGTTTTTCGAGGAACTCGCCGTAGTTGGTGATCCGGGCCAGCCCGTTCGATTCGATATGGTGGATCGCGTAGGAGAGCGCCATCTCGCCGTGCGCGTGGTGATGACCGTAGCTCTCTCCGTCGGTGGCGATGTGGACAAGCTGGTAACTACCGTCGGCGGAATCGGAAAGCGCTCCGAGGATGCGTTGGGCGAAGACCTCCCCGTTGTTGAGCAGCCCCTCGAAGGCAACGGCCCGGGAGACGGGTCCGTCGTAAAAAAAGACGCTGATCGTGCGGCCCGACGGAAGCTTGAGAAGGTAGGGGATTTTCGGGTCGATGCGCCCCCCGGTCACGTCCCGCCACCCGCGGCTTCCCTTCTTCCGTGCGCGGTGCGCCTGGTGCGGTTCCAGGATCGCGAACCGTATACCCTCCTTCGCCATGATGTCCAGGCTCTCCAGGTCGACAGCGGTCTCCGGGAGCCACATCCCCTCCGGCTCCCGCCCGAAGTGATGCTCGAAATCCCGCACTCCCCAGAGCACCTGCGTAACCTTGTCCCGGCTGTTCGCCAGCGGGAGGATCATGTGGTTGTACGCCTGCGCGATGGCGGAGCCGTGCCCCGAGAAATGCTCCCGGCTCTCCCGGTCCGCATCCAGGATCGCCCGGTAGACGGCCGGCTCCTTGTCCTGCATCCAGGAGAGGAGCGTCGGACCGAAGTTGAAGCTGATCTTCGCGTAGTTGTTGACGATGTTCACGATCCTGCCGTTTCCGTCCATCACGCGGGAAGCGGCGTTGGGCGCGTAGCTCTCGGCGGTGATCCGTTCGTTCCAGTCGTGGTAGGGATAGGCCGAGTCCTGGAGCTCCACCTCCTCGAGCCACGGGTTCTCCCGGGGAGGCTGGTAGAAGTGGGCATGGATGCAGACGTATCGTTCCATCGGCGGTTGCTCCTTATGTCTTCGAGAACAGGAAAAACGACTTGGGAGTAAGGGGAAGCGCCACGCTTCCGTGCGATCGCACGCTCTCTGGAAGGGGGCTCCCGGTTCCGCCCCACCGATCCTCTGTGGAATCCACGAGTTTCTCCCACCGGCCGGGGGGAAGGGGCAGCGCGAGGGAGACCGGCGCGGACCCGAAATGGAAGACCACCGCGGTCTGGCCGGTTCCTTTCCATCGCCTGACGAAAAGCACCTTCTCGCTCTCGAAGGCCGTGACCTCCATGTCCTCCTTGCTCAGCCGGGCGAGTACCGGGTGGTCCTTTCGCAGCAGGAGGAGCTCCCGGTAGAACGCCAGCAGGGTCTTGTGGCGCCCGCTTCCGCCCAGACGGTGGTCGATCCGGGAGCGCAGAAAGGTCGCCTCGTCCTGCGGGTCGGGGATCTCCCCCTCCCATTGAAAGGCGGTGAACTCCTCCCGGCGGCCTTTACGCACCGCCTCGATGAGGTTCTCGTCGGAGTGGCTGATGAAGTACAGGAACGGCGCGGTCTCCCCGTACTCCTCCCCCATGAAGAGGAGAGGGAGGTAGGGAGAGAGGAGAACGGCCCCCGCGGCGAGCTTTACCTCCTCGAAAGATACCAGGGTCGCCAGCCTCTCGCCATGCAGCCGGTTCCCCACCTGATCATGGTTCTGCGAGAATACGACCAGCTGCCGGGCTGCGATGTGCCGGGACGAATTGCCGTGCCGGCGACTGCGGTAGGAGGAGTAGCCTCCCGAGTACACAAACCCTTCCGCATACGCCTGGGCCAGGTGTTCGAGGTTCCCGAAATCCTCGTAATACCCTCCCCTTTCCCCGGTCAGCACGGTGTGGAGGGCATGGTGAAAGTCATCGTTCCACTGGGTGGACAGGCCGTAGCCCCCTTGCGTCTTCGAGGTGATCACGCGCGCATCGTTTAAGTCGCTCTCCGGAATCAGGTACATCTTCCGTTCGGTCCGCTCGCCAAAATCCCGCACCGTGTCGCCCAGCTCCGCGAGAAACGGGTAGGCGCTGAAGTCCATGATCCCGTGAATCGCATCCAGCCGGAGGGCGTCCACGCGGTATTCGGCAAGCCAGCACAGCGCGTTTTCGAGGAAGTACCGCCGGACCTCGTCGCTGTGAGGGCCGTCGAAGTTGATGGCGTCTCCCCAGGGGGTCCGGTACCTGTCGGTGAAGTAGGGGCCGAACGCTCCCAGATAGTTCCCCTCGGGGCCCAGGTGGTTGTAGACCACGTCGAGAACAACCGCCATCTCCCTTCGGTGGCAGGCGTTCACGAGTTTCTTGAGCCCCTCGGGGCCCCCGTAGCTGTCCTGCACCGCGAACGGGTACACCCCGTCGTATCCCCAGTTCCGGTTCCCAGGGAACTGGGCCACCGGCATCAGTTCGAGCGCCGTGACACCGAGTTCCCGGAGGGCGTCCAGACGGGGGATGACGGCTTCGAAGGTCCCTTCCTGGGTGAAGGTCCCCACGTGCATCTCGTAGAGGATGTAGTTCTCGAGGGAAAGACCGGTCCACTCCCCGTCCTCCCACCGGAAGGCGTTCCGGTCGACGACCTGGGAAGGGCCGTGGACCCCCTGGGGCTGGTACCGGGAAGCCGGGTCGGGGCGCTCCATCTCCCCGTCCAGGCGGTACCGGTAAAGGGCGCCGGGCGGAGCCTCCTGCGCCACCCCGGCATGGTACCCCCGCTCGATCCGTTTAAGTGCGACGGTCGCCTCCCGAGGGGAAAGAAGGCGGACCTCCACCCTCTTCGCCTTCGGGGCATAGACAAGAAACCGGCAACGGCCGTCCCCGAGCGGCGTCGCGCCCAGCTCCAACCGGTACGATTTGCTCACCCTTTTTTCGCCTCGCTCTTGAAGAACAAAGCTGCCAGGGGAGGAACGACGATGGTCAGCGTGTGCAGGCGGCCGTGGGAGGAGATCGGCGCGGCTTCCACACCGCCGATGTTCCCCTGTCCGCTCCCGCCGTACTCCGGGGCGTCGCTGTTGCGCACTTCCCGCCAGAACCCTCCCCGGGGCACTCCCACGAGGTAGTTGTGGCGGGGGACGGGAGTGAAGTTGCAGACGACGAGGAAGATGTCTTCCGTGGATCTTCCCTTCCGCAGGAACGTCAGGACGCTCTGCTCGCCATCGTTGCAGTCGACCCACTCGAACCCGTCCGGATCGAAATCGAGCTCGTGCAGTACCGGCTCGTTCCGGTAAAGGGCGTTGATCTCCTCCACCCAGCGGGAGAGACCTGCGTGCGAAGGATCCCCGAGGAGGTGCCAGTCGAGGCTTTCGTCGTGGTTCCACTCCCTCCACTGGCCGAATTCCCCGCCCATGAAGAGGAGCTTCTTCCCCGGTTGCCCGTACATGTACCCATAGAGAACGCGCAGGTTGGCGAACTTCTGCCAGGTGTCCCCGGGCATCTTGCCGATGAGCGATCCTTTTCCGTGGACGACCTCGTCGTGGGAGAGAGGGAGAACGAAGTTTTCCGTGAAGGCGTATACCAGCCGGAAGGAAAGTTTGTTGTGGTGGTATTTCCGGTGCACGGGGTCCTGCCCCATGTACACGAGGGTATCGTGCATCCACCCCATGTCCCATTTCATGCCGAATCCCAATCCTCCCAGGTAGGTCGGACGGGAGACCATGGGCCATGCAGTCGACTCCTCCGCGATCGTGATGATGTCCGGGCGTTCCTTGTAGACCTCCTCGCTGAACCGCCGAAGGAATGCGATCGCCTCGATATTTTCCCTGCCGCCGTACGGGTTCGGGATCCACTCCCCTTCCTTCCGCGAGTAGTCGAGGTAGAGCATCGACGCCACGGCGTCCACGCGCAGGCCGTCGATGTGGAATACGTCGATCCAGTAGTAGGCGCTGGAAAGAAGGAAGCTCTGCACCTCGTGGCGGCCGTAGTTGAAGATCTCCGTGTCCCAGTCGGGGTGATGCCCCTGCCGGGGATCGGCGTGCTCGAACAGGTGGGTCCCGTCGAAGTAGTTCAGCCCGTGGCCGTCCTTGGTGAAGTGGGAAGGAACCCAGTCGAGGATCACCCCGATGCCGTGGCGGTGGAGGGTGTCTACCAGGTACATGAAATCCTGCGGCGTCCCGTACCGGCTCGTGGGGGCGAAAAACCCCGTGACCTGGTACCCCCAGGAGCCGTAGAACGGGTGCTCCATCACGGGGAGAAACTCCACGTGGGTGAAGTTCATCCGCGTGAGGTATTCGACCAGGCGCGGTGCCAGCTCCCGGTAGGAGAGCATCCGGTTCCCTTCCTCGGGGACCCGCATCCAGGAGCCGAGATGCATCTCGTAGATGGAAATCGGGCGGTCGGCGCCGTTGTTGGCGCTCCGGCCCTTCATCCACTCTCCGTCCTCCCATTCGTACCACAGGTCCCATACGACGGACCCGGTGTCCGGCGTCATCTCGCTGTGGAAGGCGAACGGATCGGCCTTGTCGTACCGGTATTCGTTCGCCCGGGAGATGACGTGGTACTTGTAGGCGCTCCCCCGCATGACGTCGGGGATGAATCCCTCCCAGATCCCGGACACTCCCTTTGCCCTGAGGGAGTGGGAACCGGTGTCCCAGCCGTTGAAACTCCCGGTGACAAAGACTTCCTTGGCGTTGGGGGCCCACACGGCGAAGTAGGTCCCCTCCTCCCCGTCCACGGTCATGAAGTGGGATCCGAATTTTTCATAGAGCCGGTAGTGGCTCCCCTCGTTGAAAAGGTACAGGTCCTGGTCGTTCATGAGAGACACGTCGTATCGCATGGGTCTATCCTACCTCCTCCCTGATCGGCTTCCGTTCCTGCCCCGCGGGGTACGCCGGCCGGGTCTTCTTCCCTTTCCGGAGACGGTCCACTTCCCGGAGAATGCGGATCACCTGGGGCATCTCGCGGATCTCCTCGAACCCATGGCGGGCCTTTCGGAGCCAGTTCGGCCTCTCCTTCGAAGTTCCGGGCACGTTCTGCGGGTTCGTTTCGAGGTACAGATCCTCGAGATTGACGACGACGACGCCGGCCCTGCTCCCCGCCAGGAACGAAAGACAGGCTGCAAGGACCTCTTCCGCCCCCGATCCGGAACGTTCCAGCCATCCCTGCCGGCGAAGGAAGGCCGTAAGAGCCCTCTTTACCCGGGAGCGCATCGTTCTTTCCTCCCGGCTTCCGTTTTCGTCGAGCAGGCCGAGTGCAAGCCGGTCGTCGATGCCCCGCCCTTCCCAGAAGGAAGCGAACGGGGGCATGTCGTGGGTGTTCATGCACCCCAGGGACCCCGCCGGTACGGCTTTAAGCGTCCGGGCCGGGTCCGGGGAAAGACCGAACTGGACGACGGACATCCGCGACAGGCCGTGTCTCGCCATCGCGGGCCGGACATAGGACGGGACGGTCCCCAGGTCCTCCCCCACGAGGCGGCCTCCGTGCCGGTGCGACTCGAGGGAAAGGATGGCGTACATCTCCTCGGCCGGGTACCGGACGTAGGTCCCCTCCCGGGCGGTCATCCCCTTCGGAACACAGAAAAACCGGTGCAGGCCCATCACGTGGTCGATCCGCAGGATCCCCGCGTGGCGGAACTGGTGGCGCAGGCATTCCCGGAAGTACCGGAATCCCTCTTCGCGGCTTCGCACGGGGTGGAGGGGCGGAAACCCCCAGTCCTGCCCCCGGGTGAAGAAGTCGTCGGGCGGCGCCCCCGCGGAGACATCCAGGACGAACAGATCGCGTTGCCGCCAGACATCGTAGCTGTCGTAGCTCACACCGAGCGGCAGATCCATGTAGAGCGCCTCCCCCCGCTCCCGAAACCGTTTCGACATCGCGTGAAACTGCTCGTCTACGACCCATTGTGCGTAGAGATGGTACCTCTTCGCCTTCTCGTCATACGCCTCCGGCGTAATCGCCCCGTCTTTAAGCGGCTGGGGCCAGGCGGCCCAGGGGGCCCGCTGTCTCTCTCCCGTCGCCCGGAAGGAAGCGTATTCTTCCGCCTCGGGACTATCCGCCAAAAATTCCCGGAACGCCTCCCGACGCGCGGAATCGTTCCCGGAGAAAAACAACAGGGCCAGTTTTTCGATGACCTTCCGCTTGAGGGCCATCCCGCGCCGGTAGTCCACGAGCGGACCGGTTCGCAGGGAAGCGACCTCCGCCCGGAACCCGGGGGAAGAGAACAGCTCCCGGGCCGGTGCGCACGCGGCGAATTCGGGGACGCGGGTGACGTCCAGGTAGAACTCGTTCCAGAACAGGCGGCTCGCCGGGGCGTACGGGCTCGGGTTGAACGGCTCGGAGAGAAACGCGGCAAGAAGAGGCAGTGTCCCAACCACCGTTCCCCCCATCCCGGAGACCCACTCCATGAGGGACGCAAGATCAGTGAGGTCGCCGCTTCCCAGACTCCTTTGGGAATGAAGCGCGTAGAGAGGGAGGAATACCCCCCACGCCTTTCCCTCTGCGCCCTCACCGGGTCGGTACGCCTTGCGAGGAGCGGAAAGCGCCAGGGTTTCCGAGGTTTTCCCGCGGATCTCCACCGTCAGATTGTGATATCCCCATGGCAATTTACCCGGAAGACCGATCGTCTTCATCACGTACCGCTCGCCTTCGACATCCTTCTCCTGCGCGGCCGGAAGGCGGGAAAGGTCGCACGGAAGCTCCCGCACGCTTCCGTCCTCGAGGCGAAGACGGAAGCCGATCCGGGCATCCGACACGGTATGCGGGAGTCGAACCGGGAGTTCCCCGGTACCGCCGTCCCAGACCACCACGACCGGATCGCATGGACGGCGCCACCGGGCCTGTTCGTGCTCCCGCTGCGCGTCCCGGGCGTCTTCCTCCTTTTCGAGCGGCGCCCCAAGTGCGCGAAGAACAGCCAGGATTGTGCGGGGGGAGACCGTAACCCTCTTGTGAGCGATGTCGTAATAGGCGGACTGGACCCCGTACGCGCGCGCCAGCCGCCCGAGCGGACCCATTCCCCCGGTTTTGCCCCCCGTAGCCGTCACTCGTCCGTCTCCAGCAGCTGCAGGATCCCGCGAAGGGGAAGCTTCACCCAGTCGGGTCGGTTGTTCAGCTCGTACCCCAGCTCGTAGATCGACTTTTCGAGGAGGTAGACGGAAAGCAGCAGGGAGAGTTCCTCCCGCGACCCGGGGAGAAACGAGCCCTGGGCGGAAGCCCCGAGATACGACGAGAGAAACGCTGCGGAGACCCAGAGGGTCCAGCAGTTCGCCCACGGTTCGAGCCGCGAGGGGTCGTCCGGCCGGAACCCACTTCCTCCCATCGTTCCGATGAGCGGTGTGTTCGCCGCGTAATGGAAGGAGCGGAGCCTGCCGGCCACGTCCCGCAGGGGGGACCTCTTTATTTTGCGCGAGCTCAGGG
>JBAULH010000077.1:0-8423 GCA_049578085.1 Candidatus Deferrimicrobiaceae bacterium
AACGGCCGCGGGGGGGAGTTGAACACGACCCTTGTGAGGCTCAATCCTCATAAATATTGTATGGTATCATTGGTTCGGGGAAAATCCGATATGGGCAATTTCCAGACTCTTGTGGATATCATGGCGCGCCTGAGGGGTAAGGGCGGTTGCGAATGGGATCGAGCGCAGACGCATGCCTCTCTCCGGCAGTACCTGCTCGAAGAGGCCCACGAGGTCGTGGACGCCATCTCGCGAAACGATGCAGGCCTGCTGCGCGAGGAACTGGGAGATCTCCTTCTCCAGATCCTGTTCCTCGCCCAGATCGCCAGCGACCAGGGGGAGTTCGACATCACCGACGTGATCGACTCCATCTCGGAGAAGATGGTGCGGAGGCATCCGCACGTCTTTTCCGAGGCCATCGCCGCCACACCGGAAGCGGTTTCCCTCCAGTGGGACCATATCAAGAAGACGGTGGAGAACAAGAGTCATTCCTCCCTCGTCGGCGGCGTCCCCAAAAGTTTCCCCTCCCTTCTCCGGGGCGCCAAGATCACGAAAAAGGCGGCCCGCGCGGGGTTCGACTGGGAGAACACCGGGCAGGTGATGGAGAAGGTCGGGGAGGAGATGAACGAGCTGAAAGAGGCCATTTCCGGGGGAGACCCCGAGGGGATGGAGCACGAGTTGGGGGATATGCTCTTCGCCCTGGTCAACCTGGCCCGATTCCTCAACATCAACCCCGAGGTCGCCATGGCCATGGCCAACGAACGCTTTTTACGGCGATTCGAGGCGATGGAAAAAATCGCCAAGGAATCGGGATGTTCCATCGAGAAGACGGACATTTCGACACTCGACCGATTCTGGGAAAAAGCGAAAAACATGACGAAATGATCCTTTCCCCCTTTCCACACCGAATGGGGAAAGGTTGTGGATTGCCTTGTGGAAAATCATCCTCTCACGTGACGGCTGCACGGGTTATACATTTTGCCTATTTCTTGGGCACGCTGTCGCGACGTCGAGGTTCTTCTCCTCAAACGAAAGGAGAATCCTTTTTGCATGGATCCCCTTCCCGAACCCTACCATCCTGCCTCCTGCCCCCACCACCCGGTGACAGGGCAGGATGACGGGCCAGGGGTTATGGGCCAATGCCGCGCCTACGGCGCGCGCCGCCCTTTCCCTGCCGGCCCTCGCGGCAAGCTCGCCGTAGGTGACCGTCTTCCCGTAGGGAACGTTGGCCAGTTCGCGCAACACGATGCGCTGGAATCCCCGTGCGCGGTCCCACGCTACCGGTATGGCGGCAACGGCCTCCGCCGGGACCTGCCGCCCCCCGGAGTATTCCTGTAAGAAACGTCCGGCAGCGCATTCCCCGGGGTCTATCTCCGATGCTCCGGGAAATTTTTCCGCAAGGGCGGCCTCGAGCCTTTTTCGGGAGCTTTCCCATTCCACCGACTGAAGGACTCCATCGCGAAGGACCGCGGATGCGACGCCATAGGGGAGGGGGACCGCCCGCGTGCTGAGGAGATCCCCTCCTCTTCCGGTTTGCCCGCTCGACCTGCGGAAATCCCTGACGGAAGCATCCCCGCGCCTGTTCTTTTCCTTTGACATTTCCTCCCTCCTCGTATCTAATTCTCACTTTACCTTCATTTTTCGGATCTCGCAGGAGGAACCTGTTGGCCAGGATCAAGTCCGCGATAAAAAGACACAAGCAGAGCCTGAAACAAAGAGCGAGAAACCGTCACATCCGCTCCTCGGTGAAATCCGCCATCAAGGAAGTCCGTTCCGCTTTGGAGAATACGGGCGCCGAGGAGGCAGGGAAGGTTCTTTCCCATGCCGTCTCCGTCCTCTCCCGTGCCGGATCAAAGGGCGTGCTTCACAAGAAGAACGTGGCACGAAAGGTCGGCAGGCTCTCCCGGGCTGTCCACAAGGCAACCGAAAGCAGCGCGTAAGGATCCCTCTTCACGCAAGAAGCTTCAGCAGACGGATCTCGAACACCTGCTCGGGGGTGAGGCCGCTTCCTCCTTTGAGGTCCCGGTCGATTCGCGACAACGCCGTAAGGATCTCCGCTCCCCTTTCGACCGAAAACGGACTCCCCGCCCCTCCGGACCGCGCCGCGATTCCCGTTCCGCGCCGCCCCGTGTCTGCCAGTTTCCTCCGTACCGACCACGCAATCGCCCCGACCAGGGAGTGGTAGTCCCCGCTTCCGGCGCCGGCGGCAAACCGCCTAAGCTTCTCGATGCACCCTTTCCGGTTCCGGTAGATCAGGTCGTCCGCCAGGCGGAACGGGTCCACCGCTCCCCCGGCAACGCACACTTCCCGGATCTCCTCTTCCCCGATCTCCCCGCGCGAGGCCCCGAAGGAGAGCAGTTTGCCCATTTCCGCCCGGAACCGTGGGAAATCCGCTCCCACCCACCTTGCCAGGAAAACGGCGGCGTCCCCGGGCAGGGCCTTTCCTTCCTCGGCCGCCAAGTTGACCGCAAAGTCGGCCATTGCGTCGACGACATCCTCCTCCCCGGGGGAGGCCGATCGAATCCCACGGATGGATGTGAACAGCTTCCGGGCCTTGCGGTCGGAACAGGGGACCACGAGAAGGACGGAAGGGTCGGGGGACTCGAGATACGTAAGGATCTCCTTGCGTTGCCGCTGTTTCCACTCCCCAGCATCGGGGAGGAGAAACACCCGCCACCGGAAAAAGAACGAGGGGGACCGCCATGCGGCACCGGGGGACTCCCGTTCCAGGTCCACGGCGCTCCAGTGGACCAGCTCCGCCGTTTCCCCTTCCTTCCGGAACCGGGACACCAACCCTTGCGCAACCATTTCCGAGAGTCTGGCTCCCTCTCCTCCCAGGACGTATGCGGGAGACGGCTCTTCCCGTAGCCACGAACGGAAAACGGGACGAAGGGGGGCTTCCCTCACAGGATCTCCCTCAGGGTCTCGCCGATCCTGCGGGCAACCCGTCGGCAAACCTCCTCGAACGCCATGCGGCGGTTGGACTCCGTGTACTGGAAATCGGGACCGGCGAAATAGGAAGCGGCATCGGTGAGCCCGTCCTCCTTCCAGAGAAGCCGCCCCTGCGTAATCTCGACGACCCGTATATCCACAAAGATCGTCATGCGGTGCTCGAGGGCGAACTTGTCCTCCCCGTAGGAGAACACCTCCTCGCGGATTTCCCGCACCGTCCCCTCGACAATGTAATCGGCCTGGCTTCGCTCGAAGCGCCCCCGGAATCCTTTCCCGCGCATCTCGTCCCGCAGACGGGCCGTGAGATACGCACCCCCGTCTGGGACGAAGGATTCATTCGCAAAGGGGCGCAGGTCCACCCGGATCCCCGGATCGCTGAACCGGGAACCCGCTTTTCCCTGGAGCCGGTAACCGCACGCGGGAGGAAAAAGGAACAGGAGAAGCGAGAACCCCCAGGCGGCGCGATACGCGACCGAGAGGATACGACTTCTGCGCGCGGTATCGCGGGACCTGCGGGAAACGATTTCCCGACACGCACCGGGAGATGTCCGGCCCGGATCCATGGCGCTACACGACGATGCTCACGAGCTTCCTGGGAACGTACACCATTTTCCGTATCTTCTTCCCTTCCGTGTATTCGAGTACGCGGGGGTCGACCATGACCATCGACCGGATCTCCTCCTCTGTCGCCCCGGCGTCCACGGTGATCCGCGACCGCAGCTTCCCGTTGATCTGCACGACCACGAGGATCTCCTCCGCCCGTGCCACCTCCGCGTCAAACCTCGGCCATGACCGTGACGAAACCAGTCCTTCCCCTCCGATCATCTCCCAGAGCTCCTCGCTTATATGGGGCCCGAAGGGGGAGAGCATGTGAAGCAGTATTTCGACCGCTTCCTTAAGCGCCGGGGACGTTCCCGGGGAATCCCAGGCGACGTCCTCGACCAGGTAGAGAAAATTGACCATCTCCATGATCGCGGAAAGAGCCGTGTTGAAATGGAACCTCTCTTCCACATCCCCGGTCACTTTCCGGAGGGTCTGGTGGGTCATCCGGCGAATCCGCCGGGTCTCCGCCGATTCGTCCCAGCTCTCTCCCGCCCGGGAGACCGCCTCCCTGCGCTGGGCAAGCAGCCGGAACACCCGGCCGAGAAACCGGAACGCCCCCTCGACCCCCTGCTCGCTCCAGTCGAGATCCTTTTCGGGGGGAGACGCGAAGAGGGAGAACAGCCTCGCCGTGTCCGCGCCGTACCGTTCGATGAGCACGGAGGGTTCCACGACGTTGCGTTTCGACTTGGACATCTTCATCGACCGCCCGACATCCACCGTCTCCCCGCACTGTCTGCACTTCCCCTCCTCGTCGACCTCCTCCGGGTACCGCCATCCGTGCTTCGGACATTCCATCGTCTGCATACACACCATCCCCTGGGACAGGAGCCGGCGGAACGGTTCGTTCCCGTGGGCGATCCCGCGGTCCCTGAGATACTTGTGGAAGAACCGGGCGTAGATGAGGTGCATGCAGGCATGCTCGGCGCCGCCGATGTACTGATCCACGGGCATCCAGTTGCGCATCTTTTCCTGGTCGAGCGGCGCCTTGTCGTTCTTCGGGTCGATGTACCGGAGGAAATACCAGCTCGACTCGAAGAAGGTGTCGAAGGTGTCCGTCTCCCGTCTGGCCGGACCGCCACAGGCCGGGCAGGGGACCCGGATCCAGTCCTCGGCACCGGCCAGGGGGTTTCCCTTCTCGCGGGTGTAGGGGAGGGCTTCGGGCAGGATCACCGGGAGGTCTCGTGCCGGGACGGGGACGACGCCGCAATCCTGGCAGTGGATGACCGGAATAGGGCAACCCCAGTACCGCTGCCGGCTCACCCCCCAGTCGCGCAGGCGGTACTGGACCTTCCCTTTTCCGGTCCCCTTCTCTTCGAAGAACGCCGTGATTTTCCTCTTCCCCTCCTCGCTGGGCAGACCGGTGAACGGACCGGAGTCGACCATTCGCCCCGGTCCCTCGTAGGCGCACGTCATCGTCCCGGAGGACAGCTCCTCCCCGTCGGGCTGGATGACGACCGTGACGGGAAGTCCGTACTTCCGCGCGAACTCGAAATCCCGCTGATCGTGTGCTGGCACCGCCATCACGGCCCCCGTTCCATATTCGTACAGGACGAAATTGGCTGCGTATATCGGGATCATGTTTCCGGTCATCGGGTTTTTGCAGAGTCCTCCCGTGAAGATCCCCTCCTTTTCCGCCTCCTCGCCGGACCGTGCGATCCTGTCCTGCTGCGCGACCCTCTGGACGAATTTTCGCACCTCTGCCTCCCGCCCCGCCTTCCGGGCGAACGCGAGGACGAGCGGGTGTTCGGGCGCCATGCTCATGAAGGTGGCCCCATACACCGTGTCGGGACGCGTCGTAAACACGGTGATCTTCCCCTCCCCATCCTCGAGAGGAAAGTCGATTTCCGCGCCCTCGCTTCGACCGATCCAGTTGCGCTGCATCTCGAGTATGTTGTCGGGCCACCCTCCTTGCAGCTCCTCGTGACCGGAGAGAAGCTCCTCCGCGTACTTCGTCGTGGCGACGAACCACTGGTCGAGCTCCCGTTGGGTGACGCGCTCCTGGTCGTGAATGAAGCATGTCCCGTCCCGGTTCACCTGCTCGTTGGCAAGGACGGTCTGGCACTCCTCGCACCAGTTGAGCTGCGCCCGCTTCCGGTACGCGATCCCGTCCTCCAGCATCCAGAGGAAGAACAGCTGCTCCCACCGGTAATACTCGGGGGAACAGGTGGAGAACTCGCGCTCCCAGTCGTACGAAATCCCCAGCTCCCGCAGCTGCTGTTTCATGAAGCCGATGTTCTCCCACGTCCACTGGGCGGGGTGGGTCCCGTGCCGGTGTGCGGCGTTTTCCGCGGGCAGTCCGAACGCATCCCAACCGATGGGATGCAGGACCTGAAATCCCCGCATCCGCTTGAAGCGCGCGATGAGGTCCCCGATCGTATACACGCGGACGTGCCCCATGTGGATACGACCGGACGGATACGGAAACATCTCGAGGCAGTAGAATTTCGGAGCGGTGATCGCGTCCGGGCAACGGAAAATCCCATTCTCATCCCATCGCTTCTGCCACTTCCCCTCGATGGCCTTCGGTTGATATCTCACGGCGTCACCTTTTTCTTCGCGATTTCCGAGATCCGGTCCAGGACTCCGTTGATGAACGCCCCGGACTCCTCCGACCCGAACCGCTTGCCGAGGTCGACTGCCTCGTTGATCGCCACAACGAACGGGATGTCGTGGGATCGGCCGATTTCGTACGCCCCCAGGCGAAGGATGTTCCTGTCGACCAGCGTCATCCTCTCCAGCCGCCAGTTCTCCGTCGCCTGGCGGATCAGGTCGTCGATCGCCGTCCGGTGTTCCCAGACTCCCCGTACCGTTCCCTCGTAATATTCCGCATCCGGGGGAGGAACGGACACCAACGCAAAAAGGGGGATGGCCTCGTCCGGGCCAACCCCCAGGAAATCCATCATGAACAGCGTTTGAAAGACCTTTTCCCGAGATACCCGGCGCAATCTCCCTCGCCCCTAAACCCCCAAGCCGTTACATCTGGCGCAGGAGCTTCGCCATCTCGATCGCGGACAGGGCCGCCTCGAATCCCTTGTTCCCCGCCTTGGTCCCCGCCCTCTCGACCGCCTGCTCCACGGTGTCGGTCGTGAGCACGCCGAAGGAGACCGGAACACCCGATTCGAGCATCACCTGCGCGATCCCCTTCGTCACCTCGGCGCTCAGATAGTCGAAGTGCGGGGTTCCGCCGCGGATGAGCGCGCCGAGTGCGATCACCGCGTCGACCTTTCCCGAGGACGCGCGGCGCACTCCCAGAGGCAGTTCAAAGGAGCCGGGGACTTTCACCAGGGTGATGTCCTTTTCCTGGACTCCGTGCCGGCGGAGCGCGTCCAGTGCTCCCTCCATCAGGCGGTCCGTTATGAAACTGTTGAACCGCGAGATCACGATCGCCACTTTCAGGCCCTGCCCCTGGAGGTCGCCCTCGATTGTCCGCACCATCTCCCCTCCCCTATTCCACGCTCAGGATGTGCCCCATTTTCTTCTTCTTGGTCTTCAGGTAATCGACGTTCTCGTCGTTGGGGGAAACCTCGACGGGGACCCGCTCGACCACCCGCAACCCGTACCCCTCAAGCCCGATGATCTTTTTCGGGTTGTTCGTGAGCAGCCGGATCTCCCGGACACCGAGATCGACGAGAATCTGGGCCCCTACCCCATAGTCGCGCAGGTCCGCCTTGAAGCCGAGCCGCTGGTTCGCCTGCACCGTGTCGAATCCCTTGTCCTGCAGCTGGTAGGCGCGAATCTTGTTCTCCAACCCGATCCCGCGCCCTTCCTGCCTCATGTAGAGGAGGATCCCCGCGCCCTCGTCCTCGATTCTGCGCAATGCGCTGCGGAGCTGTTCCCCGCAGTCGCACCGGATCGATCCGAACACGTCCCCCGTCAGGCACTCGGAATGCACCCGGACGAGCACCGGGGCGTCGGGGCGGATCTCCCCCTTGGTCATGGCGATGTGGGTATCGCCGTTCATCGTGTTCCGGTAGGCGATCGCGGTGAATTCCCCGCCGGACTGGATAGGCATGTGGGTCTCGCCCACCCGTCTTACCAGCCGCTCCCGGTGCATGCGGAACTCGACGAGGTCACGGATGGAGACGATCTTGAGTCCGTGCTCGATCGCGAAATTCCGCAGATCGGGCAAACGGGCCATCGTCCCGTCCTGGTTCATGACTTCGCAGATGACGCCCGCAGAGGAGCATCCGGCGAGGCGGGCCAGATCCACGGACCCCTCGGTCTGCCCCGTCCGCACGAGGACGCCGCCCTTCCTCGCCACGACGGGAAACACATGGCCGGGACGCAGGAGGTCCTCGGGCCGGGCGTTCGGCGCGATCGCCACCCGGATGGTGGTCGCCCGGTCGTGCGCTGATATTCCCGTGGTGACGCCCTTGCGCGCCTCGATGGAAACCGTGAAGGCGGTCCCGAACGGGGAGGAATTGTCCTGGACCATGGGCGGAAGATGCAGCTGTCTTGCCCGCTCCTCCGTGATGCTGAGACAGATGAGCCCCCGTCCGTGCCGGGCCATGAAGTTGATCGCCTCGGGCGTGACGTGTTCGGCCGCTATCGTGAGGTCTCCCTCGTTCTCCCGGTCCTCGTCGTCGACGAGAATGATCATCTTCCCCGCCCGAATGTCTTCGAGTGCCTCTTCGATCGTCGATAGAATCATCCTGCCGGCAGCCTTTCTACGCATACCCGTGTTTTTTCAGGAAATCCAAGGAGATGCCGCTTCCCCGGCTTTCGAGGTACTTGAGAACGTATTTCCCGATGATGTCCGCCTCCACGTTGACCGATTCTCCCGGACGCAGGCGATCGAACGTCGTCTGCGCCAGCGTCAGGGGAATCAGGGTGACTACGAATCCCTCCGGTTGAACGGAGCTGACCGTAAGGCTCACCCCGTCTACGGC
>JBAULH010000078.1:0-6002 GCA_049578085.1 Candidatus Deferrimicrobiaceae bacterium
TTCCTGCTCCTCCGGGGCTACTCCCAGATCCCGGCAGCGGCGTACATGTCCTTTCCAGGCACACGGAAAATATAGCTGATCTTCTTCCGGGGCTTCGGGTCACCGGGGTTGACCCACATGTAGTCGACCCAACCTTCCCCTGCCTTGCTCTTGGCCATTGCGGTGAACTCTTTGAAGAGGAATTTCGCCTTCGCCGGGTCCTCCGACTTGTCCTTCATGTCGATAACGTTCTTCCCGACCAGAGTCGGGTGGGCAAGCACCTTCCCGTCGAAGTCCACGACAAAGACATAGTTGCCCTTCCACATGAAGTTGCCGTCCTTCTTGTTGATCTCGGCTGCCGCGGCGTCGAGCCCCTTCTCGTTGATGAGCTTCGCCGCTTCCTTGGTCTTCGCGATGCACTCCGCTTTGGTCGCGCTCTCGGCGAAGACATTTACCGCCAGACCGAGGAAGAGCATAATGGCTACCATCGTTAACGCTGCTTTTTTCATCTTCCCTTCCCCTCCATGCATCCGTTCGGGTTGGTTCCCGTGTCGACCGTCCCCTACCACCGTCGGAATCCTTTCCCGGTGTCACCTCCCTTCCCGCCGGGTTGGGGCAAGAGGACATTTCGCCGTCGTATTCCTCTTTAGACAACCCTTCGATGGAAAAGTGTCAATAAACGGAAGAAATGTTCCCGGAGGAACGGCAGGGTTCGATCCATGCCGGATCCCGGCACGGGCGGTACCTCAATCCTTCTCCTGCCGCGCCTCCAGGGTGGAGCAGACCCCGTCCCGCGTCCGGTAATAGAGGGAAAACCGGAGGTCGCGTGCCGGCGGGTGGAGTTCGTACATCTTCCTGGCGACGTCTTCCGGACGGCTGATCGGTTCCCACCTCGCGTTGGTGTTCGGACGAACGAAGCGGCCGCTTAACAGGAGGCGGAAGAACATGATGTCGCACAACATTCCCTCGAGCCAGGGCACCCAGTTCTCGTACCCGGCTATCCATTTGATGTAGGGCGAGTGGTCCAGGAGAACCTGTGCCGTCCTTCGATTGGCGAAGTCGCACGCGCCGAAAAATATCCCGTCGTAGCTGGTAAGAGGGGCAACGATATTCTTGAGCTTGGTCCGGCTGATATCCTTAACGGCGCTGATCGCCTTCTGTTTTCCGTGGCAGCCGACGTAGGCGATCTTGGCCCGGTTGTTCACCCCCTGGTCGTACCGGGAAAGGGCGTCCTTCAGCCCTTGCGCGTTCTGGAATACGGTGTAGCTGAACAGCGCGTCATGTCCGGGACGGTCCAGGCGATACCCGTTGCGTCGCGCGTAGGTCTCTTCGGTATCCCGCTTCAGCTGTTCGAAGAACGGCTTGACCGTTTCCGCGTGATGCTGATCCCATTGCGCCTCGAACACCTTGATGACGTACCTGTACCCGTTCCTCGTCCGCATGGTGACTCCCCTGCTACGGCTCTTCGTAAAGAATCGGCCGACAGCGTCCTGCGAAGAAGCCGTGGACCCGCGATCGTCGTCCTTTCCATGTTGAAAATCGGAGATCTTCGGAGGTTGCGCCGGTTGCCCCCATTATACGACAAGAGGGCCAAAGAAAAATGGGGAGAAAAATAATTTATTATGGAAACAAATCCATATAAGCAGATAACGTTTTCGTTATCTCCCTGGGGATGAAGACACCGGCCCCCACATATAACAGCTTGATTTTTATTCTATTTATCTCTTTCCCAGGGAGGTGAACGAATATGTTTCTCCAATTGTATTGAGTTTTTATATTACTATTTTATATCTTTATAATGAAATATAATTTGGTAACATACTATAATAATACATTAATATTGTTTTCAACCGTTCTTGCGGCCCGGCCGGCATTGGTCCGGCTATCTCTTCGGAGCAAAAACGGGCATCACCCTCAACGGGAAATTACGGGGCCGAGATCGAACGTCCGGAGATCGTAGGAATTGGCATAGGAAGAGTCCGGATTTTCCCAGGCGACGGACTCGCCCTGTTCCGCGGTCTTCACCATGAGCTGATCGCAACTCAGGTCCACCGTTTCCAGATACCGATACTCGCTCCAGCAAACCGGGTTTGTTGCGGTGTCCTTTACGACCACGATCATGGTGTACCCTTCCTGTTCCGCAGCCTGGTACTGGGGTTTCATGAGGAAATCTTTCCGGCACGCCTTCATTGCTCCGTACAACGATCCGGCCCGGAAGATCGGGTAGACCGAAAAGTAGTTTCGCCCCCCCATATTCACCTTGCCGCGGATGACGATCACCGAATCCTTCGGGGGAATCGTGGCCAGAAGTTCGTCCGTCCTTTGTTTCGATGCGACGATGGCCGGCTCGATAGCTGTGGGAGGGGGCCTGTCGGATGGCGACTTGAGGTATGCGGGGAGTCCGGCGGGCCCCCGGCCCTCCTGGGCATGCGCGGAAAAAGGTACGGAAAAGAACCAGATGGCGGTGATCATCATCGTTATCCTGACGCCTGCTTCCTTCATACTTCCTCCCTGCGTTATCGTTGCGGTGGAACCGCCTTGATATCAACCCCGGTAACGCTCCTGGTGGCCGCCCCTTCCCGCCGGCGTTCCGCGATGGATTTTCTCACGAGCGATGGCGCCGCCGCATAAGTGACACCCCGGATATCCCTTCGGCCGCTCCGGGCCGCGCCTGCGGCGGTGGCGGTCCTTTCCATTCGTCCGGCCGTTGCCGGATCTGACGCGGCGAAGTCCATTCCCTTTACCTCTTTCCTGCCCGTCCCGACAACCGGTACAGAAGGGGGAATCACGGCCGGAACCGTGTTCCTTTCCGCTGTCGCACTCGCGGGGATGGTTACGTCGTAGTTCATTCCCTCTACGGCCCGCTTTCCCGAACCGGTGGCGGGAACTTTCTCCTTCTTCACTTCCGTTTCCGCAGGCGGGGGCTTCCGCACCGAGACCTCTTGCTTCGGGCCCTCCGGCGGTGTATCCGTCCGGCGCGGTGGGAGAACGGGCTCCCGCACAAAGCGGGACACCGTCTCGTCCGATTTTACGCCGGAGACGCAACATCCGTCCTCGACAGGCGGGGGAACACCGTTCTTCAGCCAGCATCCTTCCAATCGACCTGCCACTCCTTCCCTGACATAGCTATAGGATTTACATTGGGGATTCTGGGCACAAGCCTCCTGGCACGCCTCCACGCCCCCCCGAAGCCACAGGATCTTGAAATCCGATCCGGGTCGATCGACATCCGGCTCCACCCAGGCCGGCTTCCGGGTTGTCGGCTCCCCGTCTTTTGCGTTGACGACCGTTACGGAGAACAGGGAAAGTGCCATCCCGGCCAGAGTACAGACAAAAAATGGTAATGGAATCTTTCCCATTGCGGATACTTCTTTTTAGCGCATCGCCCGTCGGTCGTCAACGACGGTCCGCGGCAACTCCCCCAGTACTTCCTGCGGGAGCCTCCCCGCCCACCTAGGAGTACCAGTCCGCCCGGGACAGGGGCAGACCGCTTCTCCCTCCGTCGGACTTTACGAGGAGAGACTGGTATACGTTGTAGACGCCCACCCGGAACCGGTAGGCCGCCGCGTTCAGGTAAAGTCGCCACACGCGGCAGGTAACCTCGTCCGTGGCACGCCGCGCCTCCTCGTACCGGGCCTCGAGACGGCGAATCCAGTGGCAGAGCGTAATGAGGTAATGCTCCCGCAGGCTTTCTACGTCGCGGACTTCAAAACCGCAACGCTCGGCGGCGCGCAACGTGGTGCTGACGGGGATGAGGTCGCCATCCGGGAAGACGTAATGGTCCGAAAAATACGGCCCGGGACTAATCGGCTGACTCGCGTTCGATGCGATTCCGTGGTTGAGAAAAACACCCCCGGCCCGGAGCAGCCGCCAGGCCCGGGCGAAGTACTCCTCCATGCGGATTTCCCCCACGTGCTCGAACATCCCTACGCTGGCGATCTTGTCGAAGTGCCCCGGCGCGTCGACCTCCCGGTAATCCCGGACCTCCACCCGGCAGCGGCCCGCCAGGCCCTCCTCCCGGATGCGCGCAGCTGCCAGTTCCGCCTGAGGCCTGCTGAGCGTGATTCCGACCGCCTCCACTCCCCTGGTTTTCGCCGCATGTATGACCAGTCCGCCCCATCCGCAACCGATGTCCAGCAGGCGCTCCCCGCGGCGAAGGCGAAGTTTCCGGCAGATATAGTCCAGCTTCCGCTCCTGGGCTGCTTCCAGCTCCTCCCCCGGTTCGGTGAAATACGCCGAGGAGTAGACCATCCGGCGATCCAGCCACAGGGCAAAAAAATCGTTGGACACGTCGTAGTGATACCTCACGGCTTCCCTGTCGCGCCCCAGGGAATGGGGTGCTCCCGACAAACCGTCAGCCCTTTTGCCCGCGGGAGGACGGTCGTCGGAGGGCAGCTTCATCATTTGGCTCGCGCAGCGGAACCGGTCGGCGACCCCCAGACGCAGACCGCCCAAGTATTCCTCAAGCGCAAACGCGGACTCGAAATCTCCCTCGATGTCGAAATCACCGTAAATATAGCTTTCGCCGAGCGCAAGATCGGACACCCGCCAGAACATCCGGCGAAGCGCTCCGGGACGGTTGATCACCAGGGTGAAAACCGGTTCCCGCCCCGCTTCGGGTTTCTGGACCGTCCCGTCCCACAGACGGACGGCAAAATTTCTCGGATGGCAACCGGAGACGAGGATGTGGAGGATGTTCAAGCTGGTCTGGACGAAACGGTCGGGAACGACCGAGGTCGAATCCGGCATCGCTGGCTCCTTTCCTATCCCTGCGTCATTGCGTTTCCGGACGGAAAAGGCCATTCAGCTTTTCCAGGTTTTCCTTTCCCTTTGCATCCCCGAGGTCCGCCGCCATGCGAAACCACTTCGCCGCTTCGGCATAGTCCTTCGGCAACCCCCGGCCCGTTGCGTACATCACCCCGAGGTTGTTCTGTGCCCGGGGGTCTCCCTGGTCGGCGGCTTTCCGGATCCATTTCGCCGCCTCTTCGTCATTCCGTGTCACCCCTTCGCCATTGGCGTACATCCACCCGAGGTCTCTCTGAGCATCCGCATATCCCTGTTCCGCCGACTTATGGAACCATCTCGCCGCTTCGGCCGGATCGCGGCGGACTCCCTGTCCCTCCGCGTACATCGTCCCGAGGGCATATTGCACGTCGGGGGCGCCTTTCTCCCCCACGGACGCGAGCCAGTCAAGGGCACCTGCGTTACCCTGCTGCGCGGCCTGCCGGAACCACCGCAACGCCTCGGATGGGTCCCGACGCACGCCGACTCCGTACGCGTATGCCCTCCCGAGGCTGTTTTGCGCCTTCGGGTTCCCTCGTTCCGCGGCCTTGCGGTACCATTCCACCGCTTCCGCGCGGTCGCGCGGGGCACCGAGGCCGTTGGCATGCAGAACGCCGATGCCATACAGGGCGTTGGCATTTCCCTGGTCCGCCGCCTTCCGGTACCAAACCAACGCCTCGGCGTAATCCTGCTGGTGGAACGCATAGGCATCCCCGAGACTTGCCTGTGCCTCCGGATTCCCCTGGTCCGCCGCCTTCCGGTACCATTTCATCGATTCGGTCGGATCCCGGGGGACACCGCGTCCCGCTTCATACAGATCCCCCAGGCGTTGCTGGGCAAGGGGGTCCCCTCTCTCCGAAGCATCTTTGAGGCACCGGAAGAGCGCCGCGTCATCATTTTCCACCTTGTCGCATCCGGTGTATGCCGGGCTTGGGCTCCTGCCGCCGGACCTCTCCGCGGAAACCCGATCCGCCGCCCCGGCGATCGACTGCCCTCCCGCCATCAGGAGCAGAAGTATCGCCGCGAACAAAGGCGTTTTCCCGGACCGCCCCTTCTCCCCGTAAACCGAAAGCACCTGGGTCATCTCTCTCTATCCACCGATCCTGTTCAGGATGACGCCGCCGGCCCCTACCTCGATGGTAGCAATTGCAAAAAGCAATGAGAAGCGGAAGGAGATGAGCCGCCGAAGGAGGTCAGATCCGATGGTTTTTCAGTACCGGAATCCACTGCCCGTCGCGCCA
>JBAULH010000079.1:0-4524 GCA_049578085.1 Candidatus Deferrimicrobiaceae bacterium
GCTGGTGTTTCCCTCTTTCTTCGAAGGATTCGGGATTCCGCTTGTGGAAGCCATGGCATGTGGTTGCCCCGTCGTATGTTCGGACGTGACATCCATACCGGAAGTTGTCCGTGATGCCGGAGTATTGTTCGATCCCCGTTCCCCGGAGGACATTGCAGAAAAAATCGGGCTTGTCTGGAACGATGAAACGCTTCGCGAGAAGATGAAGAAAACCGGCCTTTCGCGCGCAAGGCTATTTGATTGGGAGCTCGCAGCCCGAAAAACGAGATTGGTGTATGAAAAAGCCGCAGGAATGTGAGCCTGCAATCGATGCTCAAGCCCAGTATCGGGAGTAAAATGCCTTCAATTTAAAATATGCCTTCTCAAATCGGCCGATCGCCTTTCCTCCGAAAATGCGCTTACGCTCCTTTGAAAGCGAAGCCAAGGCAATATATTTGTTCGAGAGAAGTTTGTAGGCCATGTATGTTCTACGGGGAAGATTCTTCCTTATTATCGCCGATGCTTCTCTCACGCTATCGCGATAGTGCTTGTCGCTTGCACCGAATGTTCTGAAGCTGACGATGACAGCATCGATAAACAGGAACCTTCCCTTGTTTACGTACAGCCGCACGACCAGGTCCAAATCGGCGGCAAACCGATATGCCGTATTGAATCCCTTATGATTTTCATAGACTTTTTTCGGAACAACCATTGCCTGGTGCGAGATTGGCATTCCTGTGTGGAATCGGAGAGAGGGGGAAGCGTTGATAACAAGGTCCGAATCTTCGAACAACAGGTTCCATTTCCCGGCAATGACGACGTCTTGATTTGCCTGATCCACATACGCTCTGGCGACCTGTTCCAGCGCACCTGGTTCGTATCGATCATCGCTATTCAAGAACGCGATTAGATCGCCCGATGCAAGCGCTATCCCCTTGTTCATCGCGTCATAGATGCCGTTGTCCGGTTCGCTGACCCAGTGGTCAATCCTGTCTTGATACTTCCTGATGATGTCCAAGGTTCCGTCCGTCGAACCGCCATCGATGATCAAATACTCGATATTGTCGTACTCCTGGTTGAACACACTCCGTATCGCCTCTTCCAAAAATTTATCGCTGTTGTAGACAACCGTGATGACCGAAATCAGCGGTTTGCCGGCAAGGGACTCTCTGATTACGCCTTTCGTCCTCATTCCTCCCGTTTCAAGCCCCTTGACATCAGAAGGACCATAGTCGTCGTGATTGGCCAATTTACCCCTTCCCACGGTATCTATGCTCGATTGGAATTTCTTCAGTACAGGCGATCGCACGGAGAAAGGATACGTACTCGCCCGCCATCTTCCCATGCGTATAGGTCTCAAGCCGGTTTTTACCGGCGGCCACAAGACGGGCCCGCAGGCCAGGATCCGTCAATACGACAGCGATTCCCCGTCCGATATCCTGCGGATCGCTTGGTTGAACATAATGAACCGAATCCCCGTTCACCTCCCGCAATACCGGTATGTCCGCGGAAACCACGGGTAATCCCATCGCCATCGCCTCAAGGGGGGGTATGCCGAAACCTTCCACAAAAGAAGGGAATACGAACACCCTTGCGTTGGAATAGAGGTTCTTCACCTCATCATCGGTCGCGTCCGTAAATTCAACAAGCTCATCCGTGAGTCCATATTTCCTGCGCAACCGATCCACATCATCCTCCCACAGTCGCTTTCCTACGACGACCAGCCGCAGACCCGGAAATTTTTTTCGCGCCTCGATCCACCCGCGGATCAGCCCCGCATGGTTCTTATGCCGGACCCGGATTCCGACATGGAGAATGTAATCCCCATCGACCAGTGGGCTCCTCCGGTATTTCTCCGGATCGGCATAGAGAAAATCCTCGCCAAGGCATGGATGGATGACACGGACCGACGCCCTGCTTTTCCCGAAAACCCGCTCCATCTCTCCTCGGGTGAAGTTTGAAATGCATACGACACCTTGCGCCCTGGAAAGCGCCTTTGCCGTAAGGAACCGAAACAGCCGTCTTTTTATCGGACTCCAGCCGGATTGGGGTGTCATCATGATGATGTCGTTGATGGAAAAGACCACTTTCCCCCTCTGAATCAGCGGAATGTTCATGTTCGGGTAGAAGAAAACATCCGCCGGCGGAGAAAAACGATCGATCAGACGCTGTTTCAGCAGAAAATCGCGAGGGGAAAACGGTTCGAATGCGGCGAATGCCGCATCGATTTTCGGATGATCCGAAAAGGATTCGAGAAATTCCTTCCTCCTGGTGCGGGGAATAAGGGTTTGAACCTTCGTTATCTTCTCCGATTCGATGAGCCCGACAAGGACATTTTCCAGTACCCTTCCGATCCCCGTCCGCCGGAAATCCATGCCGTCGATGTAAACGATCATGAAAATGATTTCCCTTTGATTTTTAAGAACTTTGATTTGATTAATATGTTAGCATTTCTCATCGGTCTTGAGAAACAAACTGGGTGCCGCAATGGAACCGACATCCCGTAAACGAGCCGTCATCACCGGTATCGCGGGCCAGGATGGATCGTATCTCGCGGAACTGCTGGTGGAAAAAGGATACCGGGTCCTCGGTTTCCTCAAGAAAAACGAGGATACCTCCAACCTTACCAACGTCATGAACAACGTGGTTCTGCAAGAGACCGAATTGGTGATGAAAGAGGACATCATCCGATGGACACGGCTTTTCGGCCCGGACGAAGTGTACAATTTCGCCGGAATGTCCTTCATCCCGGAATCGTGGGATGATCCGTACCGCTCCCTCCAGGTGAACACTCTCCTGGTGACGGCGTTTCTGGAGGTTCTAAAAAACCACTTTTCGCACACCCGGTTTTACCAGGCCTCCTCTTCCGAGATTTTCGGGGACCCTCCATTTTCGCCGCAGAACGAGGATACTCCCCACAACCCGATGACCCCGTACGGGGTCAGCAAGCTCGCGGCGCACCAACTGGCGGGCCTTTACCGGCGGCGATACGGAATGTTCTGCGTCTGCGGCATCCTTTACAATCACGAGTCCCCCAGACGGCCGGACTATTTCGTGACGCAGAAAATCGCGAAAGCCGCCGCCGTGATCTCACGGGGAGGCAGGGAAAAACTTCGCCTCGGTAATCTCGATGCAAGGCGGGACTGGGGGTATGCGGGCGATTTCGTCCGCGGCATCTGGCTCATGCTTCAGCAGGAAAAACAGGAGGATTATATCCTCGCAACGGGGAAGACCCATTCCGTCCGCGATTTTCTCACACTGGCATTTTCGCACGTGGGCCTCCGATGGGAGGATTGGGTAGAAATCGATCCATCCCTCGTACGGTCGGTGGAAGTGGGACTCCTCGTGGGGGACTCCTCTCGGGCCCGTCAGATCCTCCACTGGCAACCGGAGGTGAGCTTCGAAGAACTGGTGCGAATGATGGTGGATGCCCAACTGGAGAAAGTAGGAAAACAGGAGACGGAATAATACCAGGAGCTGTCTTCAATCCTTGAGCGCCCCCTCCTCGGCCGTCATCGAAAACCGCTTCAGAAGAACCCGGAATGTCGATGTGGAAGTCCTGCGGATTTTCCGGCATCGCAACCGTTGCCCAAGGATCCGGGGCAACCCCCAAAGGGCGGAGAACTCCGCTTTCAGGGTTATGGCCGCCAGCCTTCCCAGGGAGAAATCTCGCGAAAATCGTGCGGATGCACCTTCCCCAGACAGGACGCCCCGGAGATGCATCCAGTACCGGTAAGCGGTATAGAAGGGGGACAAAAAGATCTCGCGGCAGGGAAAATTCTTGAACAGAATCCAGAGGCGGTTGCGCTCCACCAAAAACGCCTTCTGCGGGGAGTAGATGCCGGTTGTCGCGGAATATTTGTGGTAGACGACTGCGCGGGGCACATAAATACATTTCCACCCCGCCCACTTGGCCCGCAGCCCCAGGTCGACGTCCTCCCCGTAGGCGAAGAAGGACTCGTCGAGCAGGCCGATCTCGTCGAGCATATTCCTCCTGTACACGCCGGCGCAGCCGCTCGGCCAGAGTGCCTCTCCCTCTTCATCGAAGCGTCCATCGTCCTTTTCCAACCGGTGCCGCCCCCGCGCCAGTCCGTCCGGGTAGATCACGTGCCCGGTATTGTCGATCTCGTCACGCCGGTAGTAGTTGAGGATTTTGGGAGTGAACATCCCCGCGTCGGGATGCCGCCTTATCGCTCCCGACAGGGCGGACAGCCATCCCGGGTCGACCGCGGTGTCGTTGTTGAGAAGAACCACGTACCTTCCCCTTGCGGCCCGAATCCCGGCGTTGTTTCCCCCGGCAAACCCGGTGTTCGAGGGAAGGGAGAGGATAATGATCATCTCACCCCACCCCTCTTTCAGAAAGTCGACGGACCCGTCCGTCGAGCCGTTGTCCACCACGATTACCTCGTAGTCTTGAAACGATTGGTCCTGGACCGAAGCCAGGCACTCCTCCAGGAGATGCCGGCCGTTCCAGTTAAGAATGATGACAGAGAAAAAGGGTGCGCCGGGAGAAGGGCTGTCCAATGCGACCTTACTTTCTCAACC
>JBAULH010000080.1:0-2959 GCA_049578085.1 Candidatus Deferrimicrobiaceae bacterium
GATCAGCGCGATTTATGCCCTGGGATTTGCGGTTCGTTCTGCGCTCACGTTTGGCGGCTTGAAAGGCGGCCAGGCGCGCGACATTTTGCTCTATAATCGCGAGCGGGTTTTTGCTTTCGTCCTGGCCTTGGGCGAAGTAGACGATTTGAAATACGCTGCGGCCGCTGGCGCAATCAACTTCGGTTTCCCTGTGATTGCCGATACGGTTATCCCAGAGATCCTGCCGACCGGGATCACGAAATACGAGCACGTCGTCAGCATGCCATTCAATGAGATCGAGGGCAAAGACGATTTGGAGCGGGCCGAACTGCTGGTGCAAAAATGCATCGAGGTGCGCGGCGTCAAAGTAAAGGTCGCCAATGTTCCCGTCCCCGTGCCTTATGGCTCGGCATTCGAGGGCGAAGTGGTGCGCAAAGCGGATATGCGCGTGGAATTCGGCGGAAAGTACTCACGCTGCTTCGAATACCTGCGTATGGCCGCGTTGGATGATGTGGTGGATGGCAAAATCCAGGTTGTCGGGCCGGACTTCAGCGAAATTCCAAGCCAGGGACACATGGATATGGGTATCGTGATCCAGGTCGCCGGCAGGCAGATGCAGGAAGATTTCGAGCCGGTGTTGGAGCGCCAGATCCATTATTTCGTCAATGGCGCTTCAGGAATCCAGCATATCGGCCAGCGCGACATCGCCTGGGTACGAATTTCCAATAACGCTGCAGACAAGGGGTTCGACCTGGAGCATTTCGGTAAGATCTTGCACGCCCGCTTCCATTCCGATTTCGGCGCAATTGTAGACAAGGTCCAGGTGACCATTTACACGGACCCCGAGAAAATCCAGGAATGGTTGTCGGAAGCGCGCAGCGCTTACGATTACCGCAACAAGCGCCTGGCAGATCTCACGGATGACAGAGTAGAAGAGTTTTACTCCTGCACATTGTGCCAGTCTTTCGCGCCAAACCATGTGTGCATCGTCAGCCCCGAACGCTTGGGCTTGTGCGGCGCTTACAACTGGTTGGACTGCAAAGCCTCGTATAACATTAATCCTACCGGACCCAACCAGCCGATCAAGCTTGGCAAGCTGATCGACTCGGAAAAAGGTTACTGGAATGGAACGAATGATTATGCCAAGGTTGGCTCGCACGACGTGGTTCAGGAAGTCGCCATGTACTCGATAATGGAGAACCCGATGACCGCCTGCGGTTGTTTCGAGTGCATTGTGATGCTGATCCCCGAAGCCAACGGCGTAATGATCGTAAGCCGTGAAGATACCAGTATGACCCCGGCCGGGATGACATTTAGCACTCTGGCGGGTATCGCCGGCGGCGGGCTGCAGACGCCAGGCGTTATGGGCGTTGGAAAGTTTTACCTGATCAGTCCGAAGTTCATTTCGGCAGACGGCGGTTTTAAACGGGTGGTCTGGATGAGCAGTGTCCTGAAGGAGACCATGGCGGACGAGTTGGCGGCGGTAGCCAGGCGTGAAGATGATCCCGAGCTGATCGGGAAGATCGCCGACGAACGAAATGCGACAACCGTGGATGAACTGCTGGCCTGGCTGGAAGAGCATAATCACCCGGCTTTGGTGATGGACCCCATCTTTTAATCGTTTGATAGGGATCAAGTTGTTCCTTCTAAAGCACCTTGATCCCTGCCTCTTCTTTTCTGGATAAAAGTTTGAAAAATGCCTGAAGATCCTTCCTTCCCTAAACTGGTGCGCGATTTGATGTCTGTTGGCGTGGAGACCTGTACTCCGGATACGCCCATCATTGAGCTCGCCCGGGCCATGATCGAGAGAAACATAGAAGAGGTCGTGGTGTTGGAAGAAGGGAACGCAATCGGCATCGTGGGTCAAGACGAAGTGATAAAAGCGTTCTTAAGCGAGGACTACCGCTCGCTAAGTGCGGAAGATGTTATGGTGGAAGGAGTGCCTGAAATACCTCCTGATATCCCCTTACAGGCGGCCGCACAATTCATGCAGGACCGGGGTCTACGCACGTTGTTCCTAATGCACCAGTCTGCCGGATTCGAATATCCTGCTGCGGTGATCACCTACCGCCACTTGCTCCGTCTGATGGCGGCGAAAGATATGAATGACCTTAAAGATCTGGGAATCCAGGCGGAGCGCCAGTCTCCACTGGATGTTTTTATCAAAAGGCGCGATGCAGCGCGCAAGGGGCTGCATAAAAAGTAATCATAAGAGCCAGAAAATAACAAACTTCAGGAGCGAAATAATGCCAATCGAAATCCCTAAAGATAAATGGCCTGGCAGCGTCCGGGCGAACACGATCGGTGCAACGGCTGCCGATGGCGGCACGCGCACTTTCTCCGTCACCGTCGGTGGTGAAAAATCCCTGCCATTTATGCACTTTGAGGAAGAAATGCCTCATCGACCATTGGTGGCCTTGGAAATTCGTGATCACAGGCCGGACGATTGGTCGCCATTGCTCCTTGAAACCTGGGGCGACGTGGTAGACGATCCTGCCCTTTGGGCAAAAGCTGCCGAAGCTACGGGAATCGACCTGCTTCAGATTACTTTGAGTCTCACGGATAGCGCAGGCAACCCCAACACACCCGAAGCAGCCGTTTCGGCAGTAAAATCTGTGCTGAAGGCGACAGGCTTGCCCTTGATCGTTTTTGGACCTGGCCAGGCAGAGGTCGATAATACTCTCCTGGTGCCGGTAGCCGAGGCGACGAAAGGCGAGCGGATTCTCCTGGGAATTTGCGAGGATAAGAATTATCGCACGATCGTTGCAGCCGCAATGGCGAATGGTCACCTGGTCGACGCCCGAGCGCCCATGGATGTCAACCTTTCGAAACAGCTCAATATTTTGATCAGTGATATGGGTCTGCCGCTCGACCGGATCATTATGGATCCCACAACCGGCGCCCTCGGATATGGAATCGAATACGGGTACTCCGTTATGGAAAGGCTTCGCCTGGCTGCGCTCCAGGGAGACTCGATGAC
>JBAULH010000081.1:0-2441 GCA_049578085.1 Candidatus Deferrimicrobiaceae bacterium
CCCTTCCCCTCCTTTACCCGCAATCCGTTGTGGTGGCATCATACCTTGAGGAGAAGGAACACCCCCTGAACGAGGAACGCACGGATGCAACGATCCTATGAGGAGAGATTCGAAAAGGTGCTCGATCTCGCGAAAGCGATCGGGAAACGCCGGAACGAGATCATCGGGCAGGCGGTAAAGGACATCCGGTTTACCGTCCGGGACACGGCGAACGAGGTGGACATCGCCATCGACCGGCTCGGGATGTACGCCGACGCCCGCTCCTTCCTCGAAGGGAAACGTCCCCTGGGGGGCGAAGGATCGAGTGTTGCCCTCATGCTCTCCTACAACGGCAGCGCCTGGCTCAACACGGCCATCACCTCGATCTACATGGTGGGAAACCGGGTGACCGTGAAGTTCTCCTCGAAGGGGACCGGGATCTGCGATCTCACGGAATCCCTCTACCGCCCGGTCTTCGGGGACGATATCCGCTTCTACCGCGGCAGCGGGAAGAACTTCGTGGAAAATGCCCTTCGTGACTCCGCAATCTCCACCGTGGTCGTCTTCGGCTTCGACGAAAACGTCCTCCCGTACGAGGAGGCGTTTCGCCGGACGGGGAAGAAGCTCGTCTTCGAGGGGCCGGGGCAGGATCCCTTCATCGTTTTCCCCGACGCGGACCTTTCCCTCGCCCTGTCGGACCTCATGACCGCGAAGTTCATGTACTCGGGACAGACATGCACCGCCCCGAAACGGATCTTCGTCCATCGGTCGATCTACGACGAGTTTCTCGACAGATTCGAGGAAAACGCCGCAAGACTGATCGTGGGGAACCCGGAGGACAAGCGGACCGATGTTTCTCCCTTGGCGAGCGGTTTGGCCGTCACACGGATCCGGGCACAGCTCGCGGACGCCTTGGAAAGGGGCGCCAGGATCGTCCTCGGCGGCAGGATCGAAGGAAACATGGTCCATCCGACGATCGTCAGGGACGCGACCGACGACATGCTCGGGATGCGCGAGGAGGTCTTCGGCCCCGTGGCGTTTACCTCGCCGTTCGATACGAAGGAGGAGGTGCAAAGGCGCGCGAAGGATCACAAGTACGGCCTGCGCGCCGCCGTCTTCGGGGGGCAGGAGGCAATAGAGACGGCGGAACATCTCTCGGGAGAAGCGTACTGCCACCCGGTTCCCGGCTATACCTTCGGGAAATTCGGGACGATCGCCCTCAACCAGACCCGGGCGGAATCGTGGAGGGGGGCCTTCGTCGTGAAGGCGGTAGGGGGATACGGCTATTCCGGCTGGATCTGGGAGACGGTAAACGGAGCCTTTCGGATCAAGCAGGGGCCGAAGCTCTTAAGCCTCGAAACGGCAGCGAAGAAAGGGGAGTGACGGCGGAGGGGAGAAACTCCCCTCCGGGGCCACCCGATACCCCGCACCGCGCGTGCGGCGTGTCCGCCCTCTCAGCGTGCCGGCGCGATCCCCCCCTTGCGATCCCGCATGTAGGGGAACCACACCAGCGACACCAGGGAGACGGTGATGTCGGTCTTCTTCGGACGGACCTCGCATGTCTTCAGGGCCTCCGCGAGGGGGTCGGCACCCGCCTTGACCTCTTCGGTCTCCTGGTCCAGAAGCGCCTGGAGGTCGGCAAGCTGCTTCGAAAGCGCCTCCACGTTCTCCCCGGCCCGGGCGACGTCCTGCGACTCCTTGAGCGCGCGGCCCGCACCCCGTGCCGTGGTCGCGGCCCTCCCGAGCGTGGACTGCGTGATGGTCTTCCTGCCGGTCAACGCTCCGAGGAGGGTGGCCCCGAAGGAGATGGCGGTCGAAAGCTTTTGCTGCGTGGCCTGGGCCTTTTCCCGATCCACCGCCTGCTCGGCGCGGCGAATCCTGTCCGTAAGGGTCGCGATCTTGGGGGCGTACTTCTGCCGCAACCGCTCGACCTGCTGGTCCCGCTTCTCCCGGGAGGCCTGCGTAAGCCGGATGCGGAAGTCCCGCTCCGACTCCCCAGGCTCGGAGACGGCGCCGAAAGACGGGCTCTTGAACAGTTCCAGCTTCCGGTTCCGGTAGACCCACTCCTTGAAGGCGGTCCCCCACTCCGGGTACCTCTTCGCGTTGGACGCCTCGCGGGGCAACTCCCCGAAGGAGGAGTCCGGGTCGTGGGGGAATTTTTCGAGATCGCTCTCCTTGATCTCCGTTTCCCGCGCCTCGTCCCAGTCGACCGGAGAGGGGCCTTCGGAAAACTCGCCCAGCAGGCAGACCTCCTTCTGGGCGGCGACCCCGACTTTCGCGTTGGCGTAATAGACCTTGGCGACCCCCAGCAGCATCGGTTCGTAGTGAACGGCCGCACCCTCCGGCTGCGCGACGCGGACCGGCAGAAAATACTGGGGGACGTCGGCGGGAAGCACGGGGCGGGCCGATGCGGGCGCCCGGGAACCCTTCTCCCCCGCCGGCGCCGCGATTGCGGCGGGGGT
>JBAULH010000082.1:0-1758 GCA_049578085.1 Candidatus Deferrimicrobiaceae bacterium
GCGCTGGACGGCGTGGTCGGCAAGCTGGATGAATACTCGGCTTATCTCCCGCGCAGCCAGGCCCCCCAGTTTCAGCAGGCGCTCGACCAGCAGTACGGCGGCATCGGCATCGAGGTCACTTTCGACGGTCCCGACAAGCAGCTCACCGTGATGAGCCCGCTGTTCGGCACGCCGGCCTACGAGGCGGGCGTGCGGGCCGGCGACAAAATCGTCGCCATCGACGGCCGCGGCACGATCAATCGGTCGATGAATGAAATCGTGCGCTGGCTGAAGGGCAAGCCGGGCGATCCGGTCGAAATCGCGGTGCGGCGCGAGGGGTACGATGAGCCGATCCATTTCAAATTGGTGCGGGCGAAAATCCGCATCGATTCGGTGCTCGGCGATCTGCGCGAGCCGGGCGGCAGCTGGAATTTCTTTCTGCCCGGCGAAAACAAGATCGGCTACGTGCGAATCACGGCCTTCGGCGAATCGACCGTCGAGGAAATCAACGAGGCGCTCGAATGGCTGGCGAAACGAGGCTGCCGCGGCCTGATCATCGACATGCGCAACAACCCGGGCGGGCTGCTGCAAGGGGCCGAAGAAGTTTGCGACATGTTTCTGCCGCGCGGCGCCGCGATCGTCAGCACGCGCGGACGCGACGGCCAGGTGCGCGAGGAGGCCCTGGCCAGCGGTGCGGGCCAGTACCAGTCGCTGCCGCTGGTCGTGCTGGTCAACGGCATGAGCGCCAGCGCCGCCGAAATCGTCGCGGCCTGCTTGCAGGATCACGGCCGCGCCACGATTGTGGGAGAGCGCACCTGGGGCAAGGGAACCGTGCAAAACGTCATTCCCCTGGAAGGCGGACGCAGCCTGCTGAAGCTGACGATCGCCAGCTATTGGCGACCCAGCGGCAAGAACATTCACCGCCTGGCATCGAGCAAAGCCGACGACGAGTGGGGCGTGAAGGCCGATCCGGGTTTTGAAGTCAAGCTCGACAAGGATCAGACGGCCCAACTACTGGAAAAGCGCCACCAGCGCGACGTCGTGCACGGACCCAGCTTCTCGCCGGGTGAAGTCGTCCCCGCACCGCCGGACGGTTCACCGGTCGACTTCGATCCGCAACTCCTGCGTGCCGTCGAGGTGCTCAATGAGAAACTGGCCGAAAAGACCGCCCGGGCAGAGGCGGCTTAGCCGCGCCGCCCGAATCCGCGGATTACGCAAAAGGGGTCGGGAATCGCAGACTTCCGACCCCCTCTTGCTTCCGACGCCGTTTCGGTTTCGTCGCGGTATGGCAACCATCTTGCAAGCGATTGCAATTCTTTCTGCCGCGGTGGGCGACTGCTAGCGGGGCTTGGGCACCGTTTCGCAGCGCCCGGGTTGCGCCGTAAGCCGTTGCCGGGCTTGACGTGCCCCGCCGCGCGGCCGCGGGCGTCCGGGGAATAGCCGGACGTTTGGTCCACGAATTGCTTGGTGTAGTCCTATCACTTCACAGGCACGGCCCCATTCAAAAGCGCGGTTTCGAATCGCGGTGTTCCGGTCGTGCCGATTGCGTCATACGCGACACATCGTACCTGCGAGGGAGGGCTGCACACGTGGCACGCACGATACACTGCACCGTCGTCGAGGTACCGGTCATGAGCGACCCCTTTCTGCCGCGCGACGGCGGCTTTCGCGATCTGGTTCCCTGGGCCGATCCGTACATCGCCGCCCTGATCGAGAATCTCAGGCGGAGTGCCGCGATGGAGGACGAGCTGCACGCCGAGTTGCCGCCCCCCTTGGACC
>JBAULH010000083.1:0-2020 GCA_049578085.1 Candidatus Deferrimicrobiaceae bacterium
TGATATTCGTCCATGAGCTCGTCTCTCCTGACTTTTGCCACGATCGAAGCCGCGGCTATGGAGCAGCACCTGGAATCCCCTTTTATGACCGTCTCCTGCGGGATCAGGAGCGAGGTCCTCTGATTGCCGTCTACAAGCAGGAAATCGGGTCTTTTCTCGAGCGAGTTGACAGCTATCTCCATCGCCCGGAGTGACGCTCTCAGAATATTTATCCTGTCTATTTCCTCGTGGTGGACAATTCCTATGGCGAAGGCCAGGGCTGAAGTGACTATCCGATCGAGTAGGTCTACTCTCTGCCTGTGAGTCAGTTTCTTGGAGTCGTCGAGTCCTCTTATATTAAATCCTTCCGGAAGGATTACGGCCGCCGCGACTACAGGTCCCGCGAGAGGCCCTCGGCCCGCTTCATCGACGCCCGCCGGGGTTTTCCCTTTTGCCCATAACCCTTTTTCATGCACGAGATCGGGGGGACTCATCTACTCACTCTCCTGACCGCAATCCCCTTTGATTCGGATTCGAACGGGAAACCCCCTTTCAGGTCTCCACCAATTCTCTTCTCAGCTCAGAATACCGTACTCGGTTAGCGCCTTCTTCAGCTCATTATAATTGTTATCCGACATCTGGCAGAGCGGGTACCTGTACTCGTAGGTTATTTTATCCATCATGCTGAGAGCGGCTTTAACGGGAATCGGGTTCGTTTCTATGAATAGCGCTTCGTTAAGCGGCAGGAGCCTGTAATGGAGGTCCCTGGCTTTTTCGTAATCCCCCTTCGCAAAGTGCTCGTAAAGGTCGGCGACATCCCTCGGCGCTACGTTGGCCGTAACCGTGATGCAGCCCCTTGCGCCGATAGCGAGGAGTGGGAAATTGAGTGCGTCTTCTCCGGAATAAAGGAGGAAGTCCCTGCCGCAGAGGTGCAGAATTTTGCTCGCCTGTACGATAGAACCCGAGGCCTCTTTAACGCCTATGATATTTTTGCAGTCTCTCGCGAGCCTTAATATCGTTTCCGGATTCATATTGACGCCTGAACGTCCTGGGATGTTGTACAGGATGATTGGGATGCTCACCTGTGAGGCTATCTGCTTGAAGTGTAAATAAAGCCCCTCCTGTGTCGGCTTATTATAGTAGGGCACTACGAGAAGGGCAGCGTCGGCCCCTATCTGCTCGGCGAACCTCGTTAGCCGTATGGCTTCTTTCGTGCTGTTTGAGCCCGTACCCGCGATAACGGGGACCCGCTTTTTGACGGCTCCAACGGTGAGCTCGATAACGTATTCGTGCTCCTCGTGCGAGAGAGTCGGGGATTCGCCGGTCGTGCCGCAGGGCACGATTCCGTGCGTGCCGTTTTCTATCTGGAATTCAATGAGCTTCTTGAACGCGTCTTCGTCGATTCTGCTGTTCTTAAACGGTGTGACTATAGCTACTAGCGAGCCGTGAATCATTTGATAGTCTCCTTCTTCTGGCTGCATTTCATTATATTGAAGCTAGGGCGCAAATCAAGAATCTATACGATGCCGGGACTTCGCGGCAGGCCGGACGTCCTAGGGATTTTGAAGCTTCGCGCCGCACTCAGGACAATAATGGCTCCTCCCCGGAACGCTGCTCCCGCACCCCGTGCACTGTATGTAGTCAGCGCCGGGGAGATCATCTCTCATGTCTCTCGAGTTGGCTATTGCCGCGCTTATTCTTCCTTCGAGGCCGGCACATAAATGAGATGCCTGCCTCGGGAAATCGATGATGTCTTCATGTCCGGGCGAGGTGATCGAAACCCTCGGCGCCCGATTATCGAGCTCATAAAATATCTGCGTAATGTCCTTGAGCGGGATGTCCCTGAACCTCTTGAACTCTGAGGAGTTCTTAGCGATTATTATTCTTCTGCTCGTCAGGATGAACCATGAATTAAAGAACGTGTTGCTGTCGACGAATTTAGGCGCCTTATGCATTGCCCTCCAGTCGAGCAACGTGACGAGTATGGTCTCCCCTATACTGATATACTTTTCGACGCCTTCCCTAATCCCCGGAGGGATCT
>JBAULH010000084.1:0-12601 GCA_049578085.1 Candidatus Deferrimicrobiaceae bacterium
AGACCGTCATCCGGGTGGCCTCCTACGATCTGGACGAGATCATCCAGAAGTCCTTCGCCCCCCTCCAGGCCCGCCAGTTCGTCGTCAGCATCTATTTCGGGCGGAACCTCGCCAAGCGGTACGATCAGCTGAGCCAGCAGCTGTTCAAGCTGTTTCCTGCCCCGTTTTTGCGGGCGAATTTCGAGCGGAACGAGCGGTCCGGGAAATGGTACCTCCAGGGCATCAGTCCGCTTGCAGCCGGCGATATCCCGAAAGACCACCGGGAGTTCGTCGTCGAGGAAGCCCAGAAATATTTCAAGGGGGCACGTCGGAGCGGGGGGCGGAAGGTCCCCGCGCGCTACGACCTGGCGATCCTCGTCTCCCCCGCCGAGGCGGAGCCGCCCTCCGACGAAAAAGCACTGCACCGGTTCCAGAAGGCGGCCGAGAAAGCGGGGCTTAGGCCCGAGTTCATCGAGAAGGACGATTTCCGCCGGCTGGGCGAATTCGACGCCCTTTTCCTGCGCGAGACCACCGGCGTCAACCACCACACGTACCGGTTCGCCCGGAAGGCCGCCGCGGAGGGGATGGTGGTGGTGGACGACCCCGAGTCGATCCTCAAGTGCACCAACAAGGTTTTTCTGGCCGAGCTCCTGGAGCGCAACCGAGTCTCGATTCCCCGGACCATGATCGTCCACCGCGGCAACAAGGACGCCATCGTGGCCGAGCTGGGGCTGCCGTGCATCCTGAAGCAGCCGGACAGCTCCTTCTCCCGGGGCGTCGTCAAGGTGGATCGCGAGGAGGAGTTGCGGGACACGGTGGGGACCCTTTTGGAAAAGTCGGAAATGGTCATCGCTCAGGAGTTTCTCGCGACTCCCTTCGACTGGCGGGTGGGCGTCTTCGACCGGCAGCCCCTTTTCGCCTGCCGGTACTACATGGCAAGGCATCACTGGCAGATTCTGAAGCGTGACGGGGACGGGGGGAAGCGGGACGAGGGAAAGGTCGACACGATCCCGGTAGAGCACCTCCCCGAGCCGGTCCTGCGGACCGCTCTCCGGGCGGCGAATCTGATCGGCGACGGGCTGTACGGCGTGGACCTCAAGCAGGTCGGGAGAAACGTGCTCGTCATCGAGGTGAACGACAATCCCAACATCGACGCCGGGGTCGAGGACCGGGTGCTCAAGGAGGAGATCTACCTGCGGATCATGCGGGTGTTCCTGCGGCGGATCGAACAGCGCAAATCGTTGACCTATCCATGAGCCCGGCGAAGGAGCCCCGCCCCCTGTTCGAGGGCATGGGCGTCGAGCTGGAGTACATGATCGTGGACCGGGAGACCCTCTCTGTCCTTCCCGTAACGGACGAGCTGTTGCTACGGGTGGCGGGCGAGTACCGCGACGAGGTCGAGCAGGGGCCGCTCTGCTGGTCCAACGAGATGGCCCTCCACGTGGTGGAGATAAAAACCAACGGGCCGGTGTCCGCGCTTACCGGGCTTGCCGCGGCCTTCTCCGGGCACGTCGCCAAGGTCAACGCGCTGCTTTCGCCCCTGGGGGGTATGCTGATGCCCACCGGGATGCATCCCCTCATGGACCCCGCCCGGGAGGCACAGTTCTGGCCTCACCAGAACCGGGAAATCTATGAGTCGTACCACCGGATCTTCGACTGCCGGCGGCATGGGTGGGCCAATCTGCAGAGCATTCACCTCAATCTTTCCTTCCACGGCGACGAGGAGTTCGCGCGCCTGCATGCGGCCGTGCGGTTTCTGATCCCGATCCTCCCGGCGATCGCCGCCAGCTCGCCCGTCGTCGAGGGGGAAGTGACCGGGCTGCTCGACAACCGGCTGGAGGCCTACCGGGGCAACCAGCAAAAGATCCCTTCGATCACCGGCCGGGTGATCCCCGAAGCGGTCTATTCCCGCCGTCGCTACCGGGACAAGATCCTGCGGCGCCTGTACCGCGACATCGCACCGTATGACCCGGGGAAGATCCTCAGGCACGAGTGGCTCAACTCCCGCGGCGCCATTCCCCGCTTCGACCGTGACACGATCGAGCTGCGCATGCTGGACGTCCAGGAGTGCCCTCAGGCGGACATCGCGATCATCTCGGCCGTGGTGGAGACTCTCAAGGCGCTCGTTCGCGGGCGTTTCACTCCCATGGAGGAACTTATGGCGTGGGAGATCGATCCCCTCGAAGAGATCTTCCTGGCTGTTTTGCGCGATGGGGAGAGCGCCGTGATCCGGGACGGCCGGTACCTTTCCGTGTTTGGCCTTTCCCGCAAGCGGGTAACCGCCGGGGAACTTTGGGCCCACCTCGCAGGGACGCTTTTGGCCGGGGCAACCGATGACGACAGGGCGGCTCTTCTCGCCCTGAACGTGATTCTTGCCCGGGGGACCCTGGCCCGGCGGATCGTCCGCCGCCTGGGGAAACCCCCCTCCCGCGAGCGGATCCAAATGGTCTACCGGGAACTGTGCGACTGCCTTTCGGAAGGGCGGATGTTCCTTTCCTGATGAAATTTTTCGGGGCGATCATCTCCCAAACGTTTCGTACCAGAGGATCAGGATCGCTCCTGCGAGGATGACCACGAGGTTTAGCGTCATCGAGATTCCGTGCAGGCGGGAGAACTCGCGCCGCGCCGGGTCTTCTTTCGGGGCCGCCTCAAGAGAGACGACCGTTTCCCGGACGGTTGCCATGCGGGGGGCAAGCCCGAACGTGTGGTACGAGACGATCGCCAGGCAGAAGACGACCAGTAAGGTTCCGGCCAGTTGCCGGGCACCGGTGAATGCCTTCCCGGAGGCCGCCCGCGCCACGAGGGCGGCGGTGGTAACCACCAGACAGAAGCGGAAGTAGACCGGGAAGAGGGCGCCGACGATCTTCCCCGCGCTGTCGCGCGTCTGCGTCCGGAAGATGACGGGGGTCACCACGAAGGTGAAAGTCGACATCCCCCCCACCCAAAGTGCAAGGGCAAGGCGATAGACGGCGGAGGCGATTGCGTGCATGCGGGTGCTTCCTCCTGTCTGGATTTTCGGTCCGGTACCGGTACGGCCTGCCCGGCTACTCGAGATGCTTCCGGACGTTCGGGGTGTCGTGACCCCGGTACACCACCTTGCCTTTCCGGTCGATGAGGATGTACGTGGGGATGCCGACCACCCGGTACATCCTTGCGACCGTCCCCTTGCGATCCAGCAGGACCGGGAAGGCCACCTTCTTTTCCGAAATGAACGAGTTCACCTTTGCCGGGCTCTCCATGAAATTCAGGGAGAGAATCTGCACGTTTCCGTTTTCGGCGGGCTCCCTGTGCATCCGGTTGATGTCGGGGACCGACTCCTTGCAGTGAGGGCACCACGTGGCCCAAAAATAAAGGAGGACCGGTTTCAGGCCGATGAACTGGCCAAGCGAAACCGGCTTGCCTGCCGTGTCCGAAAGAGTGAAATCCACCCATTCGCCGGGACCGTTGACGGGTGCGGAAGCTTCTGCGGCACCGCCGTAGGCCGTCCGTTCCGCCCCCGGCGGCGCCGTGGCCAGCACGATCAGGGCCAAGGCCGCCAAGATCCTCCCGGCCGCTTGCATTTTGCGGATTTCCTGCACCCTCATATGAGAAGTTTTCCCGCCTCGAGGAGAAAATATTCCCCCACCAGGATCAGGAGGAACCCGAACACCTTCTTGACGGCCTCCGACCACCATCCCGCTTTCGGCAGGTTGGCCAACAGGCCCGTGAACGTTCCGATGACGAGGAGGAGCGAGCCCATCCCGAGAGCGAAGACGAACAGAAGGGAGGTGCCGAACAATACGTTCTGCTTCGCACCCACGTAGACCAGAAGGGCACCCAGGACCGGCGCGGTGCACGGTCCCACGACGAGCCCGGAGGTAAGCCCGATCCCGAAAGCGCCAGGAATTCCGCCGCGCCTCTTTCCGGCCGCACTCCCCGAAAAAAAGGCGGGGGTCGTCACGTGGAAGACGTCGAGCAGGGAGAGCGCCATCAGGATGCAGATGTTCCCGACGACGATGTTGGTCACGGGGTTTGCCGCCACCTGTCCGAAGACCGTGCCCGACGTTGCCGCGAGGGTGCCCAGCGCCGCGTACGTGACCGCCATCCCCAGGACATACGACAGGCTAAGAAAAAACCCCCTGCCCCTTGCTCCCTGGCTTCTCCCCCCGATATAGCCGACCGTGATGGGAAGCACGGGATAGATGCAGGGTGTAAAGCTTACGAGAACCCCTCCGACGTACACGGCGGCGTAGGACAGGAGGGACCCTGCCTGCAGGTACGAATCGAAGGAATAGAGCAGGTTCTGCATCGGTCCGTTGTGCGCTATTTCTCCGCGGACGGGGTTTGTTCCTTTAGTAGTTTCAAAATCGTGTCCGCGTCCCGGTAGCCGTTTATGATGCGGCCGTCGGGCAGGACCATCGCGGGGGTTCCCCGCAGACGCAATTGTCTGGCGAGGAGGGCCGTCTCCTCCACCGCGGAAGTGCTGCACGTCGGTTTGGGAAGGGGCCTTCCGGCGAAGGCGTCGTCCATCCGCTTCGGGGCATCCTGTTTCCCGCAGAGGATGGAGAGGATCTTCTCGATCGTCTGGCGGTTGTTGTTCCGCGAGTACAGCTTCACGTAGAAGGCCACGTCCGGGTCTTTGGCCACCACCTTCTTGGCCTCCTCGTGGAGCTTCGCGCAGAAGTGGCAGTCGGGGTCGGAGAACTCGATGATCCTGCGCTTTGCCTTCGGGTCCCCGATCACGATGGCGTCTGCGACGGGGATGGTGGAGACGTCCACCGTGTTCATGAGCTGGTAACGGCTCTCCGTGATGTTTTCCTTCGTGGCGATCCGGATGATCTGCCCGCTGATCAGATACTGCTTCGAGAAGTCGATGTAGACGGGCCACTTCTGGCCCCCCTTGACGATATCGACGACCCACAGTCCCCCCACGGCGCTCGGCCCGACTTTGAGGACGTTGTCCACCGTTCCGGAAAGAAGGGCTGCCGCATCCTCGCGCGTCAGGCTGTGACAGTCGGCACACTCGCCGCCGCCGCACCCCTCCTTCATGAATGCGTGCGAAGGGGAAGAGGCGACCAGAAAAAGGATGACAGCGGCGATCGACAGGCAGAGGGGGAGTTTCATGTTGTCTCCTGTTTTTTATAGTTGAGAGCCCGAAAATCGATGATATATTGTATACCATTTCGAAGCCGATATTGTGACGTGGGGATTCCCGGCAAGCCCCTATTTCCGCCGGGAAGTCTGCTCTTCTTGCTGGTTCCAAAGAAACTTACCGACGGGGGAAAACGATGCGAGATGCCAGACTCGGGGTGGCCCCGCGCCTATGGATGGGCCTGTGTTGTTCGGCACTTCTTCTCCTCCTCCCAGCCCTTCTTCCCGCCCCTAGCCATGCCGCCGACATCACCCTCTCCTCCCGGACGTACCTTCTCTATTACGAGAGGGAGGTAACGGGAGGGACCGACAAGAATTTCGCCCCCCTGTACGAATACCTCTCGGCGGACGCGAACAACCTGGGCGATAAGCCGCTCTCCTTCCATTTCTACGGGTGGGGGCGCCTCGACCTGGCGGACGACACGGGGGAAGACGGGTACAACGGCGATCTGGGCAGCGCCTACTTCCAGTATCTTCACCCCACGGGGAACGCGGAGATGCGCCTCGGCCGGTTCTTCTTCGTGGAAGGGACGGCGGCGGAGATCATGGACGGGATCTTCCTGAAGGCGAGGACCCCGGTGGGGTTTGGCCTCTCCGTATTCGGCGGGGTTCCCGTCGAGCGCACCATCACCTCGACGGACACGGGGGACTCGATCTACGGAGGGCGGCTCTTCTTCGCCCGGCCCGGGTTTGCCGAGCTCGGCGTCACCTACCTCATGGAGGCGGGCAAGTTCCAGGGGGACGACCGGGAGATGGTCGGTGGGGACCTCTGGGTCCGGCCGGGTACCTGGGTGGAGCTTTCGGGCCGCGCTGCCTACAACGTCTCCACGAGCGCCCTCGCCCAGCAGCGGTACGTACTGCGCCTGACGCCCTACTCCCGCCTGGACCTGGCGGCGGGATACGAGGAATACAAGTACAAGGACCTGTTCCAGACGGCCCTGCATTCCGCCTTTCTTTCCCCGTCGATCGACCCCGATGACAAGGCGCAGATCGTGTTCGTCATTGTCGACATCGAGGTGGCATCCGGGTTGACGCTCGAGGGGGGGGTCAAGGATATCCGGCACGATGCGAGCGACCCGGGGACGCCACCCGGGTCGAGGCCGGGCTGCGCTACGCCTACAATGACCGGAAAGACGTGGGCGGCCTGTCGGCGGCCATCGTATCGGCGGACCGGACCGAGAACGAGTACCAGGAGTACCGGGTCTTCGGGAGTTACTCCCCCGGGGTATGGCGCTTCTCCCTGGATGCCCTGACCCAGCGATACAAGGAACAGATCAGCGGGATCAAGGATGCCTACCAGGTCGTCGGATCCGCCGGGTGGCAGGTGCTTCCGTTTCTGAAGCTTTCCGGGGACGTGACGTATACCCGCAGCCCGAGATTCACGGAAGACTTCGCCGGGCTGGTCCGGGCCTCGATGGACCTGGGCACCACCATGGGAGGGAAGTGATGATGCGCCGCAACGTGTTCGCGATCGTAGCGGGGGCGGTAGCCCTTGCCATGTTCCTGGGTTGCTCTCTGGTTTCCCAGACCGAATCCGTTCCCCCGAAGCATCCGGAGGAACTGGCCGCGATGCGGGCGGACTGCCGGGAGTGCCACGAGGACGTCTCCACCGGGGCGCTCAAGCCGTACGCCTCCTTCCGGCACTCCCTCGTGTTCATCAAGCAGCATTCGATGTACGCTTCGCAGGGGCAGAACCTGTGCGCGTCGTGCCACGTCCCGTCGTTCTGCCAGACGTGCCACGTCCGGAAAGACGAGTTGAAGCCGAGCACGAAGATGGGGGACCGGCCCGACCGGGTTCTCCAGCACCGGGGGGATTACATCGTGCTCCACCAGATCGACGGTCGCCTCGACCCCGGCTCGTGCTTCCGGTGCCACGGAAACAAGAACGACACCAGGTGCCAGGCCTGCCACCGCTGATCTTTGTAAGGAAGCGGGCGACGGGCATATCCGTGCGAACGAAAAGTATCGGGAACGCGCAAAGGAGTGATGCACATGATGGCAAATGGGAGAATCCGGTTCCTGTGGCTCGTCCTGATCTCGGTCCTTCTTGCCCTCTTCGCGACCGGCTGCTCCACCAGCACCGAGAACGGGGGGCTTTCCCTCGTCGACGAGCAGGGGAACCATCCGGCGGGATGGGTCTTCGCCCATTACAGCTTTGCCCTTCCGGATGGGAGCACCTGCGTCCCCTGCCACGGTTCCGTGACCTCTGCCGCGGAGTCCGGCGGCATCTCGAGGGTTTCCTGCTTCCTCGCCTCCCGCAACGGACAGGGATGCCACGTAAACGGACCGTCGTTCACCGGGATCCACGGGGTTCCCTTTCGGACATCCGAACACTTCTTGGCGACGGACAACTCGTTTGCCTCCGTATGCTCCAACTGCCACGGAATCGATCCGCCCTCCCCACTGCCCACGGCCCCTCCGTGCAGGACGTGTCACACCGCCGGGTCGCCTCTTACGTTCCTGAACTGCAGTTCCTGCCACACGGAGCCGCCGGGCGGAGCCGCCTACCCGAACGTCGTGGGGGGCCACCCGACCCACAATGGCCTGGCGGGCGTGACGGGGGTGTGCGACAGCTGTCACAACGGGCTCGGGACGGGGACCCTGGCCCACTACAACCGGGCGAACGCGCGTGCCGGCAAGAACGCCCTCCGGGTTCCTCCGGGCGACGTGGCCTTCCTCTCCAACTTCGACGCGCAGTCCGGGCCAGGATCGTTCGACGATGCCGCACTTACCTGTTCGAACGTGAGCTGCCACGGAAGCCAGACGACCCCGAACTGGCAGACGGGGTCGATCGATCCAGACACCAACTGCGAATCCTGCCACGTCTCGGGGACGACCCAGTTCAACGGTTTCTTCTCCGGGAGGCACATCTCCCACGTATTATTCTACGTACCGAGCTTTGGCGTCGTTCCGACATGCGTGGCGTGCCACGATACGGTCAAACTTGCCGACACGGCGGTGGGGGCGCATTTTGATAATCTGGTCACCACCGTGATCGATACGCGGGCCTCCGTGACGATCGGGGGAGGAACGACGCTGGTGCAGACGTATGTGCCCGGGGCGACGACGGGAACAGGGACCTGCACTCCCGATCCGGCTTCCGGCTGCCATACCTTATTTCCCCCTCTCACGAGGGACTGGTAAAGTCATCCCGCCGGAGCGACGCCCGACACGGCGTCCCTCCGGGCTCCAGCATCGTGGCCGGACCGATCCGGGCCTGAATTCGGCTTCCTATCGGCCACCTTACGTTCGGAAGGAGGGAGGTCGTAATCCCTGGAAGGGGGTTCCGTGAACGGATTGCTCCTCCAGTACCCCGTCCACACGCTTGACGGGAAGGAAATCCTCCCTTCTGGCACCATTCTTTCCGAGGTCGTACTCTCGGAAGTCGCCGAACGGGGGAAGGAAATCCTCTCCCCCACCCATCCCGCCATGGAGTTCGGCACGGTGCGCAGGGATCTTCTCGCCCTGACCGGGAGGGGGGTCTACCGCACGATCTTCGGCGGCGAAGCGGAGTACCTCGGCCTCATCCGCCTATTGGAGATGACCCGGCTGCCCCTCCCCGTGCTCGAGTCCCTCGAGTATTACAAGCGGAACGATCCCTATACGTACCACCACATCCTGCTGGTATTCGCCCTGTCGAGCCACCTCGCAAGGAATCTGCTGGACAACTTCGAGGAGATCCTTCAGGAGGCGGCGGCGGGACCTTTCCACGATTTCGGCAAGATCTGCATCCCCCTGGAGATCCTGAAGAAGAAGACCACCCTTCGGAAATCCGAGCGCAGGGCCCTCGAACATCACACCCTGGCCGGGTTTATCCTCCTGTCCTATTACCTTAAGGATCCCGGGATCCTGGCCGCCGTGATCGCCCGGGACCATCACGAACGCCTCGACGGCTCGGGGTACCCCCGGGGAATCCTCCTCTCCTCCCGTTTCGTGGAGATCGTGGCGGTCTGCGACGTGTACGACGCCCTCATCTCCCCCCGGCCGTACCGGGATTCCATCTACGACAGCCGGACGGCCCTCGAGTTCATTACCGCGATGGCGGAGGAAGGGAAGATCGGCTGGGACGTCGTACAGGTCCTGGTTTCCCATCACCGGAAGGGGAAGCCGCGCCCGGAAGAGTGCACGGTTTCCGTCGAGAAGCGAGGGAAGCCCCCCGAGGGGAACCTGTACGGCATCTTCCTGGACGAGGACGGTCCGGTCTAACCGCCGAGAATGGCTTTCAGCCCACGGACAAGGCGCCTGGTTCCCTCGAAAGCCGCCTCGCTGGGGAGATTCCCGTAGGAGATCCGGAGGTAGCACCCTTTCCCGAGCCCGAACGTTCCTCCGGGGATTGCGGCGACCTTGTGCTCGCGGATCAGCCGTCCCGCGAGAGTCAGGGGGTCCATCGAGGTGCGGATCTTCACCAGAAAGTAGAACGCCCCCCGCGAGGGGGGGACCGTCAGCAGGTCGGGGAGACGCGAAAACGCGGCGAGCATCCTCTCCCGCACGCGGGCAAGGGCGGGAAGCCTGCGCCGGCAGTACCGGCGGCCTTCCGTAAGGGCTTCCAGGGCGACGGCCTGGGAGACGGCGGGGGCGCAGATGATCACCGTGTCCTGGATCTTCATCATGTCGTCGAAGAGATGCTCGGGGACCACGAGGAACCCCACGCGCCAGCTCGCCATGCCGTAGGACTTCGACATGCTGAACAGCGAGATCGTGTGCTCCGCGTCGAGGGAACCGGGGGAATAGTGCGTCGCCCCGTCGAAGGTGAAGTATTCGTATGCCTCGTCGCTGACGTGGTAGATCCCCCGTCCGGCGCAGAGCCGGTTGATCGCCCGCAGCGTATCGGGGGGGTAGACGACCCCCGCCGGGTTGTTCGGCGACACCGTCACGACGGCGCGGGTCCTGGCCGTGATGGCCGCCTCTATCGCCGCGAGGCGCGGCTGATAGTTTCGGTCCGTCGGGACGCAGACGGCCCGGCAGTCCGAAAGTCCCACCGCCATCTCGTGGTTGAAGTAGTAGGGGGACAGCAGGATGACCTCGTCGCCGGGGTCGCACAGGCACAGCAGGGCGTTGAGGAAGCCCTGGTTTGCACCGGCGGTGACGAAGATCCTCCGGCCTCCGGGGGCGTCGATTCCGTTCTCGGCGCGAAGCTTCTCCTCGAAGATTTCTCGCAGGCGGGGAAGCCCGGCGTCGGGGACGTACTTGTGATGGGCGGCGTTTTCCAGGAAGGCGGGGATTTTCCGAAGCGCCGCCGGGGGAGGACCGTAATGGACGACTCCCTGGCCGAGGGAGATCGTGCCGGGTGTCCCGGCGATCCATCCCGCCACCGTCGGGATGATCGGCATCTGGACCCGTTCGGCGCGCTTTGCCGCAGCAGGGGGTCGGTTCCTGCGCGTTTCCCGCATGTCAGTCGACCGGAAGGACGCGCATGTCGAACTTCCTCTCCTCCAGGTTCCCCACGACGACGGTAAGACCGGAGACCGACTGGCCCGGCTGGATGCACACCGTGTCCCCGAGCCGGCTCATCCAGACGCCGCTTTCCTCCGGGGACTCGTGGATGTGGCCGTGGAGAGACAGGCGCGGCTTGGCCGTCTCGAGAAACCGGGTGGTGGCGGGGGATCCCACCGGATGCCCGCCCCGGACGACGTCCAGCCCCAACCCCGCGGGCGGGCCGTGGATCACGTAGACGGCGCGGTCCGGGTCGCTCGGCTTGGGAAGCGCGGCCAGTTCCTCCTCGATCGTGGGAAGCGTCTGCGCGTACTCCTTCCAATCGGGAATCTCCTCCCACCCGCCGGGCCGGGAGAGGAATCCTCCGCCGAACTGCGCCGGGAAGACGCATTCGCGAGCGTCCATTCGCGCCCGGTCCTTGAGCCGGAAGGGAAAATCGGACACAAGATTTAAGCCGACGAATTCGTACGGGCCCGCCGGGACGATCCGCCCGGCGAGGTTCTCCACCAGGGGATACCGCGAGCAGATTTCGTCGAACAGCGGATCGTGCACGCGGAGGTCGTCGTTGGCGGGAAACCCGAAGTGCCGGATCCCCGCCGCCTGGTACCTCGCGAAGTGGGCATCGAGGAATTCCCGGAGAAACCGCTCCTGGTCCCCGTACACCCGGCCGTGGGGGTACATGTCGCCGCCGTTTACGACCAGCCAGGCGCTGGTCTCGACGGCCAGGGCCAGGGTACGCTCGTACTTACGGCGGTCCCCGTGCAGGTCGGTGACAAACAGAAAGGGCTTCATGGATCAGGCGCCGGCCCCCCGGCGCGCACGATGTCGATGACCGTGACGATGGGGGGGGAGAGGAACCGCATCGGGGGCCCCCAGGTCCCCGTCCCGCGGCTGGTGTACAGGAAGGATCCTCCCAGGGGATACAGCCCGGACAGGTTCGGATAGGGGCGGCCGACCACGTAGCGGAACGGGAAGATCTGCCCTTTGTGCGTGTGGCCGGACAGCTGGAGGTCGAACAGCGCCCGTGACCCATCCGCCACCCGGGGCCGGTGCTTGAGCAGGATCGTGAACATCGTGCCGGGGTTCCCCGCAAGGATCTCCTCCTCCCGGCGGCCGGGGACCGCGCCAAGCGCCGTGCCCACGGGGTCGTCGACGCCCGCGATCCGCACGACGCCTCCCGCCGTTACGGCCTCCCCCCGGAGGACCGAGAACCCCGCCCGCTTCGTGAACGAGAGCGCCTGGCCGAGGCCGGCGTAGAACTCGTGGTTCCCGGTGACGGCGTATTTTCCGAGGGGGGGACGGATCTTCCCGAAGATCTCCGCCAGCCCCTCCATGTGGTTGATCTCCGCGTCCACCAGGTCCCCCGTGGAGACGAGGATGTCGGGATCGGCCTGGCGGATCACCTCGGCGATCTTTTCCGCTTTCGTGTTGCGCACGAGCAGGCCAAGGTGCACGTCGGAGATCTGCGCGACGCGAACGCGGGGGGTGGATGCGGGGAGCTTGTCGGTGCGGATCGTGAACCGCTCGACGCCGATGTCCCGGGCTTCGAAGAACGAGTAGGCCCCGAGGGCCAGGCAAAGCGCGACCAGCCCGAAGAACCGGCCCTTCCCGGCGAGAAGATACGCGGATGCCCCCTTCCCCGAAATTGCGCCGGCCAAGCGGAGGACGAGGTTCAGGGCGTCGACGGCCAGGTTCGTCCAGAGGAAGAAGAAAAGAAGACCCGCCCAGGTATACCCGACCCACGAAACGGCCCGGGCCATCCCTTCCATCCCGTGCTTCCCGAGGAAATAGATGATGAGGGGAGCGAAGGTGAGCGCGACGAGAACCGGGGCGATCAGGCCGGTGGTCCTCCAGCCAAACCCGAGGGCCGATTTCGCCTTGAGGAGCGCGTAGGCGTGAACGCTTCCGTAGATCGTGAAGACGGTGATGAGGAACAGGGACAAGCGGTTTTGACCTCCGCGAAATAATTTCCCACCATTATCCCCGATTCGACGCGACCCGGTCACCCTTTCTCCCTCCCTGCGGGCATCGTCCCGTCTCCGCAGCCTCGGAGGGGGGC
>JBAULH010000085.1:0-1887 GCA_049578085.1 Candidatus Deferrimicrobiaceae bacterium
CCCCTGATCCAATTGATCGTCCCATTTTCCTTTTGTTCAATAACTTCAATGGAATTGTCAGTAAATCCAACGACAGAAAATGTCAGAAAACATACGAGAATCATTACAAAAGACAGCTGTTTTCTCATTGGAACTCCTTGGCATATTCTCTTATTGAAATGAATATATTATTTTCAAATATCGATATTATTTGAGTCAGACAAAAAGCTTTTAAATTCACCAATTATCGACAGGGCTTCTCTTTCCGTGGATAATTCCTTGATGGATTCGCGAAACCTGCTATTGTTACGCAACCCTTTGACAAACCATCCCAGATGACTTCGCATCATTCGGCAAGCCCGTTTCTCTCCGAAGCATTCTATTGAAATATTAAGATATTTCGTCATCGCATCAAAACGTTCGCTAAGGTCCGGGGACACACTTTCTTTACCATTTATCAGGGATGCCACCTGAGAAAATAACCATGGATTTCCGATGGCTGCCCGGCCAATCATTACCGCATCACAACCCGTTTTCTTTTTCATGTTCAATACATCTTCCGGCGTTACAATATCTCCGTTTCCAATCACGGGAATGGACACACTATTTTTTATCGCCGTAATTAAAGACCAGTCGGCTTTACCCCCAAATCCTTGAGTCGCCAGACGTGGATGCACGGCGATGCCGTCCACTCCGCCCGCCTCTGCGACTTTAGCAATGGCAAAAGCCTCACGGAAGGATTTATCCCAGCCGGCTCTCATTTTAACGGTAAGAGGAATGCTTATGGCTTTTCGGACAGCCAAGAAAATTTTTTCAGCCTTACTTGGCGCTTTCATTAAAGCCGCCCCTGATCCGGTTTTCAACACCTTTTTTACAGCACAGCCAAGATTGATGTCAAGAATGTCGGCCCCGGATGCCTCAACTATGGCAGCTGCTTCAGCCATTACATAAGGATCTGAACCGAATATCTGAACCGATAACGGTTTTTCCTCGATCCGGCTTTCAAGCATTTCATGGGTTTTGTAGGATCTGTGAACCAGTCCGTTGGCACTGATCATTTCTGAACAGACCAGACCACACCCAGAAGCCTTTGCCAACAAACGAAACGGCAAATTAGTGATACCGGCAAGTGGGGCTAAAATGGTTATATTGTCAAGTATGACCGAACCGATTTTCATAAATCAACCAAAGCAACATCGAAAATTGTTTATTGTTAATATCGCCCTTCCAAGTTAATTTAACGCTGTAGTCCTTAGTCAATCATATATCATCAATCGCATCTCCCTAAAGCTTTATTAATATCGATTCGTTCCAAAAACCTATATAGTTACGTGTTTCCTAAGAACCCGATGAGTTGGATTTGCATAACAAAACAAGCAGTTGTGGTAGCATGGGTGCAGGTGATACGACCCGATATCCACTGAAATCATACATCCGCAACCCTTTGACGACCGCTGGCCTGTATCCCTTTTAAAGCTGAGGTTTCCACCAAATATTTTAACAAAAAGATCATTTGGAATACACGAGCTTTTCCTGATGTTCGAGCCTGAAGGCAGCGCATTCAGCACTTCTTTTTCGCAGCACGTATACAGGTCAATATTTTTTTCTGAAAGCTCTTTTTCCATTTTAAGAAGAATTTCTATTTTTTCCGATAGAATTGGATCGATAAAAGAAAATCCTGGTATTGACTTTATACGGTTTTTTATCTTGGCGTAATGATCCATGAAGCTGACGATACACCGTTTAACACCGCATTGTGATGCCCATGCGGATATCCTGGAAAAATCATGAATATTGTCTTTCATTGCGTTTTGTTTAAATTCGAAGAAGCAGATAGGGTCAAATCTCCAGTTTATGCTTCTTGGGTCATAGTTTCGGCTAAGGTCATGAAGTTGGACAAGTCTTTGT
>JBAULH010000086.1:0-6197 GCA_049578085.1 Candidatus Deferrimicrobiaceae bacterium
GTTTCCCTGCCTGCGGCGAAACAAAACGCCGTCTTACCACGCCAAGACGATAGTTCCTTGAAAATATACGATTTGATTTTACTTTTTTCCAAACGAAATGGATGGAACCCTTTCCCAAAATAGTGGATGGTTCGATGCTGTGTCAAGCTAATCATTCCACTCAGGTAGAAACGGTCCCCTCACCCCACCATGTTCAAGCCCCCGTTGACGCTTACCACCTGGCCCGTGATGTAGGAAGCATCGTCCGAGGCGAGGAACCGGATGGCCGAGGCGATCTCCCCCGGGTCCCCCAGTCTCTTGAAGGGGATTCCGCGCTGCATCGCCCCGATGATCTTCGCACCCTCCTCCCCCTGGAAGTTCTCCGCAAGGAGGGGGGTGTCCGTCGGCCCCGGGCAGACGCAGTTGACACGGATTCCGTGCCGTGCGACCTCGCGGGCGACCGCCTTGGTAAAGGCGATCACTCCTCCTTTCGCGGCGGAGTAGACCGCCTCCCCCGAACTTCCGACGCGTCCTGCGTCCGACGCGACATTTACGATCGCCCCCCCGGCATCCCCGGCCTGCATCCCCTCGAGGGCCACGCGCGTGCCGTGGATCGTCCCCATCAGGTTGATTCCCAACACCTTTTCCCAGTCCGAAGGAGCCGTCGAGAGAAACGGGGCGATCCGGTCCCATCCCGCGTTGTTTACCCAGATGTCCCACCTCCCGAACTCTTCCCGGACCTTTTCTCCCGCCTCCTGGACCCGCTGGTAGGAGGAGACGTCGGCCAGGACGTGAAGAAACCGTGCGCCGGCTTTGTGCCCCACCACAGCCAGATGCTCCGCCGCCTCGTTCCGGATGTCGAGGACCGCCACATGCACCCCTTCCCGGAGGAACCGGACCGCCACCGCGAACCCGATCCCCCTTGCTCCTCCCGTGACCACCGCCACCTTTCCCTTCATGAGAATCCCCCTTCCGGAACCGCCGTTTATCCCGGCCGCGTCGAGAGGAAACAGCCTAACATTGACTTTTCCGAATGGCTATACTACCGTCGTCCCCATGCCGCGGACGCTCCACCTCCTCGCCATTCTGACGGCCGCCGCCTTCGTGTTTCTCTCCTGTTCCGAAAAACTGGCAAAACAGACAGGGCTTTCGGACTCGGATCTCTTCTCCCGCGGCCAGCAGAGGATGGCGAAGAAACGGTACGACAGCGCTATCGAGCATTTCCAGGTGCTTCTCGAAAGGTTTCCTACTTCCCCCCTGGCACCCCGGGCGCAGCTCGCCCTCGCGGACGCCCACATGGAAAACAAGGACAACGTGGAGGCGGAAGTCGACTACGATGATTTCCTGCGCCTGTATCCGGCAAACGACAACGTCCCCTACGCCCTCTTTCGGAAAGGGGAACTCCTCTTCCGCCAGATGAGCAAGCCCGGCCGGGATCAGACCAAAACCATCGAGGCGATCCGGATCTACCGGCTTTTCCTGGAAAAAAGCCCCTCCGGCCCGCAAGCGGCCGCGGGCGCCAGAAGGATCGCGGAGCTTCGCAACCGGCTTGCGGATAACGAAGTCGTCGTGGTGTCCCACTATCTCACTCGCAAAAAATACGACAGTGCGGAGGCAAGAGCGAGAAGGGCCGTGGCCGACTACCCGGACACGACCTCCCTCCCGTCCCTGATGTCCCTTATGGCACAGGCGCTTGATCGACAGGGGAAGAAGGAGGAGGCTGCCGAGGTCAGAAAAAGCCTCCGGGAGAAATTCCCGGGGAGGGGAGACAAGAAGTGATAAACAGCGATCTGTCCATTCTCATTAAAATCGGGAAGCGAGCCTACGCGGAAAAGGACTTCCAGCGCGCGGAAACGCTGCTGCGCGAGGCGATGGCGGGCGGGGCGAACTATCCCGACATCCACTATACCCTTGGACTCATCTATCATTACTGGGGAAAGCTCGAGGAAGCCGTGCAGGAGTTCGAAAGCAGCCTCTCGCTGAATCCCGAGTACACGGAAGCTCTCATGTCGCTGTCGATCACGCTGAGCGAATTGGGCAGGTACGAGGAAGCCCAGGACGCTCACCAGAAGGCCGCAGCCTCGCTTGCGCGGCTGGGGACGACGGCGGCGGGAACCCAGCCCGTCGGGAAGATCGCCAACCTCCACGCCGAACTGGGGCAGCTTTACCTCGCCCTCGGGAAAACCGAGGAAGCAATCACGGAGTACCGGAAGGCCCTGCTCGTCGCACCCGGGTTCGCCGATATGCGGATCCGGCTGGCCTACGCACTGCGGGAGGCGGGACGCCTCGAGGAAGGGCTCGAGGAGCTGGACATGGCGATTGTCGACCGGCCCGGGCTGGTTTCGGCCCACGCGCAGCAGGGCGTGATCCTGTACCTGTTGGGGAGGAGGACGGAGGCCCGCGGGGCGTGGGAAAAAGCCCTTTACCGGGAACCGCAAAACAAGCTGGTTCAGCTGTACCTGAACACCCTCGAACGGGAGATCGGTTCCGGTTAGGAAGCTCTTTCCGCGAGCCACACGGAGAGTGAAGACAACGCGGAGGCAAATCCCTCCGTTTTCGATCCCCCCGCCTGTGCCATGTCCCGACGCCCCCCGCCGCCGCCCCCGACGAACCGGGCGGCGTTCTTGACGATATCGGTAGCGGAATAGGAGGAGGTGAGGTCCGGGGTGACCCCCGCGACCAGGTGACAGCGGCCTTCCTCCCTGGTCCCCAGGAGCAGGAGACCGCTTTTCAGCCTTCCCTTCACCGCGTCGGCCAGTTCGCGGAGCGCCGCGGGATCCATCGGCTCCACCTCGCCCTCCACCACGCGCACGCCCTTCACTTCCCTGGCCTTCGCGAGCATCTCGCCCACGAGGTCCCGGGCCGATCTGCGCCTCGCCTCCTGGACATCCTTCTCCAACGCCCTGACCTGTGCCTGGAGCCTGCGCACCCGATCGACGGAGTCGGTCGGCGACACCTTGAGCTCCTGTGCAATCCGGTGAAGCCGGTCCGCGTCCTCCCGGAGGTGGTGGAAGGCCTCGGGACCTGTCAGCGCCTCGATGCGCCGGACCCCCGCGGCCAGCGCCCCCTCCGAGATGATCCGGAACAATCCGATCTCTCCGGTATGCCGGACGTGGGTCCCGCCGCACAACTCGCGGCTCACACCGGAAACAGTCACCATCCGGACCACGTCGGCGTATTTCTCACCGAAAAACGCCATCGCCCCACTCGCGATCGCCTCCTCGTACGGAAGCTGCTCCCAGGACACCAGCCTGTCGGAGAACACGGCTTCGTTCACCTGGTCCTCGATCGCCCGAAGCGCCTCCGCCGGGGTCGCCTCGAAGTGGGTGAAATCGAACCGGAGCTTGTCGGGGCCGACGTAGGAGCCCGCCTGCTTGACATGGGTTCCCAACACCTTGCGCATCGCCGCCTGCAGGAGGTGGGTGGACGTGTGATTGGCCTGGGTCTGACGCCTGAGCGAGGACGCCACCGAGAGTTCCACGACCGTTCCCTCGCCTACCGTTCCTTCCGCGATCTTCGCCCTGTGGATGACAAGGTCGGCGGCCGGCCGACGGGTGCCCGTGATTTCGAATCGGAACCCCTTGCCTGTCCCCTCTCCCACGTCGCCAACCTGCCCCCCCGCTTCACCGTAAAAGGGGGTGACATCCGTCACCAGATCGACCTCCTCCCCCGATGACGCCGACAGAACCCTCTCTCCCCCCCGGAACAACGCAACCACTCTCGCCGCCGCCTGGAGCCGGTCGTAGCCGACGAACTCGACGGTGACGCCGTCCCGCAAAAGTTCGCCGGCGGCTGCGTCGGAAAGGCCCACCTCGCCGCCCTTCCACGATTCGCGAGACTGCGCGCGCTGCCTCTCCATTTCGGCTTCGAATCCCCCGAGGTCCAGCGTAACCCCCCGTTCCCTGCACAAGTCCACGGTCAGGTCGACGGGGAACCCGAACGTGTCGTACAGCTTGAACGCGACGGGGCCCGCGAAGACCTTGTCGCCCGCCTTCCCGATCCGGGTAAATTCCTCCTCCACCATGCGCAGCCCCGCATCGAGCGTTTCGAGAAAACGCCGTTCCTCGTGCAGGGCCACCGTGTCGATAAAGGAGGCACTCGTCTCGAGCTCGGGGTAGGCGGGAGAGAACTCCCGGACCACGGCGGCGGCCACCTGGTGCAGAAACGGGCCTTCGAAACCGAGCTTCTTCCCGTGGCGCAGGGCCCTGCGCATGATCCTGCGCAGGACGTACCCCCGCCCCTCGTTGGCGGGGAGGATGCCGTCGGCGATCAGGAATACCGTCGCCCGGGAGTGGTCGGCGATCACCCGGGTCGCGGCATCCAGAAGATCGGATCTCCCGTACGGCACGCCGCTCAGGCGCTCTATCTCCTCGATGATCCTCCGGAAAAGGTCGGTGTCGTAATTGCTCTTGACCCCCTGCGCCGCGGCGGCCAGCCGTTCCAGCCCCATCCCCGTGTCGATGCTCGGCTTCGGGAGAGGGGCTCTGCGACCGCCTTCGTCCTGGTTGAACTGCATGAACACCAGGTTCCAGATTTCGAGGAACCGGTCGCAATCGCAGCCCACGGAGCACGAGGGTTTGCCGCACCCCGTGTTCTCCCCCTGGTCGTAGATGATCTCGGAACACGGCCCGCATGGCCCCGTGGGCCCCATCGCCCAGAAATTGTCCTTCTCGTCCAGCCGGACGATACGGGATGCGGGGAGCCCCATCGTTTTGTGCCAGATCTCGTAGGCTTCGTCGTCCTCGCGGAACACGGAAACGGTCATCCGTCTCCCGTCGAGTCCCATCTCGCGCGTCAGGAAATCCCATCCGAAGAAGATCGCCTCCTTCTTGAAGTAGTCCCCGAAAGAGAAGTTCCCCAGCATCTCGAAGAGCGTGTGGTGCCGCGATGTGTACCCCACGTTCTCCAGATCGTTGTGCTTCCCGCTCACCCGGAGACACCGCTGCGACGTGGCAGCCCGCTTCCAGTCGGAGGACGCGAGCCCCAGGAAGTATTCCTTGAACTGCACCATGCCGGCATTGGTGAAGAGAAGGCTGGGGTCGTTTCCCGGAACCAGGGAGTAGCTGGGCAGCACCTTGTGCCCGTGCTTCTCGAAATAGGAAAGAAATGCGGCGCGAATATCTGCCCCGGTCATAGAATCTCACCCTTCTCCTTCCACGATATCATCCAACAGCGCCCGGATTGCCTGTCGGCAGATCCCCGGGGAAAACCCCCTTTGGGAAAGGAAGCGGTACGCCTTCGCGGCCCCCTCTCGGTTCTCCGGGATTCCTCCGCGGAACTTCTTCGCAAGCGCAGCGGCGGCGGCGGCCTGCTCTTCCTCCGGCCGGGATACCGCACGCACCGACTGCTCGACCAGGTCCCGGGGAAACCTCCGGACAAGGAGCGCCCCGGCAATCCTGCGCGGCCCTAATCGACGGATATCCCGGTACATCCTGGCCAGATTCGCGCAGAGGGCAGGGTCGTCCACCAGAGAGAGCTCCCGGAGTCGGATGAGGGCGTCGGTTGCCTGCGCTTCCGTGAAACCCTTCGCCGCAAGCCTAAAGCGGATCTCCCCCTCGCTCAGCGATCGCCGGGACAGCATGCCCATGGCGGCGTCCAGCGCCCCTCCCTGCGGGGACGATTCCGCCCCTCCTTCACTCCTTCGGGGTCGTCCCGTCCTTGTCAAAATCATCCCAGGAAAGGTCGGAAGTCGACGAAACCCCGCGGACACGAAGAGCGAAGTCGTCTGGATTGGTTGCCTGGCGGAGCGCCTCCTCCATGGAGATCAGGTTTTCCTTGTGAAGTGCCATGAGGGACTGGTCGAAGGTCTGCATCCCGTAGCTCACATACCCCTGGGCGATCGCTTCCCGGATCTTCCGGGTCTTGTCCTTGTCCTCAATGTACTCCCGGATGCGCGTCGTGTTGAGCATCACCTCGACCGCCGGGACGCGGCCCATGCCGTCAATCCGGGGCACGAGCCGCTGGGAAATGACCCCCTTCAGGATCGCTCCCAGCTGGATCCTCACCTGCTTGTGCTGGTAGGGGGGGAAGACGCCGATGATCCGGTTGATCGTCTCCGCCGCATCGAGGGTGTGGAGCGTCGACAGCACGAGATGCCCCGTCTCGGCCGCCATGATCGCCGTCTCGATCGTGTCGAAGTCGCGCATTTCGCCCACGAGGATCACGTCCGGGTCCTGGCGTAGGGCGCTCTTGAGGGCCCCGGCGAACGAGGAGGTGTC
>JBAULH010000087.1:0-5006 GCA_049578085.1 Candidatus Deferrimicrobiaceae bacterium
CCTCTTCTCTCGTTTCCTTAGGCCTTCTTCGTCCGCCGGGGAGTTCCCAGAGACCACCGAGTAGCCCCCGGTCGGGCCGGCGGCCGGTGAGAATCCTCCCCTTCCCGTCGGCGATCCACGCAACGACCACGTCGTGGTGGGGGAGGATCTTTTTCGCTGCTTTTACGGGAATCGATTCCTGGATGCCGTCGCGATGACCCTCACAGTGCGCTTTCAGGGGACAAGCGGGGCAATGCGGGCGCCGGGGGACGCATACCGTCGCCCCGAGGTCCATCAGCGCAAGGGCGGTTTCCCTTCCCTTACCGGGAGGGATCAGCCCCCGCGAGATCGTCCACAGTCGGCGCTCCACGGACGGCAGGGAGAGCCGTTCCTTGACGCAGAAGAGCCGGGCGATGACGCGTTTCGCGTTGGCGTCGAGAATGGGGGTGTCCGCGCGGAAGGCGATCGCCGCGATGGCCCCCGCGGTGGACCGGCCGATCCCGGGCAGCGCCGCCAATTCCCGGGGATCCCGGGGGAGGCGTCCGCCGCATTCCCGGGAGATAATCGCTGCGGCGCGGTGGAGGTTCCGGGCCCGGGTGTAGTATCCCAGCCCCTCCCAGAGCTTCATCACCTGGTCCCGGGGCGCCTCCGCAAGTGCACGCACCGTGGGAAATGCCGAGAGGAAGCGGCGGTAATAGGGGGTGACCGCGCCCGCCCGGGTCTGCTGGAGCATGATCTCCGATACCCAGATGCGGTACGGGTCGTCGGTCTCCCGCCAATCCATCTTCCTCGCCGACCGGGCGAACCAGGCAAGAAGCCGGCGGGACACCGCGCGGAGACGCCTCCCGTCCGGGAGATTGCGGGAAGTCCCGTCCACGGAGCTATCCGAAGACGTCACGCACGATGGGGATGCTACAGGTCTTCCAGGAGCCCCGTGAAGGTGTCGTGATGCTCCTCTTCGTCGGCGAGGATCTCCTTGAACATCTTCTCCGTGACCTCGTCGCCTTCCTTCCTGGCCACCTCGATGACCTTGCGGTACATCGCGATGGCACCCTCCTCGTCCTTCTTGTCGATCTGGATCATCTCCTTGAGGGTGTTTCCGACGCGAATCGGCTCGGGTTTGGTGGTCGGGGTTCCCCCGAGGTACACGAGGCGTTCGGCGATCTCCTCCGCGTGCTTCATCTCTGCGATGGCGAACTTCTTGAACACGTCTCTTACGGCAAACCCCTTCACGCCGGTGCATTGCACGTGCTGCCAGATGTATTGCACGGAAACCTGGATTTCGCGGGCAATCGCCTGGTTCAACATCTCCATCAACCGTTTCGACGCCTTCGGGCTCTTCATCGAAGCTGCCTCCTTGGCCTGGTGTGGGAATTTCGCGGATTCCCGATTGTACCACAAAAAGAAAGGGGGGCCGTGACGTGCGGCCCCCCGGGAAGGTGACGCCGCCGGAGGCGGCCGGTTTCCTAGAACTTGTACCCGATGTCGAACGCCACGAGGTGCGCGTCCCCCTTCCATGTGCCGTCGAAACCGGATCCGATGGAAGGTGCTGCGACGTTTATCTGGTTGTTCACCGTCCGGTGCATCTTGTACAGGTACATGTAGGATAAGTCGAAGGTCCAGCTGCGAACCTTGTAGCCGACGCCGGCGCAGTAGTACAACCTGTCGGAGTCGGGGAGAAGCGGGGACAAGGTCTCGGCCGGCACCGGCGTGGGATCCCACCGGAACCCGAGGCGGAGGGCCAGGGGGTCGGTCACGCGGTACTCGCCGCCAACGTAGACCGCCACCACGTCATCCCAGTTCTCGGGACGCACAGCGTCGGGGAGCAGTCCGTTGTTGTCGCGGATATCGATTGCCAGGGTCTTGAAGGTGGACCAGAAGGTCCAGGATGCGTCCACCTCGAGGGTCAGACGGTCAAGGATGTATGCAACACCCAGGTCCAATGTCGCAGGCAGGTTGATCGTCGTGGAAGCCCTGGTGTCGAACGAAGTCCCGCCGAACACCTGGGCAGCGGTGAACGGCCCCGGGGGGACGAAGGGGATCGTGCTGTTGATGTCCCGGATATCCACATTGGCATCATTAATTTCGAGCTTGAAGCTGCTTCGGTAGCTGGCCCCGACCTTGATGTTTTTCGTCGGCGTCAGCAGGACCCCGAAGTTGTACCCCCACGCCGTCCCGTCCCCGTCCAGGTCGAGCTGGAAGATGTTCACCTGATCCAGCGGCGCCGCACCGAGTCGTACCACTCCCGCCTGGGACAGGTCGGCCTTTCCGTACAGGAAATCGATCCCGGCGCCTACCGACAGGACGTCGTTGACCTTCCAGGCGATCGTCGGGTTGACGATTAAGGTCTGGATCTCGACGTTGGTGACCTGGTTCCGGAAGATGCTCGTGACCCGGTTCTCGTACTCCTGCCCCAGGCCGAAGGGAGAGAAGATTCCCACGCCGTAGGCGAAATGGGGGGAGGCTTTTCTCGTCCAGAAGGCGTTGGGGACGAAGAAGTCCAGATCCTTCTGCGTCTCCGACTTGATGTCGAAGACGCCGGTGCCCGTGTTGAACGTCAGGGGGGTCGTTCCGGTGAACCCCGCTCCGTTTTCGCGGATGTACGTCACGCCGACCATGACGTTCTGCCCTTCCAGCTGCACGATCCCCGCCGGGTTGAAGTAGATCGCCGACGGGTCGTTGGCCTGCGCGGTGAAGGCGAACCCCATTCCCATCGCTTTCGCCCCGGCCTCGGGGAGACGGAATCCCGCGGCCATCGCCGACGTCGCGGAGAACACCAGCATGACAAGAACAGCCAGCACTTTCCCGATTCTCATCGCTTCCCCTCCTTGTGAGCGTATTCGCCCTGATGGATCGAATCCGCTCCACCATACCGTCTTGTTCACAGGGACGCAACGGAAAATACGGACAAATATACCGTGTACTCCACGGATTCGCCCGGGCCCAGGCGCACGGGAAAGAGAAGGCGGAGGCAGACCCCCTGGTGGATCTTTTCCAACCCGGACTCCGACAGGGACGCCGTCTCGACCGGGTACCGCAGAAGTGTGAAATCCCGGTCCGCTCTCATCTCTACGGCGATCCCCCTCGCGTTGTCCACGATTTTGAACCCTTTGAGGGCGCAGGTGACGCCGCGGGAGGACAACTCCTCTTTTCTTTCCCCGATCCCCTCGTACCACCGGTCCGGGCCGCTCCCCGAGAGAAAGTTCAGGTTCCACTCCGATGCGAACTTCCCCCAGACCGCCCGCTCACCCCCGTTGCGGAGCCCGTACCGCGCCTCGATCCGTTCCTCTGATACTCCGAGGGCAAGGGCCTTCCCGAGCACCAGGTCGGCGCCGTCTCCCCGGAGCGGAACCTCCATGGCAAGACGGATCCGCTCGCTGCTCCGGGTGATCTTCCCCCTGGCTTCCTTTCCGGCCGTCGCGCAGACCGGCGCGATCCTTTCGAAGAATATTGCCTCGACGGTATCCTCCTCCCGGTAAAAGGCCTCCCGGAAGGACGCACGCTGCCACGGGTCCACGACCAGCGCGTCGGAAACGGCCGGGTCCTTGAGAACCAGCAGGTCGTGGATACTCGTGCGCCCGTCGAACCCTCCGCCCGCATCCTTGAACTTCCTGTGGTACGCCTCCTCCCGCCGGGTCAACACATGTCCGAGGGCAAACCCGCGCCGGGGGAGGGAGATCTCGGTGATTGCCCCTCCGTCGTGGCCGTGGACGAGAAGGGTTAGGTCCGGCGTCTTGAGAATCGCCTCCTCCCCCCCGTCGGTGTCGAGATCGCCGCTCACCGCTTCCGTCCACCTGTCCTTCCCGCCGTGAAGGACCCGGTCGGAAAGCCCCTCGGCACGGAGCAGGTTCGCGTACGCCGCCTCCCGGAGATGGTTGAGGTAAAGGCCCCCGAAGATCCCGTGCCAGTACACGTCGTTGCACTGGGCGCGATAGAGAAAATCGCGCGCCTCCGGCCCGCCCCCCTGCTTCGACGCCGCCTGCACCCGCCCGCTCACCCACAGCATCCTCTTGTGAAGCTGGTTCGACTCCTCGTATTTGCGCAGGAAGCCCCGGAAATCCCCCCCCCTGGGCGAAGGGCTTCATTTCCGGGAACTTTCCGCAACGGAAGTCGTGAAGCAACCCGCCGAACCGCATGGCCCCGGAGGGAGGAAGCGCCCACTCCCCCATCTCGATGTAGGAGCAGGAAGGCGGATAGACCTTCCCCCGGAGGGGAGCGGCTAAGACATACTCCCCTAAGGTCATGGTCCGGAGCCACTCTCCCCGGGCAACGATCCCCTCGAAAAATCTTCGAAGCCACCCCTGCGTGTAGACGGTGTCGTGGGTCCCGGGCCATACGCCGAACTTCTCCCCGTCATCGGCGAGGATGGCCGCGGGGTACGGCACGTTCCGGGACGTCATCGCCTCCACCGTCCGCAGCGTCTCCTCCACGTCCCCGAAGGGGATAAGGTACCGAAGCCGTTCGCTTCCCGGGAAAATGCGGACCATCGCCCCGTTCGTCTCCGTCAGGTAGACCCCGTCGAGTTCCTCCCCGGAAATCCCCGCCCGAAGGAAATGGAAGTCGTCAAGCGGCAGGTATTCCACACCGGCCGCGGCCAGGGACGCGGGCAGTGCCGGTTCCCATACACGCTCCGCAAGCCACATTCCCCGAGGATTCTTTCCGAAGTACCTGCCCACGGTTTCAGCGAGATCGCCGATCTGGCCCCTCCGGTCCCTTTCCGGAAGAAGAGGCATCACCGGCTCGTACATCCCTCCGCCGAGGATCTCCACCTGCCCCCGCGATACGAGGTCCTTGAGCAGGGAAAAGATCTCCGGTCGGTTTTCCGCAATCCACCGGAGGAGAAACCCCGAATAGTGGAGCGTCACCTTGACCGTGGGAAACCGGGCGACGGTTTCGAGGAACGGAAAGTACGACCGGTCGCTCGCCTCCCCGATAACGGAATCGAAGTTCCCTACCGGCTGGTGGTTGTGCAGGCACAACAAAAGCACGCGTCCCCCGGGGGGGGGCGGAACGGATGTCATCAGTGG
>JBAULH010000088.1:0-16350 GCA_049578085.1 Candidatus Deferrimicrobiaceae bacterium
GCGCAACCCCGTGGCGTGAGGGGTCGCGCAGATCTCAGTGGGATGCGTGGCTGGTCAACATCGCCGGGGAACGGATGCGCGCCGTTCCTTAGATAGCCCTCGTTAGAATCAGTGTACAGGAAGGGGATGCCATGGCAAGGGGAAAACCGCCGGGGCTGTACCCATTCAACGTCTGGTAATGTATATTATGTCAAATTGAGGAAGGAAAGAGAGATCACCCCTCTTTCCGGGAGACCACGAACTTCCACCCCATGAAAAGGGGTCTCACCCTTTCCGTCAGTCTGTCGCACAGATCCCGGACCAGGGGTATTCGCTCGATATAGGGAACCTTGGGATAAATGCCGGCCGATTGCGCGGGGATGCTCAGAAAATCAAAAAGATATTCGTTCGTTATCTCGAAGCGGTAATCGATCTGAGAGGTTTTAAACCCCTTCCTGTTGGTAAGGCACTTCATCAGTTCTTCATAGGATACGGTTCCGTACTGGTATTTCAGATCGGGAATCGCCCGGGAGATGGCGTTTCGTCCTTTGTTGTTGAATAGGCCGTCGTAGTAGCTGATCGCAAGCACTCCCCCGGGAAGGATCAGCTTGCATGCCTGCTCGATCGATTGCCGGTAGTTGGGAAGGAGGAAGATCGATGCCGTATAAAATACCGCGTCGAACGCCTCGTGAAAATATTGCGACAGCTTTTCCGCGTCCCCGCGGACAAAGTAGACCCTCTTTATCCCCTGCATCCGCTCCCTTGCCTTGATGAGCATCGGTTCCGAAATATCAATCGCGAAAACGATCGGCGGTTTCTTCAGGGATTTGTAGATGCCAAGGGTGGAAATTCCGGTACCGCACCCCACGTCCAGGACACGCTTGGGCGCGAAAGGCGCGTTCATCTCGCAAAGCTTTTTCGTCAACGTTTCGAAGAGGTGGTGTTTTTCCTCGAACAGGTCGTAAACACCTGCGCTCTGGTCGAAATTCCGCTTTACGGCCAGCTTGAACCGTTTACCGGGGTCTACTTTATTTGTCATCGATACCATTATACTTTCTTCAGCGGATCGAAAAGTTTCTGAAATTCCTCCATGGCGTACCGGTCGGTCATTCCCGCGATGTAGTCGCAAACCACCCGCTTCGTTCCGTCGTGCTCCAGTCGGGTGAAGATATGGGGAGGAAGCTGCTCGGGGCGCCCGCAATAGGAATGGAAGAGATCCCCGATGACGCGTCGCGCCTTCTGCTCCATGCGGATCACCCGGTAGTTCCCGTACATTTCCTTCAACAGGTACGATTTCAACTCCTTGTTCTTGTCGCGCATTTCGGCGTCGAACGCGATACATTTTCCCCGCGTCGTCCGCCCCTCGTCCGGAGATCGTACACCGGACCTTTCGAGCAGAACGTGGGAAGACCGGATCAGATTTCCCGTCAGCGCAGAAATCATAAAGGAAATCGAACGAGAACGCAGGATATCCTCATCTATTGAATGATGTTTTTCCCGAACGGTTCGGACCGCATCGCGCCACAACTCCACGGACTCCAGACCCGCCACTGTGAGCATACCCGAACGGATCCCATCGTCCACGTCGTGGCTGCTGTATGCGATTTCGTCTGCGACGTCCGCGACCTGGGCTTCGAGCGTCGGATATCCCGGGAGCCCAAATTCCGGCAGCGGAGGGGGATTGTCATACTGGGAGCTGTGCTTGCAGATCCCCTCCCGGACCTCGAAGGTGAGATTGACTCCGTCGAAAGCGGGATACCGTTTCTCGAGGACGTCGACCACCCGCAGGCTCTGTAGATTGTGCTCGAAGCCCCCCTCCCCTTTCATCAGCTGGTCCATCATGCGTTCTCCGGCATGCCCGAAGGGCGTATGCCCCAGGTCGTGGGCCAGCACGATGGCTTCGGTAAGATCTTCGTTCAGGCGAAGCGCGCGCGCGACGGAGCGCGCTATCTGGGATACCTCGATGGTATGGGTGAGGCGGGTCCGGTAATGGTCCCCCTCGTGGTTCACGAAAACCTGTGTCTTGTATTCCAGGCGACGGAATGCGGCGGAGTGGATGACCCGGTCCCGGTCCCTCTGGAAGGCCGATCGGAACGGATCTTCCGGTTCCGGGAACCTTCTCCCGCGGGACTCGCCGCCTTTTACGGCATAGGGTGCAAGGCGTACCGCTTCCTGGCGTTCGAATTCCCGCCGGTCAAGCATGCTCTTTCAAGACGACGCGGTTTTTTCCCATATTCTTGGCGAGGTAGGTCGCCTCGTCTGCAAATTTTACCATCTTTTCCTCGGTGGCGTCCCCCTGGTTCGTGGAATAGATTCCTATGCTCACGGTCAGGTGGCCTCCTTCGCCGGAAGGTTCCAGGAAGTTGTGCAGGTAGATTTCCGTCTTGATCCGCTCCGCAAGCATCAAGGCGCCGGCAGGGGTCGCCTCCGGCAGGATAATCCCGAATTCCTCCCCTCCGTATCTGGCCACGACATCGTTGGCGCGGACGCACCCGCGCAATATATCGGCAATCTTCTTGAGGGCGAAGTCCCCCGCCAGGTGTCCGAACCTGTCGTTGAACATTTTGAAATTATCTACGTCCATCATGAGGAGGGAGACGCTGTGTCGGTAGCGCCGGGCGCGCGCGAGTTCCCTGCCGAGAGACTGGTAGAACTCCCGGTGGTTCGCCACGCCCGTCAGGCCGTCGGTAACCGACATCTTCCTGGTCTTTTCGTTCAGTTCGACCAGATCCAGGGCGATTGACGCCTCTTTGACGAGCGTGATGATCGATTCCGTCGTCTCCCGGCAGATCCTGCGTCCCGCAGGATGACTCCGCACCACCAGAATCGCGGACGCGGAGAACATCTCGCACTGGACACATTCTTTCCGCTTTCCCTCCGGATCCTCCGATTCGTGGAGCCGGCAGGTCGCAAATCCCGCGATCCAGCATTTGGTGTCCTCGAGCCTATAGGCGGGGCATTCGAGATGTCCGCACGACTTGACGTCGGAACACTTCCGATTGGGTTTCCTGGCCAGCGGCACCAGGAGCGCCGGTTCCTCCCCCAGAATAACCCGGTCCTCGCGGCAAGTTTTCTGCCCGTCCAGAGAAGGAAGAATCGCCGCGTGTCCGGTCCAGACCGAGCGCGCCAGAATCGAACTTTCGTCCCAACTGGGGATCCGGATCACCGAACTGCCGATCCCGCTCCCCATGCTTCCGAACACGATATCTCCCTTCTCATCAAGGATGCCAAGGACTGCCCAGGGAAACCCGAAGCCCTCCCGCACGCCGGTGAGGAGGGTCTCGAAGACTTCATGGGACTGGCGGGATTGTAGCATCTTCTTGGTGAACCGGTGATGGCTGTACAGGTCTTTGTGCGCTTCGGTGATCTCGCGGATGCGCTCTTCCCCCTCCTCTTGTGCCTGGCTCACCACCTTTCCCATATCCACCCGGTACTTGTCGAGCCGGCGCAATGCGGCGACGGCCGTCGCGTGGGGATCGGCCGGATCGGGGAGGCTGCCCCCGTGCAAACGGACTGCATCCCCCAGTATCCGGACAGATTCTTCCGTGGAGGAAAGATAGGCGCGAAGCAGGAGCAGGAGAACCCCGATGAGCAGGGCGAAGCTGGCCGACACGGCCAGCGGTCCGAACCCCGACGGGAAGCCGGGTGATCGCCCGGAGTCGAAGAACGATGCGTCCGGAGATTCCACGGAAGACAGGAGCGCAAGAGCGACCCCCACGAGGATCATCATGATCCCGCCCCACAAGAACCGTTGTTGCATGCGTCCCGGCTCCTGATTCACCACGTATGCGGATACCTCTTTGCCAGGGATAACGTACCTATATTTCTTTTCGGAAATCTCGCGAAAAAGTTTACGGAAAATCCTTACAGATACCGAAGCGACCGCAAGAGGTCGAACATGCTTTCGCACGAGGATTGAAAGGCGGACAGCCACGCCCGGTAAGCACTCACCGCGCCCCCCCATCCCGCCGAGACGCCGGGCGCCATAAGGCAGGGTATCCAAAGGAGAAGGAAGAGCAGCACGACGGCCGCCGAGAATACCCTCCCGCTGCGGCGCAGATCCGGTTGCCCCGTCAGGAACCCTTCCGTGGAGAAAAGAATATGCATCGTGAAGAGGAACGAGGCCAACGCAAGGTAGATATCCGGCACCCAGGGGGAGGCATGCCGGAACACCAGGGCCGTGATTCCGATTCCCACGCTGTACAGGGGGAAGATGTAGGGGGCAAGGTCGATCATCACGTTTGTCCGGTCCAGCACCACCTTCCCCCCTTGTTTCGACGAGATGTGGAACTGGTGGATCTTGCGGAAAAAGATCTTGGCGAGCACGAGGTGGGAGAACTCGTGCCCCCAAAGGTACAGCCGCTCCGGCTTGCGCAGGAAGAAGTGGATCAGGAGATAGGCCAGAGCGCCGCCCAGGACAATATAGCCCTCCTCCCCCGTCGCCAGTCGGCCGGCAGGCGCAGGGAACGTGTACAGGAGAATGCCATCGACGATCAGAAGCGGAATCCCGGCCAGGGAAAAGAGAAATACCCTCACGACCGGTCCCGTGCCGAAGGGAATGTGCCATCGTTTATGAAAATAAAATGGTACTTCATTACCGGTCATAAAGTTGTTTACAATAATTCAATAGTATGCTATTTTTCCTGGTGAAAAATCCTTAAAATGGTGTTCTGAAAGGCATTATCGTGGTGGAGCATCTTCCGAATATCCTCAAAACCCGCGATATCGCCGTTCTCCTGGACATGAGCCCCGACGCGGTCAACGACATGGCCCGCAAAGGGGTGCTCAAAGGGTACAAGAGCGGCAACCAATGGCGCTTCCGCCGGAAGGATATCGAAAGGTTCCTCGGCAGGGAAGAAAGGAAAATGGCGCCCCCGGGGTGACTCGAACACCCGGCAAACGGTTTAGGACCCGTTTGACGCCGGTATCCCCCATTTTCCACTTCCTACCAGTGGAATCGACCCCCGCTCCAGTCACAGTGCGGTGTCAGCGAGCTGCCGACGAAGAATTCGCGCCGCCTCTACCATGTGCGCGAGAGCCACCTCGACTTCGGGCCAGCCGCGTGTCTTTAGCCCGCAGTCCGGGTTCACCCAAAGCTGCCGAGCAGGCAGCACGCGGACAGCGCGCTCAAGCAAGTCGACTATCTCTTCACGAGTCGGGACGCGTGGAGAGTGGATGTCGTAGACCCCAGGACCGATTTCGTTCGGGTAGCGGAAGCGCCCAAAGTCGGACAACAACTCCATCTTCGAGCGCGAGGTCTCGATCGAGAGCACGTCGGCGTCCATTTCGGCGATGGCGTCGAGGATGTCACCGAACTCCGAGTAGCACATATGCGTGTGGATCTGCGTCTCGTCACGGGCTCCACTCGTGGCGAGGCGAAACGCGTCTACCGCCCACCGCAGGTATGTTCCCCTTTCCTGGCGCCGGAGAGGCAGCCCTTCGCGAATGGCCGGCTCGTCGACCTGAATGATCGTGATGCCCGCCGCCTCGAGATCGGCAACTTCATCACGGAGCGCCAAAGCGATCTGTGTGCAGGTCTCGCGGCGAGCCTGATCATCACGGGCGAAGGACCACTGGAGGATCGTGACCGGCCCCGTAAGTATGCCTTTCATGGGGCGCTTCGTGAGAGACTGCGCGAAAATAGACCACTGTACGGTCATCGCGACGGGACGCGAGACGTCACCGAAGAGTAAGGGTGGCTTTACGCACCTCGAGCCGTAGCTTTGAACCCAACCGTTCTCGGTGAAAGCGAATCCGGCGAGCCGCTCTCCGAAGTACTCTACCATGTCGTTGCGCTCGAACTCACCGTGCACGAGCACGTCGAGCCCGATCGCTTCCTGTGTATCGACGCAGCGACGCGTCTCCTCCTTGAGGAACCGGTCGTACTCCTCGGTTGTCATTCGTCCTCCGCGCCATGCCGCTCGCGCGCCGCGCACATCGGCTGTCTGGGGAAACGAACCGATTGTCGTCGTCGGAAGTGTCGGAAGGGAAAACCGTGCCCGCTGCTTCTTGGACCGCTGCGCAAAGGACGAGGTTCGCTGCAGCATAGCGTTGGTCACAGAGGTGGACCGGGACCGAACATCTGGATTCCGGGTCCGCTGGGAAGCGCGACGTCCGGCGAGCGCCTCCCGTGTTTCGTCGAACAGCGCTAACTCGGTCAGATCCGTCGTCGCGGAGTCCGTGAGCGTTCGCACCTCGGCGAGCTTCTGCGTGGCAAACGCCATCCAGCTGAGAAGCTCGGCGTCAAGTTTCTTTTCGGCGGACAGATCGGCCGGCACGTGCAAGAGAGAACACGACGTGGCCACCATGATCCTGTCCGGTCCGAGTGCATTGACCCCTCTTCGAACCAGCCGGTGAGCTGCGTCGAGATCGGTGCGCCATACATTCCGACCGTCGACAATACCCATCGAGAGAGACATCGAAGGTGGAAGCCCTGTGATCGCGGTGTCGAGCTGCTCCGGCGCGCGGACGAGGTCCACGTGGAGTGCGTCCAATCCAGAGTCCGCAGCGAGAGGGAGGTTCTCTTGAAGCGCTCCGAAGTACGTCGCGATCAGCACACGGGGACGCTTCGTATGCGCCCCAAGCCGGGAGAGCGCTCGGCGATAAACGTCCTGAGTTCGTTCATCGAGGTCGAACACGAGGAACGGCTCGTCAAGCTGGACCCATGCGACGTTTCGATCTGCGAGCACATTGAACAGCATCTCGTAAACCGTGATCAGCCTTTCCCACAGATCGAGGGTTTTTGCCCCTCTGGGTGACCCCGGGGCGAGCTTCGAGAGGAGCAGGAACGTGATCGGCCCCACGAGCACTGGGCGCGTTTCGACACCGAGCTCCCGCGCTTCCTCGATCTCGCTCACTACCTTCGACTCGTCGAGCTCCAGAGTCTGGTCGAGCACGAGCTCCGGCACGATGTAGTGGTAGTTCGTGTCGAACCACTTGGTCATCTCGAGCGCCACCAAGTCAATCCCGTCATCAAGGTTTTGAAGTCCTCGTGCCATCGCGAAGTAACGGACGAGGGGATCGGATAAAGCATTGTATCGCGCAGGAACGGCGCCAACCGCGACAGCCATGTCGAGGACATGGTCATAGAGCGAGAAATCGTTACTCGGAATGTGGTCGATCCCCCCCGCTTTCATCGTGAGCCAGTGCCGCCGCCGAAGTTCGAGAGCTGCCTCCAGGAGCTCTCCCCCCGAGCACTTCATCGCCCAGTAGGACTCGAGCGCCCTCTTCAGCTCTCGAGCGACACCGATTCGTGGATAACCAAGACATGTTGCGAACACAGACACGTTTCGTTTCTCCTTTAGTCAGGACAAAGATGATGCGGTCGACGTCTTCTCACACGTTGTGCCCAGACGAGCCAGCGAGTGACCTGCCCCACCCGAATGGTACATCCATATCTTAGAGTAAAATCCCTCCCGGAGTCGCTATTGGAATTACTCGTCTCTCCGAACATGCTACGGTATGGATACCATCCAACCGGAGAGTTTCGTATCCGGATTCCGGATTACGGCCCTGTCTCAGGAAGAGGTGGTCAAACACGCAGGGCTTTCGGCTTGAGGACACACTTGGGGGGAGTTTTATCAATCCTGCTCTTTCCATGCTGGGAATGATGCTGGGAATTACTTATTTGAAAAACAAAGGAGTTGCAGCAATTGCCGCAACTCCTCGTCTTTACTGAAATTTTATGGCGCCCCCGGGGTGACTCGAACACCCGGCAAACGGTTTAGGAAACCGCTGCTCTATCCGCCTGAGCTACGGGGGCATTTCCCCTGACATCCGCCCTCTCTCCCCTACTCGGTGAACTTGAGCAGGGAAAACACCTTCTGCCCCTTCAGTTTCTCGCGCCCGCGAAGATCGGTCAACTCGGCCAGGAAGCAACATTCTAGTATGTCGGCGCCCTGGCGCTTTAATAAACCCGCAACGGCCGCTACCGTTCCTCCCGTGGCAAGAACGTCATCGGCCACGACCACCTTCATTCCGGGCCGTATCGCATCCTCGTGGATCTCGAGCCGGTCTTTTCCGTACTCGAGCGCATACTCCGCCGCGACCGTCTTGTGCGGAAGCTTTCCGGCCTTACGCACGAGGATGACCCCCACTCCCAGCTTATAGGCCATCGCCGCGCCCATCACGAACCCGCGGGCCTCGATCCCGACCACGGCCTCCACCCCCTTGTTGAAGTGGCGGTGCGCCATGAGATCGATCGCCCGCTGGTAGGACGCCGGGTCGGACAGCAGGGTCGTGATGTCCTTGAACTGGATTCCCTTGATCGGGAAGTCCGGGACGTTTCGTATTCGTTTTTTGAGGGCCTTCATCGCCTGCTTTTGTTCCTTTCCAGGTATTTTTCCGGGTCCACCCCGGTTCCTCCCAGCCGAAGCTCGAAGTGAAGGTGCGTCGTCGTGGCGTTTCCGGTCTCCCCTACCGTCCCGATCACGCCTCCGGGTGCGACGGCATCCCCCGCTTTCACGCGGATGCGGCGCAGATGCCCGTACAGCGTCGTGACTTCGTCTCCGTGGTCCAGGACGATTGCGTTTCCGTATCCGCGCATCCTCTTGCCTGCGTACAAGACCACCCCGTAGCAAGCTGCACGGACCGGGGTGCCACCCGGCGCCAGGATGTCGATCCCCTCGTGCATGCGCCCGTTTCTCCTCCCGAAGCCCGAGGAGATTGTTCCGTACACCGGCATGACGAACTTTTTCCCCGCCAGGCGGGAACTCGTTTCCGGGAACTCCATGGAGGAGACGTCCCTCGGGCCCGTCGCACCGGGAATCCACAGCATCTGTCCGGGCTGCAACGTCCGCGGGTCATCGATGTCATTTTCCTCGAGGAGCGTGTTCGTATCGATCCCGTAGGTCCTGGCGATGCGGTACGCCGTCTGTCCCCTTTCCACCCGGTGATAGACTCCCTTTCCCCCCGCGCAGGCGGCGACAAAGCAAATCAGAAGAAGAGCGCCAAGCCGGACCTTCGGGCCGCCGGTCGTCTTCCGCAAAACCCTCTTTCGCGTCATCCGGAAAATCCGCGCTCCCCCAGAAGCGGGACGAACCGGCAACCCCCGAGGTATTCCTTTCTCGCCGCGCCTTTATCCTTGCGGACGCTCACCAGCTCCTGCTCCCAGCGTCCCCCGATCGGGATCACCATGATTCCGCCCTCCCGCAACTGCGTGAAGAGAGGTTCAGGCAGCTCGGGCGCCGCAGCCGTGATGATCACCCGGTCGAAAGGGGCATCTTCCGGCGCTCCCAACGTGCCGTCTCCGACGCGGAACCGGACGTTATCCACCCCGAGGGACGCAAGCGTTGCCTGGGCTGCCCGGGAAAGGGATTTCAGGCGCTCCACGGTGACCACCTCCCGGGACAGGGAGCAGAGAATCGCCGTCTGGTAGCCCGACCCGGTGCCGATCTCGAGAACCTTCTCGGTCCCGGAAAGCCAGAGGGCCTGGGTCATCTCGGCCACGATGTACGGTTGCGATATGGTCTGCCCCTCCCCGATGGGAAGCGGCCCGTCCTCGTAGGCGCGGGAGGCAAGCGTGGGGGGGAGAAACCGGTGGCGGGGAATCTCCCTCATCACCGAGAGGAGCCTCTCGTCCCGGATCCGCCTGTTTTTGAGCTGCTCCTCCACCATGGCGTTCCGCTTCCGGGTAAACGATTCCTCGGTCAGATTCCCTTTCGGCTTGCGCCACCGCAACATCACGCACCCATCACCACTTCCATCGTCTGAGGGTCCGCAACGATTTGTAATTCGTCATGTCGAGATGGATCGGCGTGATCGAAATGTAGTCCTGCTCGACGGCCTCCAGGTCCGACCCGGGGATGTCCTGCGTCCGCAGGGTATCGCCCCCGATCCAGTAATACTTTCTTCCGCGCGGGTCCCGCTTCTCCACTACGGCCTCGCCGTAGATGTGCTTGCCCTGTCGCGTGACCCTGACCCCGCGGATCTCCTCCATTGGAAGGTTGGGAAGGTTCACGTTCAGGAGCGTGTCCCCGGGAATCTTCTGGCGAAGCACCTTGCGCGCGAGTATCGCGGTGAAGACCGCCGCCGCATCGAACCGGAAATGGTTGCGCGACACCAGCGAGACCGCGATCGACGGGATTCCCAGCAGAGTTCCCTCCATCGCTGCCGAGACGGTTCCCGAATAGGTGATGTCGTCCCCCAGGTTCGCACCCTTGTTGATTCCGGACACGAGGAGGTCGATCTTCTTCTTCCGGAGGATGCCGTTCGCGGCGAGGTTCACGCAATCGGTCGGCGTCCCGTCGACGGCGTATACCCGGTAGCCAACCTTTTCGACCCGAAGCGGTTGCGTCAGCGTGAGGGAATGCCCTGCCGCACTTCGTTCGCGGTCCGGGGCGACAACGTACACCGTTCCTAAGGGACGGAGCGCCTCCGCGAGCGCGATGATCCCCTCGGACCGGAAGCCGTCGTCGTTGGAAACGAGGAGGATGGGGGAAGGATTCTTCACGTTTTGCCGATGGTTTCAAGGAAGAAAATGGTCGGGGCGACTGGACTTGAACCAGCGACCCCTTGCACCCCATGCAAGTGCGCTACCAGGCTGCGCTACGCCCCGACCCGAATACTTTATGCTATCCGTTCCCGTTTTCATTGTCACGACAAATTCAAAAAAAACGGAACCGTCAAGCACGTCCGAAATCGTCCTCGAGGCGCAAGATGTCGTCTTCCCCCAGGTACGTCCCCCTCTGGACCTCGATGACGATCACGTCCTCCCGCCCGACGTTTTCGATGCGGTGGACGGCTCCCTGCGGTATATCGAGGGAGTGCCCCGCCCGCAATCGAATTTCCTCCCCGTCCCGCGTGACGATAGCCTCGCCCCGGACGACATGCCAGTGCTCGACGCGGTGCCGGTGACTCTGCAAGCTCAGGCGCTTCCCCGGGCGCACGAGGATCTTCTTGACCTTGCACCCCTCCTCCTCGTATAGGACGAGGTAATAGCCCCAGGGGCGCTCTCCCCGTTCCCCGGCCCATGCATGATTGGGATCGGCGGGATTCAATCGCGGATCACTTACCCAGCATCTCCCGGATCTTCTCCAGATCTTTCTTCACTCTAAGAAGAGCGGACCGGTGCTTCTTTTCCTCCAAAGTCAAACCGAGCTGTTTGCTCTTATCCTTCATCCGTTCCTTTAACTTTCTCTGCGCCCCCTCGATCGTGAATCGTTCGTCGTAGAGGAGCTTGCGGATCTCGAGAAGGGTCTCGACTTCGTGCCGTTTGTAGACGCGGTGCTTGGAGCGGTTCTTCGCGGGCGTCAGGTCGAATTCCGTCTCCCAGAATCTGACCACGTAAGGCTTCACACCCAGGAGAGAACTTACCTCTCCAATTTTAAAGTAGAACTTGTCCGGGATTGTGGGAACTGCCACTCTTGCCCCCGGAGACGGTCTACGAGTTATCTTCGTTGATGTACGCCTTCAGGATCTGGCTGGGCCGGAAGGTGAGTACGCGGCGCGCCGTGATCTGGATGTCGTCGCCCGTCTGGGGATTTCTTCCCTTGCGAGGGCGCTTGTCGCGCAGGATAAAGTTTCCGAACCCGGAAATCTTTATCTTATCCCCGCTTTTCAGGATATCCTTCATCGTATCGAAGATCGTCTCGACGATATCCTGTGATTCTTTCTTCGAGAGGCCGCCTACTTTCTCGTACACAATCTCCACCAGGTCAGCCTTCGTCATCGCCAGCCCCCCTTCTGGTAGTAATTACGACGTGCGGATCGTACCGCCGAACCGATTCTCCAATAAATTTACTATCTTGGTATGTATACTATGGACATCGGCGTCCGTCAAGGTTCTCTGTTCCGCCTGGATCCGCACGCGGAATGCGACGCTCTTTCTTCCGGGGCCGATCTTCTCCCCTGTATATACGTCGAAAACCTCCGCCTCGCGGATCTCCGGCGAAAGCTCCCGGACCATGGCCAGCACATCCCCCACCGGTATGCTCATGGGGAAGACGCAGGCAATGTCCCGGAATACTGGAGGAAACCGGGGTATCGCCCGGTACTGTATCGAAACGGGCGCGGACAGCGCCTTGTGGACCCGGATCTCCCCGTAGTAGGCAGACCCCGGGATTTCCAGGGCGGACAGCAGTTCCCGACGGACGGCGCCTACCCAGCCGATCGCTTCTCCATCCTTCCCTATTTCCGAGGACTTCCCGGGTTCGAGAAAGGGACGCGAGACCGCCGGCACGAAGTGAAACGGCTTGCCTCCCAGCAGGGTAAGAATCGCTTCGGCTACTCCCTTGGCATCGTAGAAGTCGACCGTTTCCCCGGCCCCGCTCCAGGTGCCTGGCATCCTGTGTCCATACATGACGAACGCGATACGGAGCTCCTCGAAATGACCTTCGGCAAACGATTTCCCGAACGCCTTTCCCACCTCGAACAGCCGGATGTCGTCGACGAAACGGCGAATGCTTCCCTCCACGTTGTGAAGCAGCCCCATGAGCAGATGGGGTCGCATCAGGGTGGTGTCCTCCGATATCGGATTGGCCACCCTCATCGCATCGGATGGATCGAACCCAAGAAGGGAGGCATGTTTTTCCCATTCTTTCCCCGAGACGAATGAGAAGTTGATCGCCTGGGAAAAACCCTCCGTGCACAGGAACTCCGAGGCTCTCTCCACTTCCGCGGCCAACCGGTCGTCCCGGGAGAAGTCGGGTGCTTCCGATTCCGGGTACGTGGTCGGTATCGTGTCGTACCCGGAAAGCCGGGCGATCTCCTCGACGAGGTCGATCTCCCTTTCGATGTCGAATCGGTGCGCGGGGACGGTAACTTCCCACGTTCCCTCTCCCCCCTCCTTCACGGGGAACCCGAGGCGGGTCAGAACATCCGCGCATTCCCGGTTGGAATAGGTGCGTCCGATGACCCGTTCCGCGCGCACGGGACGGAACGGCACCGTCCTCCGGTACTCCCGGTCCCCACCGATGTCAAACAATCCCGCCGAGGTCCGGAAATCGGCGAACCCGGTCAGAAGCGATATGGCCCGGTCGGCGGCATACATCGTGCCGGACGGGTTCACGCCCCGCTCAAAGCGGTAGGAGGACTCTGTGGACAACCCGAGCCGTCGTCCCGTGGCCCGTATGGAGGCGGGCGTGAAATGCGCGCTCTCGAACAGGATCCTCCGGGTTTCCGGGAGCACCTCGGTGTTCTGCCCTCCCATCACACCGGCCACTGCCACCGGTCCCTCCGCGTCCCAGATGAGCAGCATCGGTGGCAGGATCTCCCGTGCCGTCCCGTCCAGCGTCGTGAACGTGCGCGGGATCCCGGACTTGCGAACGTCGATGCGGTTCCCGGCGAGGCGGTCGAGGTCGAACGCGTGCATCGGCTGGCCGAGTTCGAGAAGCAGGTAGTTGGTGATGTCCACAATGTTGTTTATCGGGCGGATGCCGCACAGCGCAAGCCTGCGCTGGATTCCGGGCGGTGAGGGGGCGATGGTCACTTCCGTGATGACGCGGGCGGAGTAGCGGGGGCAGAGGTCCCTGTCCGTCACCGCGACGGAGGCGATCTCCGCGACGGGGGGTCCATCCTCCGCAAAGGAGACCTCCGGGAGGACGACCTTTTCCCCGGTGATCGCGGCGACCTCCCGGGCCACACCGAGCACGCTGAGACAGTCCCCGCGGTTGGGGGTGATCTCGACGGCGAGGAGCCAATCGGCCATCCCGATGGCAGGGGCAAGCGGTATCCCCTCCTGCGAAGTGACGGGGAGAATCATGATCCCGGGGGATTCCTCCGCCAGCCCGAGTTCCTGTTCCGAGCAGAGCATCCCCTCCGAGACCTGGCCGCGGATCTTCGCTTTTCCGATCTGCATTCCGGCGGGCAGCGTTGCGCCTACCCGCGCAAGGGGCACGGCGTCCCCGGTTTTCATGTTTTTTGCGCCGCAGACGATCCGGTACTCCGCCTTGCCGTCCGTCACGCGGCAAAGGGAAAGTTTGTCTGCGTCCGGATGGGGACGCATCTCGAGGATCCGGGCGACCACCACGTCGTCCATCCCCTCCCCGAGGTACCGGCAGGAGGATACCTCCACTCCCGCCATCGTAAGAGCGTCCTGGACCTCCCGGGGGGAGAGGCGCGTATCCACGAACTCCTTAAGCCAGGAATAGAGAACTTTCACCGTCGTCCGCTCATCGGTCCTTGGCCATCTTCAAAACTGCGACAGGAATCGGGGATCATTTTCGAAAAAGAGGCGGATGTCACTGATCCCGTGCCGCAGCATCGCAATGCGCTCCACGCCCATGCCGAAGGCGAAACCCGTGTACTCCTCCGGGTCGTACCCGACGAACCCGTAGACGGCCGGATCGATCATCCCACATCCGAGGATCTCGATCCATCCGGAGTCTTTGCATACGCGGCATCCGGAGCCGTCGCAAATGACGCAGCGGATATCGACTTCCGCCGACGGCTCGGTAAACGGGAAAAAGCTCGGCCGGAATCGGAGCGGCTTCCCTACTCCGAACATCATCCGGCAGAACTCCGTCAGCAGCCCTTTGAGGTCCGCCATCGTAGTGCTCCTGTCGACGGCAAACCCTTCGACCTGGTGGAACATCGGGCTGTGGGTAACGTCGGAATCGCAGCGGTACACGGCGCCCGGGGCGATCACGCGCACAGGCGGCCGCATTTCCTCCATCGCCCGGATCTGGACCGGCGACGTGTGCGTGCGGAGGACGAGGTCCCCGTCCGGCCACTCGATGTAGAACGTGTCCTGCATGTCCCGCGCCGGGTGGTCTTTCGGGATGTTGAGCGCCTCGAAGTTGTAATAGTCCTTCTCGATCTCCGGCCCGCCGCGTATCGAGAATCCCAGGCGCAGGAATATGGCGATGATTTCCGTCATGGTCCGGGAAATCGGGTGGCGGTGACCGAAGGAGGGGAGCCTGCCGGGCAGGGTCACATCGATCCGCTCGATCCCTTCGCGCGCGGTTCTCTCCTTTTCCCGGATCTCTTCGAGCCTGCGACTGAAGGAGGCTTCCAGGTTCGCCCTCGCCTCGTTTGCCGCAGCGCCGACCCTCTTTCGTTCCTCCACGGGAAGGGCGGCAACGCCCTTGAGAAATTCGGAAATGGCCCCTTTCTTTCCGAAATACCGCCCCTTGGCGTCGAGGAGATCGCTCTCCGTCCTGGCGGACGAGATCGCCTGCTGGCCTTCCTCGGCAAGGAGTGCGATCTGTTCGGTCGTGTCGGGCAAGAAGGAAGCGCCTTTCCTACCCGAGCCCGGCCCGGGCGGATTCGGCCAGGGAACGGAAACCCGAAGCATCGGCGACGGCGATGTCCGCGAGGACCTTCCGGTCGATCTCGATCCCCGCTTTCTTCAGCCCGAAGATGAACTGGCTGTAAGAGAGGCCGTTCTCCCGGGCAGCGGCGTTCACCCGGGCAATCCAGAGCGCCCGGAATTCCCGCTTCTTCGTCCGCCGGTCCCGGTACGCATACTGGTGGGCGCGCGCGACGGCCTCCTTGGCGGAACGAAGCAGCCGCCCGTGACCTCCCCGGAACCCCTTTGCCGCCTTGAGCACCTTCCGGCGTTTCTTGTGCGAATGAATCGCTCGTTTCGCGCGTGGCATGGCTTTCTACCTCTTCTTCCCGCGGCCTACAGGTATGGCAATAGGCGCCGGATCGATTTTTCGTTGGTGGGGTGCACCAGCGGGGACTTCTTGAGATTCCGTTTCCGCTTTCTCGACTTCCCGCTGAGGATGTGGCTCTTTCCCGCCTTGGCCCGGCGGATCCCGCCTCCTCCCGTGGCGGAAAAGCGCTTCTTCGCACCGCGGTTGCTCTTCATTTTCGGCATTACCCTTCCTCCCGTTTTTCCGCCGGAGACTCCGTCTTCGTCTCTGCCCGCTTGGGGGCTCTCCCCACGGATTTTTCCGGCTTCCCCTGTTTTTCGGGTTTTCGCTTCGGCGCGATCGGTGCGACGATCGTCATCATCGTCCTCCCCTCCATCTTCGGAGGGCTTTCGACCTTGGAGAGTCCGGCGACCTCCGCCACGATAGCTTTCAGCATCTCGAACCCGCTCTGCGAAGCGTAGGACATTTCCCTGCCCCGGAAGCGCACCGTCACCTTCACCTTGTCCCCCTCCTCGAGGAACCTCCGGATGTGCCGGATCTTCACGTTCAGGTCGTGCTCGTCGGTCTTGGGCCTGACCTTGATCTCCTTGACCTGGATGACGGTCTGCTTCTTGCGCGCCTCCTGTTCCCGCTTGCTCTGCATGTACTTGAACTTGCCGTAATCCATGATCCGGCACACGGGCGGATCCGCGGTCGGCGCCACCTCCACGAGATCAAGTTCGAGGTTTTTCGCCTTCTGCAACGCTTCCTCGGTGGACACGATTCCCAGCTGCTCTCCGTCGGCACCTACGAGGCGAACCTTGGGAACGCGGATCTGATCGTTGATTCTCGATTC
>JBAULH010000089.1:0-11532 GCA_049578085.1 Candidatus Deferrimicrobiaceae bacterium
CTACAAGGCAGGAAAGGACTGATCCTCGGCGTCGCCAACGAGAAATCCATTGCATGGGGCGTAGCCAGGGCCTGTCACCGGGAGGGAGCCGAGCTCGGGTTCAATTATCTCGGCGAGGCGCTGAAGAAACGCGTCCGTCCCCTGGCGGAGTCGATCCAGTCGAGCTTCCTCGAACCGCTCGACGTCGGCGACGATGCCCAGCTCGACGATTTCTTCGCCAAGGTCGAGGCCCTGTGGGGGCGGCTCGACTTCCTTGTGCACTCCATCGCCTTTGCCAACAGGGAATCGATGAAAGGCAATTTCCGGGAGACCACGCGCGCCGATTTCCATCTCGCGCTGGATATTTCTGCCTACTCCTTCATTGCCTGCGCCCGCCGGGCGGCCCGGTTGATGGGACCTGGGGGATCCATGGTGACGATGAGTTACCTCGGGGCGGTACGCGCCGTGCCGAACTACAATGTGATGGGTGTGGCGAAGGCCGCCCTCGAAGCCGCGACCCGTTACCTGGCCCACGATCTCGGGCCGGAAGGGATCCGCGTCAACGCCGTCTCGGCCGGGCCGATCCGTACGCTGGCCGCCTCCGGCGTGAGCGATTTCCACAAGCTGATGGAGAAGAACGCCCGCGGCGCCATCCTCCGACGGAACGTGACGCAGGACGAGGTGGGGAACGCCGCCGCGTACCTCCTTTCGGACTGGGCTTCCGGCGTGACCGGCGAAGTGCACTACGTCGACGCGGGGTTCAACGTCGGCGCCGGCAACCCGGGCGTCGAACCGGCCACATCGGGCTCCTCATCCCCCTCGTCCTGAGCCTCCGGCGGGACAGCAGGCAGATCCCCGCGCGGAAACGCACGCCGGGATGACGGGTTCGCCCCGGATCCGTCCTGTCAACAGCGTCAACGGCGCATACTTGACGAAGGGTTGTACGCCGGCGAGCGTACGGTGGTCGCCCGCGGCCACAGGGCGCAACCGGTTGGCTGACCCCGAGAAGATGGGGGATCACCTTCTCCCCCGGCCGCAGCCTGACCAGCCCCCCTCAGATTCAACGCTCGACGTGTGCATGGATATCGGGTTGCCCCCCATTCCGCTGTGAGTATACTGACGGCGAAAGGCCGTCGGAAGCTGCGGCGGGCGGTGTCGCTGGGTCCTTGAAATGTAAGAAGAGTGTGCGAGAAAGTGTGTAGGTGACAAAATGGCCACGTTTGACTATTCTTACAGCAGCATTCAGTTGAATGATGAAGGATACTTGAGAAGTTTGATGATGGGAAAGAAGATGTCGCGCATATCCTGTCTTTCCCCATACCCAATGCCGTCTGAAAGAACATACACCAACCGATAACGTAAAGGAGGAGTGCATCGTGGACAATCTCAGTCTCAGGGACGGCATCGAATTAGCGGTGACAACAGAGAAGCTTGGAGCAGATTTCTATAAGACTTTAGCGGAACGCTTTAAGGAGAATGCCGATATAAGCGAGCTTTTCTCGATTCTGGCGAAAGATGAGGAGGCTCACGAGGCGCAGTTTAAGGCTCTTCTTAAAGAGGTTCCTGCAGGGGAGAAGAAGCCGAAAAGCGATCGAGAATATCAGCTCCTTACGGCTGCCGCGATGTCGGAATTTTTTACGGGCGAGGAAGGCCCCATGAAAGATCTCGGCAAGATCAAGACTCGCGACGATGCGTTTGCTCGGGCCTTCGCGCTTGAAAAGGCCTCGCTTTTCTACTATCACGCGATGCAGGACTTACTCGGGGAGAATAAGATACTCAAGGCAATCATAAGCGCCGAGAAGAACCATCTCGTGAGTGTGATGAAGTATCTGGTAACCGGCGCAAAAATGAGGGGACTCGCCGATACGTGGTAATCAACAATGCTGAAGCGCATTGTCGGCGCTGCCGGGCAGCGAATGCCTAACTATGGAATGTCCGGCAGATTTTCACGCCAAGATCAGGAGGGAGCGAACCCCGGTGAGAAATGCGGGTTAATCGTCGAAATCGCCCTGGGCGCCCTTGTCGCTGCCCAGGGTCTTCGCCCTCTCGACGATCTTCGCATCGGTCCACTCCGCCGGGTCCTCGATCCGGCCCGTCTTGGGTCCGAGGTCGAAGGTCCCCGACGCAAGGATCGCCTCGATGGCCAGTGGCGCAGTGTCCTTCGCGTTGAAGACCTGGACCATCATCTTGTAGGCGAAATCCTCGACCCCCCGGCATATCCGCTTTCGGATCTCCGCGGGCAGGGCGAGGAGACGGTTCTCGAACGGAAGGTTCAGGTTCTTGTAGTCCCCCTTCTTCCACCCCTTCCCGTCGGCGTAGGCGACCACCTCGGCCCATAGTTCCTCGGTCATCCCTGCCCCCTGCCGCTTGATGAAGCGTCCCTCGGCGTCAAGCTGCGCGTTGCCGTAGTCATTGACCTCGAGGCCCCACGAGATCATCTGCAGGGCGGTGGCTACGTTCGCCTTCGTGGTGTGGGTGCGGTTCGCGATCTCCCGGAGCCGCTCGGAGCTGTTCCCGGAGGTCCCGTGCTGGGCGCCGCTCATCCGGTAGGGAACAAGCGCCTCGTGGATGTCGCCGGTCAGCCCCACCTGGATGCCGGCGTCGGACGCTTCGATCCCGTGGGTGGTCCCGTTGTTCAGGGCGATCCAGTCGGGGAAGATGCCGCGGGCATTGAGGCCGCGAACGAGGAACAGCGCCTCCCCGACGGTCGAGAGCCCGGAAACGCCTTTGATCTCGCCGACCTCGGTCTCCAGCCCGGCCCACTTCGGGATGAACGGGTTGATGGCGATGCTTGCAAGGAGGTTCCTGTCGTCGGACTGGTGGGAGGCGTCGATGGCGATCGAGGTGATGCCCGCCTCGAACATGGTGGGGATCTCCACCTTCGCCGCCGCCAGGTCCTTGTCGTTTTTGATCCCGTAATGGTCGGCGTGGATGGCGACGGGCACGGTGATCCCCATCTCGTTGCAGAGAGCGTCGACGATGCGCGCCATGTTCCAGTAGTTGACGGCGCAGTACGCCTTCTGGCCCCCTTCCGACTTGGCGATTTCGATGATCACGGGGGCATTGGCCCTCTGGGCGGCCGCAAGCGCCCCCCGGATGACGAAGTAGTTGCGCCCGTTGGCGGCCATGGCGATGGCCTTCCCCCTGGCCCGCATCGCCCGGTCGACGACCTTTCCGCTGACGATCAGCGCCCTCGAGGTCGGGAACAGGGACTTGATGTTGGGGGGGCGGCCCACCTGAAGGGTTTTCTCGAAATCCGCCGCATACGCCATGGGAGGTCTCCTCGTGTCCGACTTCAGCTAAGGGCGCGCACAAGAGGAAAGTCATCTTACTGCAAGGGGTTTCCGGCGTCAACCGCAGATCAGAAGACCCATGAAAATACCCCGAAAAAGGCCGTTGTTTGCACGGGGTTTGCGGTCCGTGCGGTTTCCCCGGAAGAAATTCCTTCATCCAGTTGGCCCCGAAAAGGGGGCAGGCCACGTATGATGCAATTGCGCGAACCTTGGAGTTACAGGAGGGGCAAAAGTGCGATCTGTGCGGGGGCCGCGAGACCCCGGGGTGTGTTACAATTTACCATGCCGAGGCGCTGATGTGGATGGACACGCCTGATTCGTCGTGCGATGGCCCATCGTCCTCGACTTCTCAACTACCGACATAGGGGGTTACCATGGCAAGAATCGCTATATTGTACTGCAAGAAGATCCAGGATCATTCGTGCATCGCATGCGCGAAGTGCTTCAAGGGGATGTCCGAGAAGAACGCCGAGTTCGCTCGCCACGACACGATCGAGCTGGTGGCGATGACGGACTGCGGGGACTGCCCGGGTCTCACCGTTCCGCGTGTGAAACTGCTGAGCGAGCTGACCAAGGGCCTCGACCGGCCCATCGAAGTGCTTCACCTCGGCACCTGCGTCAAGCTGGCGATGGATACGGCGCAGTGCCCCATCGATTTCGAGGACCTGAAGCCCACGCTGGAGAGCAAGTTCGGCATCCAGGTCGTCCTGGGCACGCACAGCTACTGATCGCGCAGCTGGGGGCGCAGCCGGTCCACGACGCAGCGCCTCACGCTCGTGAGCGGCCACGGGTAATCATTTCAAGACCCCGATCCGTCTCTACCCATCAAACCTTCCATACACCTCGAATCGTTCTGAAAAACATCGATACACCATAGGCCGATCCGAGGGGGGCAGATCAAGGGTATGCCTGCGTTATTCGCATTATCAACTTCATGGTACCCTGAATCGCGAGCCGTTGTGGCGATGCCGTCCCCGCACAGCACACGAGGCATTTTCTACCTGGAGGAGAGCTCTCTACGAGAGGTATTCCATGAAAAAAATCCGACTGGAACCTGGCCCCTTCGTTCTGCCCATGCCTACCGTGCTGATCGGCGCTACGGTAAACGACGTCCCCAACTTCATGCCCGTGGCGTTTATCGGCATCGTCAATTTCAAGCCGGTCGTTGTCGCCTGTGGCTTGAGTCCTACCCACCACACCTCCTCGGGAATATCGTCAAACGGTACGTTCAGTATCAACCTTCCCGGGGCGGATCTCGTGGAGGCAACGGACTGGTGCGGACTCCATTCCGGCAAGCGGACGGACAAGGGCAAGGTCTTCGAGACGTTCGCCGGCGAGCTCGAAAACGCACCGATGATCAAGGCCTGCCGGCTGACTGCCGAGTGCAGGTTGGTCAAGACGGTGGAATTCCCGGTGGACACGGTCTACTTCGGCGAGGTGGTGAGCATCCACGTAGACGAGGCCGCGCTCAAGGACGGAACCCCGGACTGGTCGCGCATCGCGCCGCTCCTGTTCACCTTCCCTGACAAGGGGTATTGGATGCTGGGGGACCGTGTGGCGCAGGCGTGGAGCGTTGGGAAAAGGTATAAGCCCTGAAAAAGCCCTGCTGGTTTTCCCTGCCGGCCCGACCGGTCGCTCCTCAAGACGACGATGATCTACGTAGGACCGATCTGAGGGGGGCCGGTCAGTCCGTTCGCGTAGGGATGAGCGGTCAGTTTGCTCCAGAATACGCACCCAATTTACTGTTTTTGCCATTTTTGACAAAATGATTATTAAGGACCCCCAAAGTAGATTTCAATGGAGGATGGGATTCCGTCCTCAGAATGGAGTCGACGTTGCTTTGGACCATATGTACGATTCTCATTATTTTGTGGTTGTTGGGATTGGTCAGTGGCCACACGATGGGCGGAGTCATTCATATCCTGCTGGTCATCTCCATCGTCGATGTGCTGGTCCGGGTCATTCAAGGACGAAAACCATTGTAGCGATTTGGACCCTTCCCGGAGAAGGCGAGGTATTTGGAAAGGTCTAGGAATCCACCATGTCACCAACATATTTACAAGGAGGAGTAAACGCCATGAAAAAGAGAAATATCTTTATCCGCTGTCTTGTGGTTCTTATGCTGCTTGCCACCTTTGTGGCCTGTGCTTCGACGCCCAAACATGAAAGTGCAGGTGAATACGTTGACGATTCGGTCATCACGACCAAGGTGAAATCCCTGATTGCAGCGGATGATTTCCTCAAGTCATTCCAGATCAGTGTCGAAACTTTCAAGGGCATCGTTCAACTGAGCGGCTTCGTTAATACGCAACTGGCCGTCGATAAGGCGGGTCAAATCGCACGTGGCGTCAAGGGGGTCCAATCCGTAAAGAATAATCTGATCGTGAAATAGTTGACCGTTATCCATTCGCGGAAGGAGGACGATCCGGATCTTCTCTTCGGCGGAGTACTTCCTGCGGATGGCCTTGCGGATCCGGGCGACTCTGAAGGCGCGCGCCTTCAAAGATGACGGCGGACAAGTGTAGAGCATCCCGAGGATGTGTAGGACGTTCGGCGGGAGTCCTGCGGTTATTACTTCTTCATTTCGGCGGCGCCACAGAGCCGGTGTAGAATACTTCACACTTCCCCCCGAAAAGGTCTTTCGCCTGCTCGATCAGCTTGAGCACCGGCCCCGCAGCGGATTGGAGGAAGCTCACCCTCTCCACCTCCGGTTTCCTGAAGGGGCCGCGGATCTTCTGGCGCACCGTGGCGCACCCCTTCCCGTCGATCATCGCCACGGTGACATCATCGAATCGTTCGTTGGTGAAAACGAGACTTCCCACGAGCGCGATCCGGTTCTCGTTCGTCGCCATCGCCACGTCCTTCGCCCGCGCAACGCCGCGTTCCACCTTCCAGTCGGAGACGAGCACTAGGATCCTGCTGCTGCCGCCGGATCCCTGGAAGAGACTCGCGAAGTTGTACCCCTTCGTGATCAGCGGGGCGAAGGGGCCGGCGAAGAAGAAGGCGCCCACGTCGACGAGGTTGAACTTCTGGCTGTCTTCGTATCGAGAGAACGTGCGGTCGAGGTCGACACCGTCGAGCGTCAGGTCCTCGCCCCGAAGGGAGACCTCGCCGTCCGCGGTCCGTTTCATCTCGTTCGCGGTCTTTCCCCGCATCGACAGGATCGCGGAGAAGTCCATCGACCCTTCCGCGGCCTTTTTCGGCGACAGGGTTTTGAGGAACTCCTCGATGCGAAACTTCGACAGGGAATAACGGACGTGGTATTGGGGAACGGAGCCCGAAAGGTCCGCCCGGATGCTCCCCGACCCTTGCCCTCCGAAGAGGAGCATCGTAACCGGATCGAGATCGAGGACGCCGTCTTTGCCCCCGATCCGGAGTTTCAGGTTCGAGACCGCAAGGCTCCCCTTGCGGAATTCCTTGCTGGCGAACTCCGCCGTGAAGGAAAGGCGTTTCAGGAGATCCGGGCTTTTCCCCTCCGATAGCCGCAGGTTGCTCACGTCCAGGTTGAAATCTCCCGCCTCGAGGACTTCCCCGGTTTTCTTGTCCGCGTAGAAGAGGGCGCCGTCCGAGAGGGATATTTTCGTCACGTTCAGGGAGAATCGCGTCCCGTCGGCCTCCCCGGCCGTCTTCTTCCCGGCTTCCCCCTCCGGTGTTTCGAAGTTGAATTTTCCGTCGCTGTCCTGCTCGATGGAGAACCGGGGGCGCTTCATCCCGATCTTTACGATCCGGACTTCCTTGTGGAGGAGGGGGAGAAGGGCGATCCCGAGGATAGCCTTCTTCGCGGAGGCGACGTCCGCCCCCCGGTTCCGGATGCGCACATCCTCCAACGTGACATGGAAGCCGGGGAAGAGGCCGATCCCCATCCTGCCGCCGATGCGGACTTCCATCCCCAGGGCGTCGGAGGCGGCCGCCTCCAGGCGGGGCTTGTGCGCGTTCACATCCACAAAGAGAAGAATGGCGACCACCGCCAGGAGGAGAAGCGCAAAGAGTCCACCGGCGGCGAAAAGGGCGATTTTCCGTTTTTTTGCCATCCGTTTTCCTAGGCCGACGCCAGCGTCTCCGTCGCTCTCGAATTCAACCAAAGGCGTTATCTCAATCAACCTTCTTGAAGTCGATGTACCCCCGCTCCACGTCCGTGTGGACCAGCTGCACGCGAAGCCTTTCGCCGACATCGGCCCCTTCGAAGCCGCGAATCAGCCTGCCTTCCACGGGGGGGTGAAGGAGACGGACCCAGGTCCCTTTGTCCGCCGCGCCGGTGACGATCGCGTCGAACCGCTCCCCGGTTCTCGGCGCCAGCAGCATGGCCGCCGCGGATTTTCGGACCAGACGCTCGACCTTGTTCGCATCGTTTTCCTTTTCCGTGCAGTGGCGGCCCAGCTCCGTCAATTCGTCGCGGCCATACGGCATCGGCAATCCTGTGAGGGCGGCCTTGAGCAGACGTTGGGTGATGAGATCGGGGTATCGCCGGTTCGGGGCCGTGGAGTGGGCGTAATCCCTGACCGCGAGCCCGAAATGACCGGGAGCCGTCTCCTCCGGAAATTCGGGCACGTATTCGCCGGCCCCCATCAGTTTGATGATGGTGAGCGAGAGATCGGGAAAGCGGAGAGGATCGGCGGCCTTGCGAAGCGCCAGGAACTCCGCCAAGGCCTTCGGGTCGGGGACCGGGGGAAGCGTTGCCCCGTATCGGGACGCCACCTCGACGATCCGCTCCCACCGCTTGGGAGAGCGGACGACGCGCCGCAGGGAGGGAACCTTCCTGGCTTTCAGGTACCGCGCGGTCACCCCGTTGGCCGCGATCATGAAGTCCTCGATGAGCTCTTTCGCGCGATTCCTCCGCTCGGCTTCCAGGTCACGGATCACATCCCCGTCGAACACCGGGCGCGCCTCGATCGTTTCCAGGTCCAGCGCTCCGTGCTCGTGCCGGAACGCCTTCAGCTGTTGCGCAACACGGTCCTGGATGCGGAGGTTCTCGGCGAGCCCCTCGACGTCGGCGATCGGGGCCGGTGCGGGCCCTTTGCCTTCCAACCAGGCCGCCACGCTGTTGTAGGCAAGCTTTGCGTGGTTTCGGGCCGTCGCACCGTAGAGATCCGAGCTGCGAAGCGACCCATTCTCGCTAAAGACCATTTCGATGACGATGGCGGGGCGATCTTCCCGGTAGTTAAGCGACGTGAGATCGGTCGACAGTTTCTCGGGAAGCATGGGAAAGATCTCGGCGGCGGTATAGACCGAGGTGGTGTTCTGCCGGGCGTGATCGTCGATCGCCTTGCCTTGCCTGACGATGGCGTCCACATCCGCGATCGCGACGAGGATCTTCACCGCGCCCTCCGGCATCGTGACGGCGACGGTGAGCTGGTCCAGGTCCCGGGAGTCGTCATTGTCGATCGAAGCCCAGGGGAGGTTGCGCATGTCGCGCGGCCACCCGGAACTCCCGGCTGCAGTCGCCCGGATACCGTCGAGCTCGGCGAGCGCCGCGTTGGAGAAATCGGGCAGCAATCCGCGTTCAATCATCGCCCGACGGGCAATCCGTCTCAGGGTGGAGCGTTGCCGGTCGGAGTTCATATCCATTCCGTATTCCGTTCGCTTATCCCGGGCTTCATCCTATCGGTCTTCCGTCCACCGCCTTCACGCTTAACGGCGGCCCTTCTCACCCTCCCGCTCCGTTCTGCCGCGGGGGTTTTCGCGCAAGACGGTATCGGGCGGAGCTTCCTTCAACTTCCCCTTCTCGGCCGGGGCCTCCTTCAGCTTGCCCCTTTCCGCCGGCTCCTCTTGCGCCGGCTTCGGCTGCCAACGCTCCTGCAACGCGGGCATATTTTTACTGTGAGTGAGAACTACGACCTCATCACCATTTTGCAGTTTCGTCCCTTCGTCGGCGTGCGCAAACCGGCCCTCCCGGTAATAGCAGACCGCACGCGCCCCGGCGGGCAGTTCCAGCTCTTTGACCGGAACCACGTTTTCTTCCTTTACGGTGAAAGTGAAAAACCGGGCCTCGTCCTTGATGACCGTGGAAAGCTCAACGGTTTCCGTGCCGCCGACCATGTCCACCAGGTAACGGCTGATTGTGCGGGAGGGGATGATCGTGTCCGTAAGCCCCAGCTCATGGCAAATGCCCTCGAACTGCGGATCGCGGATGCTCGTCACGATCCGCTTGAAACCGAGGGAACGGCCGACGAGACTGGCGATGACGTTGGCCTGGTCGCTGTCGGTAAGGCAATAGAGGATATCGGTCTGCGCGGGATTGACTTCGCGCAGGATGTTCGGCTGGCTGCCATCGCCCTGCAGGAAGCTGCAGTCCATCTCTTCGGACAATTCATCGATCTTGGCCTTGTCGGTCTCGATGATGATTACTTCATGGCCTTTCTTGATGAGGGACTTGGCCGTTCCGATGCTCACATTCCCGGCTCCGACAAAAACAGTTCTCATGTTCCCTCCATTCTCCTGCCGATCCAGGTCCCAGGATACAGCATCACCAGCCACGCGATGATTTCCAGTCTTCCCATCAGCATGTCAACGCACAAAATCCCCTTGAGCAGTGCAGGCAACGTTTCGCTCGTCAGCCCCACGGAAAGCCCTACCGTTCCCGTCGCCGAAACCACTTCAAACAAGGAGTCGAGCGGGCTGTATCCCATTGCCACAAACGGCAGCCAGGACAGCGCGACGACGGCGACGAACAGCAGGATGAGCAACAGGGCCGCGCGGATCTCTTCGTCCTGCAGTCGGCGGCCTGCCAGCTGGGGCTCGATGACGGCGTGTTTCGGCAGGCAGGTCCGCAGGAGGATCAACCGAAACACGCTCGCTGCAATCAACAGCCGCAGCAGCTTGAATCCGCCCGCGGTCGATCCCAGGCCGCCGCCCACGATCATCGAGAAGATGAGGACCAGCTTCGAACCCGCATCGAGTTGCGCACACGGCATCGAGGAAAAACCCGCGGTTGTCTGCGCGGAAAAGGCGAGCAAGGGCGCGTGATGGAGTACTTGTGGCCAGGCTACGCCGGCACTCAGCCGCAGGGAGGCGCCTACCGCGAGCGAAGCGACCACGGAAGCGATTACGACGGCCTGGAGTTGCAGATAATCCACTGCAACGCGCCGCTTCTCCTGTACCATTCGGTGATAGAACATCAGGGGAACCGCACCGGCGAGGCAGAGCAGCGTGATCCACCCCTGTGCGAGCCATCCGAAGGTCGCGAGGCTGGCGTCATGCGGGGCAAACCCCCCGGTCGAGACCGCCGCGAATGTATACAGAACCGCATCGAAAAACCCGACTCCCACCAACAAGGAACCGATGATGCCCAGGGCGGTTAACGCGCCGTAGACTTTCAGGACTCGCTGCGCACGTGCCCGCGTGCCACCGACCAAATCGTCGGTTTCGGTCTCTGTGCCAGCCAGGCCTTTCGCCACCAGTCCAGGTTGCATTACGAGCGCCAGGGAGAGCACGACGATGCCCAGTCCTCCGTACCACTGCATCCAGGCGCGGGAAAAAAGAAACGTCGCCGGCGCGCCGACGAGCGTCGCCTTCGTGCTCAGTCCCGTGGTCGTCACGCCAGAGATGGCTTCAAAGAGAGCATCCAGGAAACTCAGTCCCGAACTCATCATCGGGTAGCACATGGCAAGCGGCGTGAAGAGGAACATGAGGGCCACCAACACCATGCCCTCATTGGCCTGCATACCGGAAGGAGCCCGCAGCCGGGCCGTCCCCAACCCCAAGCCTGCGAGCCCGCAAACCACAACGGCATATCTCAGGGTGATGTACCTCTCGCCGAAGATCAGCGACATCACCAGAGGCACCATCGTCATCACGGCGAGTACAAGGCACAATTGTCCGAAATACTTGAAGATCACACGAAACCGGACAGCGTACTTGAGTTCGGTTGCCTGCTTCGCCACAAACGAATCCTACCTCTCTTCCGCCTGGAGGCAAGCGATCATTCCACCAATTCTACGCCCCCCGTATTTCAGACCGTGAAAGGAACTTCGGTCAGGGACTTGAAAAACCGATGAACTGACTCATAGGAAATACGTTTTCCGGACCGCTTTCTCACCCTAATGTGCCCGATGGGAAACCCCTTGATGATGTATCTCTGCCGGGAACCAATGTCGCGTCCGATTGCAGAAAGAGCACACCGAGAGCATCACGGGGACTTCCACGAGTACGCCCACTACGGTGGCCAAAGCGGCGCCGGAACCGGCCCCGTAAAGGGCAATCGCCGTGGCTACCGCCAGCTCGAAAAAGTTGCTGGCCCCGATCAGGGCTCCCGGCGCGGCCA
>JBAULH010000090.1:0-3394 GCA_049578085.1 Candidatus Deferrimicrobiaceae bacterium
GGGGGGTGGTTTCCGAAAACGCTTCGGATACTATAATGGAGGACGCGCGGCAGGCCGTCCTCTCCACGTGGAGGGAGGCGGGTCCGGAGGCGAGGAAGGACGCGGCGGAGATCAAGACCGGCATCCGGAAGGCCCTGCGCCGGTTCTTCAATAAGCGCCTCGACAGGAAACCGATGATCATACCCGTACTTTTGGAGCTGTAGGATGGGAGACGGAATCCGGAGGGACGCCCTCGCCATCTTCTTTGTCACCGTCGGAATCTTCCTCACGGTTGCGCTTGTATCCTTTCACCAGATGGATCCCTCCCTGTCCGCCTGGAGTTCGAAGGGGGTTGCGGTCCGCAACTGGGGAGGGGCAGTGGGGGCGATCGTATCCGATCTCCTTCTTCAGCTGTTCGGTTTGGGGGCGGTGGGTTTTCCGATCCTCTGCCTGGCGCTCGCATACTGGACGTTTCGCGGGGAGAAGATGGCGGGCAAGTGGAGCCGGGCCGCCGGCGGACTGCTCGCTGTCTGTTCGTTGCTCGGGATCGCGAGCTTCTTCACGGGCCACGTTCGGTTGTTCGGAGCGGACATCTTCCTTCCCGGGGTCGTGGGGCACCTGCTCGGGGTCAACTTCTTCGGGAAGCTGCTGAGCAAGGTGGGGGGGCTGATCTGCCTTGTCGCCCTGTTCCTCTTTTCCCTTATGCTGTTTACCGGATTGCCGCTGCGCGGCCTGTCCACCCTGTGGCGGCGGAAGAAGACCACGGAACAGGTCCGCGCCATCGTCAAGGAGAAGATGGGTTCCCGTGAGAATTGGGGCGGGGAGAAGGCGGCGAGGGATACCGCCCCCGCAGCAGGCCGAAACGTCTCCTCTCCCCGGATCGTCGCTTCTCCGCCCGTTCCCGAGGCTCTCCCCGCCCCAATGGGCGAGGGGAGGGAATTCGTTCTTCCCTCGTTGGCTCTCCTGGAGGCTCCCGCCGACAACGATAACGGCGCGGACGAGGCCTCCCTGCAGCGGAACGCGGCCACTCTCATCGAGAAGCTCTCCGAGCACGACATCGAGGGCAACATCACCGAGATCCGGACCGGCCCCCTCGTTACCACATACGAGTTCCGGCCCGCCCCCGGTGTGAAGGCGAACCGGGTCGTGGCGATGGCGGGGGACCTTGCCCTGGCGATGCGGTGCGAGTCGGTCCGCGTGGTCCCGAATATCCCCGGCAAGGGGGTCATGGGGTTCGAAATACCCAACGAGAAGCGGGCCTTCATCTCGCTCCGGGAGCTTCTCGGGTGCCAGGCGTACGCGGATTCCGAGGCGATGCTCTCGCTGGTAATCGGGAAAGACATCTTCGGGGAGCCGGTCATCCGGGACCTTTCGAAGATGCCGCATCTTCTGATCGCCGGGGCCACGGGATCGGGAAAGAGCGTTGCCCTGCACAGCCTGATCCTTTCGATCCTGTTCCGGGCCACCCCCGAAGACGTCCGGTTGATTCTCGTCGACCCCAAGATGCTCGAGCTCACTCTTTACGACGGCATCCCCCACCTGTTTCATTCCGTCGTCACGCATCCGCGGGAGGCGGCCCAGGTGCTGAAGTGGGCCGTCGGGGAGATGCGGGGGAGATACCAGGAAATGATGGAAAACGGCGTCCGGCACATCGACGCCTACAACCAGCTTGTCGACAGGAGGTCACGTTCCGTTCTTCGGGTGAAGGCGCGGGGCGGAGAAGCCGAAGAGATGGTGCGCCTTCCCTACATCGTGATCGTCATCGACGAACTGGCCGACCTCATGATGACAAGCGCATCGAGGCGGGAGGTGGAGGATTCCATCACGCAACTTACCCAGATGGCCCGGGCCGCGGGCATCCACCTCGTCTTCGCGACCCAGCGGCCTTCCGTGGACGTCCTGACCGGCATCATCAAGGCGAACTTCCCGTCGCGCGTCTCCTTCAAGGTCGCATCCCAGTTCGACTCCCGGACGATCCTCGACCAGTCGGGGGCCGAGACCCTCCTCGGGTTCGGGGACATGCTCTTCCTCCAGCCCGGAGTCGGGGGGATCGTCAGGGTCCACGGTCCCTTTGTGGGGGAAGGGGAGATCCAACGCGTCGTGGCCCACCTTCGGACGCAGGGGACGCCAGAATACGAGCCCTCCATCACCACGGTGCCGAGTGAAGAGGAGGAGCGGGACCCCTCGCGGGACGAGAAGTTCGACGTGGCGGTCGAGGAGGTGATCCGTGCGGGGCGCGCATCGGTGTCGATGCTCCAGAGGCGCCTTCAGATAGGGTTCAACCGGGCTGCCCGCATCATCGAGGAGATGGAGAGGCAGGGAATCGTCGGGCCGTCCGAGGGCGGAAAGCCGCGGGAAGTCTACGTGGCGAACAGGGAGTAAAAGCCGGAGGAGTCTTTTCCCATGCGCACCGTGTACCGGGCCGCGCCGGCGGCCCTCGTTCTTTTCCTCATGGCGGTTCTTCCGGCCGCCTCCGGTGGCGCGGCGGAAGGCGAGATCCTTTTCCGCCGCGTTGTGCGGAAGTACCAAAACGCCACAACCCTGTCCGCCCGGTTCCGACAGGAAGTGCCGCTGCAGAACGTCGGGATAGTGAGAAAGGCCGCCGGCCGGGTCTACTTCCAACGTCCTTTGCGGATGCGGTGGGATTACCGGGTGCCCGGGGAGCAGCTGTTCCTGGCCGACGGGAACTACTTCTATTTCCGTCCCCCCGATTCGCTCGACGTGTTCCGGCGCAAAATCGACGAGAAGGCGCTCGGGGGCAAGGTCCCTCTCCTGCTTCTTTTCGGAAAAGGCGACATCACGGAGTACTTTCGCGTGGAGGAGGCCATGCCTCTCAAGGGAGGGGGGAGAACGGCGATCCGCCTGCTTCCGAAAGGACAAGGGGCACCGGAGGTGAGGAGAGTCGACCTTGTGGTGGACGATGCGGACCTGACGATCCGGGAGATTCATCTTTACGATCATTTGGGGGGAGCGAACCACCTGTACCTCGACGACATCGTGATCGACCCGTCGCTTCCTGCGGACCTCTTCCGGTTCCGGGAACCGCCCGGGGGCAAAGTGGTGGATGGATGAGCGAAAAGGGAAAAGCCGGGATCGGCGTGCGCATCCTGACGCTCGGTTGCGCGAAAAACTCCGTTGACGCGGAGGTGATGTCCGGGCTTCTCGCCGAGGACGGGTGCCGCATCGTCCCCCGGGGGTCCGCGGACGTGGGAATCGTCAACACGTGCGGGTTCATCCGGGACGCGAAAGAGGAGTCGATCGGGGAAATCCTCGCCTTGGCGCGCGAAAAGGAGCGGGGGGAAATCCGGCATCTTGTGGTGGCCGGCTGTCTTGCGAAGCGGTACCGGGACGAGCTGCCGGAGGCCCTGCCGGAGGTGGACCTGTTCGTAGGGCCCGGAGATATCCCGTCGCTCCC
>JBAULH010000091.1:0-6796 GCA_049578085.1 Candidatus Deferrimicrobiaceae bacterium
TCTGGTGCAAGAAGTTCAACGTGGGAATCGGCCGGGCCTATTTCGAAAAGAATATGATGAAGGAAAAAGGGATGATGAACGACAAGAAAATGATGGAAGACAAGAAAATGATGAAAGAAACGGGGACAAAGAAGTACTGAGAACATAAGCCCTTGTGGGGGAAGGAAGACCGCCCTCCTTCCCCCCGTTTTGCCCGGAGGAGATATCCCGTAGTGACAGCAACTCCACCTTTGTTGGCCCCATCGCCGCCCCCGGTCATTTTTTCACGAGGTTATAGGACGTCTTGAACGACCCGAACAGGTCCAGGTACTGCTCCACGGAGCGGGTCAGCAGGTAGTTTTTCCGCACGGTCTCCTTCGCCCTCTTCCCCATTGTCCTGTTGAGCTTCTTGTTCTTGACCAACCGTACGATCCTGTCCGCGGCTTCCTTGACGGACGAGACCAGAAACCCGTTCTTCCCGTCCTCGATCTGGTAGCGGATTCCTCCCACGTTCCCGCCGATCACCGGGGTCCCCTTCCACATCGCCTCCGCAACGGTCAGCCCGAACCCCTCCCGCAGGGATTTCTGCAGGACGACCGTCGCTCTTCGCTGCAGGGCGTTCACCAGCGCCGAATCCTGGACGCTCAGAATGATGATGCGCTCCTCCCTGTTGTCCAGGAGCGACTGGTACACCGTTTCCCCTTCCGGGTCGTCCGTGGCCACGTTCCCGAGCAGAACGAGCGTGCATTCGACTTTCTTCCGGGCGATCCGGAACGCCTCGATGACGCCTTCCGGGTCTTTCCAGCGGTCGAACCGGGAAACCTGCACGACGAGCGGCAGATCATCGGGGATCCGGTAGTGCCCCAGCCTCTCCGTTATCTCCTCCTCGCTTAAGTCCCGGTTGGTGATGGAGAAGGGGTTGATCGTCGGGAAGAAGAAGACCTGCGGGGTACGGAATTTCTGTTTGTACTCCTTGAGCGTCAGGATCACGGCATCGTACATGTTGATATAGGGGAGGAGAAACCGCATGACCTCCCTGTTCGGCCTTGTCAGGTCCAGGTGGCAGCGCCAGATCCAGGGACCGTTTTTCCGGTGGTGCCGGATCATCGCAAGCGGCTGCGGATCGTGCACGACGACGATGTCGTGGTGAAGGTGGTTCCGGATCACATTCTCGTAGATGACGTCTTCATAGATCTGCATCTTCCGCTCGGTGAGACCGATCCTGTCGCCCTGGAGCGCATTGTGCATCTTTTTCGTGATGCTGAAAAAGTCCGGCGAGCCCTGGATCACTCTCCACCCGGTATTGATCCCCAGGCTGTTCATCAGAAGCGTCTTCGAGGACAGGACCTCCGCGACACCGCCGCCGTAATACGTGGAATTGATGTGCGCAACGTGGATGTCCCGCAACGGTTTCGCCTTGTTGATGATCCGCTCTACCGTTTCCGGCCCCGCGTACTTCTCGAAATCCTCGACCTGAATGATTTTTTTCGGAACCCTCATCGATTCCCTCCCCGTCTTGAACGATGAGCCGTTACTTTACCACACAGGTCTTGCCAACCCGTATCCGGAAGTCGCCTTGCTTCCACGTTTAGGGGGAGGTATCAGGGAAAAACCATCATTCGGATCTCTGCCCCTCCCCTTCTCCGGTCATATTCATGACGATACTTGTCCGTGTCTCGATATACCGGTCAATGAGAGTGGAAAAGATCAGCAGCCTGTCCGAATTCCTCATTTCCTTCTGGTGCATGGTGGCATGCATCTGGTTGAGTGTTGATTTCTCCAGTTCCCTGAGTTCCGGCGCAAAGGCATTCGGCATAAAGCTCATGGGCATGGCCTCCTCTTCCCTTTGGACTCCTCCGTCTGTATCGGTTTGCCACGGGAAAATATTCAGGCGAAAAAGATACTATAATGAATATAAATTCAAACCATTGGCCCCGGTTATGCTTTTCGTTTCCCCTGTGGGAAACGAATACTTCTTTCAGGAGCGGCGGCAGATGAATCATTTGACCGAGTCCGAGAAGACACTCTTCGAATCGTTCGAGTTCGTCGCGAAAAGACCTTACCTGGGTATGCTTGCGGGAGGTGTGCTGTTTTTCGTCGGCCTCTGGTTTTATTCCAAAGGGATGCAGAACGACCAATCCGACAAGATCCTGCTCGCCGGGTTTTTCTTCGGGTTGGGGATTTTCGAGATCATCGAGTCCTATCTTGCCTACAGGCTTTTTTCGATTTTCGAGAAAATGAAACATCCCGCCGCGTAGATGGGGACTTCCAATCTGTCTTACGAACGATCGATTTCCGGATTCGTATCCCGTGACACATCCGTTTCCGTTACGATAAGAGCATGACGCGCAGAAGTCCGGACCGAGAAGCAGCCTGGACGATCCTGACAGATCACGTAAAAAACCCGTCCCTCCTCCACCACGCTCTGGCGGTCGAGGCCGTCATGCGGCACATCGCCCGGAAAAAAGGGGCGGACGACGAGATGTGGGGTGTCATCGGCCTGATCCACGATCTTGATTATGAGGAGCATCCGGACGAGCATCTGCGTCACGCCCCGGAGATCCTCCGCATCCGCGGATGGCCCGAGGAGCACATCCGCGCCGTCCTCGCTCATGGATGGGGGATCTGCACAGACGTCGAGCCCGTCACCGACCTGGAAAAGACTCTTTTCTCGATCGACGAGCTGACGGGCCTGGTCGCCGCGGCCGCACTTGTTCGGCCTTCCCGGAGCATTCTGGACCTCCCGGTGAAAAGCGTCCGCAAGAAATGGAAGGACAAGGCCTTCGCGGCCGGCGTGAACAGGGAGGTGATCGAGAAAGGCGCGGCCATGCTGGGCATATCCCTCGATGAGCTCATCGCCGACACGATCGAGGGAATGAAGCCGGTAGCTGAACAAATCGGACTGAAGGGAAACCTGTAGTTGCACGCGCATAATGGACGACGCACGGTTCAGCATAGAGGAGATCGTCGAATTCGCGGGGCTCGCTGGCGACTTCAACCCCCTGCATCACGACGAGGGGACATTCTACATTTCCGACCCCGCATTATATTAAGTATCACTATAGGTATGTATATTCAAGCATCTTGTTTAATTCACATTATCTGTAAATATATTGCTCATGATTTACATACAGGCAAAGGTGTGAGCCAAGCCATCGGCATGTGCGTTATCGTCCGGGGCGTATGGATGGTTGGCTGATAGTGTTCGCAAGGGCGGTTGCCGGGAAAAAATAATCCGGCAACCGCCCCCCGCATCACTTCCCCGCCATAAGAAAGTTACCTCTTGGTGCGATGGCCGTGCCGGCCTTCCCCCATTGGGCCGAGTTTCTTGGCCAATTCCCGTTGCTCGGGGGAGAGTAGCGCGAAGATCTGGCTCTTGGTCCGGGCCCGGGACACGACCAGCTCGACGCGCGTTTCGTTCTGGCTTTCCGCCAGAGCCCGCACGGTCGCCTCGTTAAACGGTTCGGCCTCGATGGCCTTCCGGAGATTCTCCCGGTTTTCCGCAAGCTGCTGCCGGAGCGGCTTGGCCTTATCCCGTTCGGATGTAAGAATCGCCTTTACCTGCTCCTTCTGGGCCTCCGTCAGATTGAGTTTCTTTGCCATCCGGTCGATGCTCTTCCCGGGACCCATTGCCCTATGCTTGCCGTGGAATCCTTTTTCAGGAACGGCGACCAGCCCGCCCCCCATGTCCCGGCAGATGCCGGCCACGGTATCTCCCCGGGGCGATGTGAACTGGACCGTGTCCCCTTCGTTCAAGTCCGCACACGCGGCGATCGCCTCCTGCGGCGGGCCTTTGGATCTTCCACCACCCCAATGGCCGTCAAAAGCAAAACCCGCGGCCGGGACCATCGCCGCAAGCGCCAGGATCACCGCCGTTTTCTTGATCGTTGCATCCATCTTTTTCATCGCGATCTCCTTTTCGTTCCGTGATTGACTTTCCCCTTCATGACCCATTAAACCCGCCGAATGTGGAGGAAATGTGCAGGAAATGAGGAAATTTGCGGGGGGCCGGGATAAGGCTGGTTTTCCCCGAATTTTCTGTGCTATTGGGAATAGTAGCGGTAGATTCCGACTCCGGGACCGACGGTGAAGATCCGGATCCAATACAAATTGTTTTTCGCCATGCTGGCGGTCAGCTGCGGCGTCGTCGTCTGCATGTTCCTGGTGATGCGGTGGAGCTTCCATCGCGGCTTCCTCGACTACGTGAACAAGGCGGACCTGGAGCGCCTCGAGTCCCTCGCCGGGGTGCTCGAAGACGCGTATGCCGGGGAGAGGTCCTGGAAATTCCTGCAAGACGATCCCCGGCGCTGGCGCCGGCTGCTTCGCGCATCTATGCCGGACCGGTTCCGGGAACCTCTTCCGCCGGGATCTCCAAACGACGACGCTCCCGAGGGGACGGCATTTCCGTCGCGGCGGCAAAGTCCCCGTGGCGGCGCTTCCTCGACGCGTCCGCCCGGGCCGATGCGGGTGGAACCGGGGCACCTCTTCGCGCGCAGGGTGGTGCTGCTGGACGCCGGGAAACAGGGCATCTTCTCCTCCCCCGATCTCCCGGAGAACCTGCCGTTGAAACCCCTTCTGCATGAGGAGAAAACGGTGGGGTACCTGGGACTGCTCCCCCTGAAAATGATCTCGGACGCCCGCCAGATGCGCTTTGTCAGGGAACAGAAGCAGGCCTTTGCCCTCATTGCCCTGGCGATGGTCTTCTTGGCGGCCCTGGTGTCCATTCCCCTCGCGCAACAGATGGTCAAACGGATCCGGAACCTGGCGTCGGCCACGCACCGGCTGGCGTCCGGACGTTACGACACACGCATTCCCGCGGAGTCCTCCGACGAACTGGGCCTGCTCGCCCGGGACTTCAACGCCCTGGCCCTGACCCTCGAGAAACACGAGCAGGCGCGCCGGCAGTGGTTCGCCGACATCTCCCACGAGCTGCGAACCCCCCTGTCCATCCTTCGCGGCGAGATCGAGGCCATGCAGGACGGGATCCGTGCGGCCACTCCCGAGGCGATCGGCTCCCTGCACGGCGAGGTGATCCGATTGAGCCGGCTGGTGAGCGATCTCTACGATCTTTCCCTGTCCGACCTCGGAGCCCTGACGTACAGCAAAACGGAGGCCGATCTGGCCGAGGCGCTGACTCAGGCGCTGGACCCGTTTCGCCCGGAATATGCCGACAGGTGCATCTCGCTGGAGACCGACCTTCCGACCGGCACGGCATTTCCCCTCTTCGCCGACTCCGAGAGGCTCCACCAGCTGTTTACCAACCTGCTGGAGAATTCCCTGAAATACACCGATCCCGGCGGGCGGCTTCGGGTCTTTGTCGAACGCGGCGACGGGACGGCAACGGTCCATTTCCAGGACTCGGGGCCCGGCGTTCCCGAGAGCGACATGGAAAAGCTCTTCGACCGGCTCTATCGGGTGGACAGCTCCCGCAACCGGGAGTCGGGCGGTGCGGGGCTTGGCCTTTCGATCTGCCGGAGCATCGTCGAGGCGCACGAAGGAACGATCGCGGCCTTCCCGTCCCCGCTCGGCGGCCTCTGGGTGAAGATCGAGCTCCCCATGAGCGGATAGGCGAAGATGCGCGGGAAAATCCTGGTGGTCGAGGACGAGCCGAAGCTGGCCAACCTGTTGCGGGATTACCTGGAACAGGCGGGATACGTTTCGCACTGCCTGGGAAACGGCCGGGAAGTCGTCCCCTGGGTCCGGGAGCAGGCCCCCGACTTGGTCCTGCTCGATTTAATGCTGCCGGGCAAGGACGGGATGGAGATCTGCAAGGAAATCCGTTCCTTCTCCGTTGTCCCGATCATCATGGTGACGGCGCGGGTCGAGGAGATCGACCGGCTGCTCGGGCTGGAGCTGGGAGCCGACGACTACATCTGCAAGCCGTTCAGCCCCCGCGAGGTCGTCGCGCGCGTCAAGGCTGTGCTGCGCCGCGCAGGCGGCCAACCGGCCCCCGCCGAGCACGGGCTATCGCTTGACAAGGACCGTTTCCAGGCGACGCTCCACGGCCGGGACCTGGATCTCACCGCCATCGAGTTCCAGCTGCTCCACATCCTGGCCGGAAATCCGGGCATCATCTTTTCCCGAAGCCAGCTGATGGACCGGATCTACACGGACCAGCGCGTCGTCAGCGACCGCACGATCGACAGCCACGTGAAAAAGCTGCGCAGAAAGATCGCGGCGGCCGCCCCGGACGAGGATTGGATCCATTCGCTCTACGGAGTGGGCTACAAGCTCGAGACCCCGTAGGCCTTCCCCCCCCCCCACGGCGTCACCCCTTCGACGCCGCCCGGGAGAAGGCGGCAGGAAGGATTCCCCTAATGATTCAACGCCTTCATCGCCTCCTCGTGGTAACGCGTCCCTTTGGCCACTCCCGGAGGGAACGCGGCGTCGAGCCGGGCAAGGTCGTCCGGCGTCAGCACCACGTCCAGGGCCCCGGCGTTTTCCTCCAGGCGCTCCACCCGCTTGGTTCCCGGAATGGGAAAGATGTCCTCCCCGCGGGCGAGCAGCCACGCCAGGGCAAGCTGGGCGGGCCGGCACTTTTTTTCGGCGGCGATCTTCTCGAGCCGCTCCACGAGGGACAGGTTGTGAGAAAGGTTTCCCTCCGCGTAACGGGGGTTGTTGCGCCGGTAGTCCCCTTCCACCACATCGTTTAACGATTTGATCTTCCCCCCGAAGATCCCCCTGCCCAGCGGGCTGTAAGGCACGAAGCCGACCCCCAGCTCGCGGCAGGTCGGGAGCACCTCTTTCTCCGGGTCACGCGTCCACGGGGAGTATTCCGTCTGAAGCGCCGCAATCGGGTGCACCGCGCAGGCTCTGC
>JBAULH010000092.1:0-7856 GCA_049578085.1 Candidatus Deferrimicrobiaceae bacterium
AGCTGCGGGGCCACAAGATTTCCAATGGGCATCCGTCAGCTTCAAGCCGTTGTTAGGCGGTGATGCGATTCGCGGCATAGATACAAAAATTTAAGCTCCAAGCGATCCTGTCTTCACTACACCGGCACGCTTGTAATTAGCAATAAAAACGCCGAGTGGCGAAACTTTGCTGTCAGTTAATTTGAAAGCTGCCGGACTCGTTCCATCGGCAAACAAGCGCTTTCCCGACCCAAGTGTTATTGGAAAAATTTTGAGCCAAAATTCATCAACCAAGTCATGCTTCAATAGGGTTTGAACGAAATTGCCACTGCCATAAACTTGTAAATCAGGACCATCTTGTTCTTTGAGTTTTTTTACTTTTGCAACCACGTCGTCTTTTAGGAGAACCGAATTCTTCCATTTGAGTTTCATTTCCTCATGCGAGACGACATATTTTTTCGCTTCATTTACACCGGGCCACCCGGCACTGTGGTGCGGCCAGTATGACGCAAAGATTTCAAAGGTAGTTCTGCCCAACAATAACTCAAAGGGCTTGCTCATCTGCTCCCCCATCACCTTGCCCGAAAAGTCGTCAAAGTACGGAGCGGTCCAGCCGCCATACTTAAAACCGCCGGAAGTATCTTCTTTAGGTCCCCCAGGCGCCTGCATAACGCCGTCAAGAGTGATAAATTCTAGGACAATAATTTTTCGCATGGCTATTCTCCTTTATGTAATGCTTCTTTCATTCCGCAATGCCGCCTAACTAAAATTAGACGGCTTGCCGGCCAGCCTAATAAATTTGGAAAAACATCACGTCCACGCGGCCTTTCCCAGTCGATAAATATTTACATTCCCACAAATTATCCATGGAAAATAATTAGATCCGGAGAAAACGAGATTAAATGGCGATCGGGTTAGGCTGCGGAAGTCGCGGCCTAATCCGGTTTTCGATGACCGGATTATCCTACTTCGGGAGATCGAGGGGACTCCGCACACATTTCCCTCCTCGGTTGAGGACGTGCGTGTAGATCATCGTCGTAGTGACGTCCCGGTGCCCCAACAGCTCCTGTATCGTCCGAATGTCGTACCCTTCCTCCAACAGATGGGACGCGAAAGAATGCCGAAGGGTATGGCAGGTGCGTTTGGCGAGTCCGGCACGGGAGACGGCCTCCTTCACGGCCTTCTGGAGCACCGTTTCGTGGAGGTGGTGACGGTATAGGCGGGAGGATGCAGGATCTTTGAAGTGTCTCGTCGCCGGGAACACCCACTGCCAGATCCACTGCCGATTGGCGTCGGGGTATTTCCTTTCCAGCCCTCCTGGAAGTGTAACGTAGCCTGCTCCTCCCTTCAAATCTTTTTCATGCTGGCTTTTCACATATTCCAGGTGAAGCTTCAGGCGGTCTTTCACCGCAGAGGGCAGGATGGTGATCCGGTCCTTGTTCCCCTTCCCTTCTCTTACCACGATCTGGCGGTACCCAAAGTCGATGTCTTTTATCCGGAGCTTTAGACATTCGAGAAGACGAAGCCCCGCCCCGTACATCAGCATCCCGGCAATCCAATTTGGGCCATGCAGCCTGCATAAGACGAACATCACCTCCTCCCGGGTGAGGACAACCGGGAGCCTTACCGGCTTCTTCGCTCGGACAACGTTATCGAGCCATTCTAGTGTGATCCCCAGTACATCACGGTACAGAAACAATAGTGCGGCAAGCGCTTGGTTTTGTGTGGCAGCCGCCACCTTTCGGCCAACTGCCAAGTGGGATAGGAATCCCTCCACTTCCTCCTTGCCCATTTCCCGGGGGTGGCGGATTCCGTGATATCTGATGTAGTCGCGGATCCACCCGGTATAGGCCTCTTCCGTGCGGAGGCTGTAATGCCGTTTCCGGAGTTCGGCCCGAACCCAGTCGAGGAGTTTCGTTTTTACCGGATGTATACCACGTGTGGGGGTGTCCATTCGGCGCTTACCTCCTTTCGCATTCGAGTCTGCCCGCCACTCAGAGGCAAAATGCATTCCCCCCATGAAGCCCTGTATCCGAGGCACTCATTCGTAGCCAATCATGATTGGGGGAATAAAACTTCGCGGGTTGTACCCTATTTCATCACTTGGATATCCAGGTGGGGAGAACCCTTGCGCCTTACATGTCGTTCCTCAAGTATCCATTAAGGCTTCTTCAAGCATCTCACAGGCACACATTTACCGGTCTCAACCAAATTACAACACTTTCACAAGTATTCTTCTGGGCATCTCCTTGGGATTTCCCCTTGGTTTTCCTAGCGGCGTCTCGAGAAGAATTCCGAGAAACCACCCGAGAAGCAACCCGAGAAGCAGCCCGAGAGGTTTTCCCACCAACATGCCCTTGCCGTCACTCGTGGTACCACTTCAATGCAAAAAGACTAGATGGCGGACTAATACGATGAGAGCGAAGGAAAGCTCTCAAGATACTATTTCTTTGTTGGGGATACTGTTGGGGATAACACGGTTGGTAAAAAAGCAGGGGTTACAATTTCTTGTAACCCCTCGATAATGCTGGTAGGCGGAACAGGACTTGAACCTGTGACCCTCGCCTTGTAAGGGCGATGCTCTACCAACTGAGCTATCCGCCCGTTCGCGCTTTAAGGAACTGGGCTGTTTAACCTACCAAATCTCTTTTCCCCGTGTCAACGCGAATCGGCCTCCCGTCCTCTGCTACCATGGAGGCCATGAAGATCGCCCTGCTCGGAGCAATGGGATTCGTGGGACAGGTAGCGGCCCGGGAACTTGCCGGCCGGCCGGAGGTCCGGGACCTGCTGCTTGTGGACTACAACATCCGCGAGGCGAAGAAGTTCGCCAAGTCCCTGTCCCCGAAATGCCGGTGGGCGATGGCCGACGTCGGACGGGTTCTCGATCTGAAGCGGCTCCTGGGAGATGTCGACGCGGTGGCGAACGCCGTGGGTCCCTGCTCGGAATTCGAGAAAACGGTCCTCCTCACATGCGCCGGCTCAGGCCTGCCTGCCGCCAGCATCGGGGACAACGTTCTTTCCGCCGCCGACCGCCGGGAGATTCATGACGCCTTTCGCCGCGCGGGAGCGGGGGCCGTCTCCGGGTGCGGTATGTATCCGGGGTGGACGGACCTGCTGGCGACCCACTTCCTCCCGAAAGGAAGCACAGGGAGTGATGGTACGGCCGCACACGAGGGAGGAAGGTTTTTCTTCTGCTCCCCGGACCGGTTCGGCGGCTACGCCTTCTTCCGCCGGTTCGTCCGGGAGATCGGACGTCCCATGTACGTCCCGTCCTGTGCCCCGGCCGGCCGTTATTTCGAAGCGGGTAAAGGGACCGTGTTCGGCCTTCCGGAAGGGAAACCCTCCGGGCGTTGCAGGAGCATCATCGGTGGACTCGGGGTATTCGGTCCGGTGGGGAGAGAGATGTCCGCTGCGTTTCTGTTCTGGCTCCGCCGATCGTTGCGGCCGGCGGCTGGGACCCCCACAGCTGCCGCGGGGGTGTTCCCGGGGGGCGAAGGACACATGGGGTACGCGGCCATTACCGACCCGGACGGGCGGGTCGCCGGCACGCTGCTCGCCGAAACCGTCCTGCTGCTGGGGCGGGAACGCGGGAAAGGAAAAGGCCTCCTGCCGCTTCCCGAAATCCTCGGGAGGGAGGAGGCCGCGCGAATCGCATCGTCCTGCGCCGCTATTCTGGAAAGAGGTCTTCCGGACCGTCCCTAATGGCGGACCACGTCTCCGCCCTCCTCCTCCGGGGCGGCCGGGGGCGGCTCGGAAATCGGCGCCGGTTTCGGAACGTCTGCCTTCTCGGGTATTTCGATGGCGGCGGAGATCACCTCGTCCATGTGCCGGACGAAAATGATCTTGAGATTCTTTTTTATCTTTCCCGGGATCTCGGCGAGATCCTTCTCGTTCTCGGCGGGCAGGATCACTGTCTTGATCCCGCCGCGATGCGCCGCCAGCAGCTTCTCCTTGACCCCGCCGATGGGCAATATCCGTCCCCGCAGTGTGATCTCCCCTGTCATCGCCAGGTCGTTGCGCGCGGGAACGCGCAATAGCGCCGATGCCAGCGCCGTCGCCATCGTGATCCCTGCCGAGGGGCCATCCTTGGGGATCGCTCCTTCCGGCACGTGGATGTGAATGTCGATCTTCTGGTAGAAGTCCTTCTCGAGGTCCATGATCTCCGCACGGGTACGGATGTAGGAGAGCGCCGCGTGCGCGGATTCCTGCATCACCTCCCCGAGTTTGCCGGTGACTTTCAGATTCCCCTTTCCGGGCATTATCGCGGTCTCGATGAGAAGAAGCTCGCCGCCGAACTCGGTCCAGGCGAGTCCCGTAGCCAGTCCGATCTGCCGTTTCTCCTCCGCCTCGCCGTACCGGTACCTGGCAACCCCGAGGTACCGGCGCGCCGACTGCAGGGTGACGCGCACTTTTCCGGGGCCCTTCTCCTTGACGATTTCCCGTGCGATCTTCCTCAGGATGGACGCCAGCTCCCGCTCGAGGTTCCGAACCCCCGCTTCCCGGGTATAGTAACGGATGACGTGCAGGATCGCCGCCCCGGAAAAGGATACCTTGTCCGCCGGAAGCCCGTGCTCCTCCATCTTTTTCGGGAGGAGATGGTCGGTAGCAATGTGAAGCTTCTCCACCTCCGTGTATCCGGGAAGACGGATGATTTCCATCCGGTCCTGCAGGGCCGGCGGGATGCCATGGAGCGTGTTCGCCGTGGTGAGAAACATCACGTTGGACAGGTCGTAGTCGACGTCCAGGTAATGGTCGTTGAACGAGTTGTTCTGCTCGGGGTCGAGCACCTCGAGAAGCGCCGCCGAGGGGTCCCCCCGGAAGTCCATCGACATCTTGTCGACCTCGTCGAACAGAAACACGGGGTTGACCGTCCCCGCTTTCTTCATCTGCTGCATGATCTTTCCCGGGAGCGCCCCGATGTAGGTTCTGCGGTGCCCCCGAATCTCCGCCTCGTCGCGAACGCCGCCCAGGGACATGCGGACGAATTTTCGTTCCGTCGCCCGCGCGATCGACTTGGCGAGAGAGGTTTTCCCCACCCCGGGAGGGCCCACGAAGCAGAGGATCGGCCCTTTCAGCTTCGTCACCAGCTTGCGGACGGCGAGGTACTCGAGGATCCGTTCCTTGACCTTTTCCAGGCCGTAGTGGTCCTCGTTCAGCACCTTCTCGGCCGCCTCGATGTCGAGCTTGTCCTCGGTGCGCTCCTGCCAGGGTATGGAGATGAGCCAGTCGATGTAGTTCCGGCTGACGGTCGCCTCCGCCGACATCGGCGACATGAGGCGCAGCTTCTTGATCTCCTTCTCGGCCTTCTGCTGGGCCTCCTTGCTCATCTTCTTCTTCTTGACCTTCTCCTCGAGTTCGTCAAGCTCCGAGCGCCCCTCGTCACCCTGCCCGAGCTCCTTCTGGATGGCGCGCATCTGCTCGTTCAGGTAGAACTCCTTCTGCGTCTTTTCCATCTGCTTCTTGACGCGCCCCCGGATCTTCCTCTCGATCTCGAGAATCTCGATCTCTGCATCGAGAAGGGTAAGGAGCTTCTCCATCTGCTCCCTCGCCGTCGGAAGTTCGAGGACCACCTGCTTGTCCGACAGCTTGACCGGCAGGTGAGCGGCCACGGTATCCGCGAGCTTGGCCGGATCGTCCGGGGACCCCAGCTGCACCATCACTTCGGAAGGGATCTTCTTGCTGAGCTTTGCGTAGTTCTCGAACGAGGCGACGACGTTGCGGACCAGCGCCTCGGTGATGGCCCCCTCGTACCGCTCGATCGGGAGTTCCTCGATACTGACCTGGAAAAACTGGTCATTCGGCAGAAAATGGAGAAGCCTCGCACGGAACCGCCCGTCGACCAGCACCTTGACGGTGCCGTCGGGCAGCTTCAGGATCTGGACGATGTGCGCAACGGTCCCGATGCGGAAGATGTCGTCCTCCACGGGCTCGTTCGTCGCCGCGTCCTTCTGGGCGGCGAGAAAGATGAGCCGATCCTGTGCGAGCGAGGCGTCGAGGGCCGCGATCGACTTGTCCCTCCCGATAAACAGGGGAACCACCATGTGCGGGAACACGACGATGTCGCGCAACGGGAGAAGCGGCAGGATCTTTTTCCTGTCTTCCATTCGGTCCTCCACTCGGTCGGCAGTCCCCCTCCCCGTGCGGGGAAAGACCTCCGCAGGGGGCTCTCGCTAGGCCAGCTCGGCCTTCTTCCCCTGCACGATTTCGGGAGGCACCTTGCCGCTGACCACGTCATCGGAAATGATGCACTTCTTGATGTTGCTCTGGGAAGGTATCTCGTACATGACGTCCAGCATGATGTTCTCGAGGATGGAGCGAAGCCCCCGCGCGCCCGCCTTGCGCTCCATGGCCTGCCGGGCGATGCACCGCAAGGCGTCCTCGGTGAACTCGAGTTTCACGTTCTCGAACTCGAACAGCCGCTGGTACTGCCGTACGAGAGCGTTCTTCGGCTTCATCAGGATCTGGATCAGCGCATCCTCGTCGAGTTCGTGCAGCGTGGCCACCACCGGGAGTCGTCCTACGAACTCGGGGATGAGTCCGAACCGGATGAGGTCCTCCGGTTGCACCGCCTCGAGGAGCTTGCCGATGTTCTTCTCCGAGCGCGAAACGATATCGGCCGCGAACCCCATCATCTTCTTCGAGGTCCGCCGCTCCACGATTCCTTCGAGTCCGATGAACGCCCCGCCGCAGATGAAGAGAATATTGCCCGTGTCGACCTTGATGAAGTCCTGCTGAGGGTGCTTGCGGCCGCCCTTGGGGGGAACGTTCGCGATCGTCCCCTCCAGGATCTTGAGCAGCGCCTGCTGGACCCCTTCGCCGGAGACGTCGCGTGTGATCGACGGATTCTCCGACTTGCGCGCGATCTTGTCGATCTCGTCGATATAGACGATGCCCTTCTGGGCCTTTTCCACGTCGTAGTCGGATGCCTGCAGGAGGCTCAGGATGATGTTCTCGACGTCCTCCCCCACGTACCCCGCTTCGGTGAGCGTGGTTGCGTCCGCGATCGTGAACGGGACGTTCAGGATGCGGGAAAGCGTCTGGGCCAGAAGGGTTTTCCCGCTTCCCGTCGGGCCGAGCAGGATGATGTTGGACTTCTGGAGTTCGACGCCGTCGACGGTGCGCGTCTCGACCCGCTTGTAATGGTTGTACACCGCAACGGAGAGGATTTTCTTGGCCCTCTCCTGTCCGATCACGTATTCGTCAAGAATCTTTTTTATTTCCGCTGGCTTCGGAAGCTTTCGGCGCTTCTCCTCCAGCGAATCCTCGACTTCGTACTCCTCGGTGATGATGTCGTTGCAGAGCTCGACGCATTCGTCGCAGATGTACACGGTGGGGCCGGCGATGAGTTTTCGCACCTCGTTCTGGGCTTTCCCGCAGAACGAGCAGACCAGCAAGTTCGCCTTGTCGTTGATTTTTCGGGTCACAGGGTCCTCCGTCAGTCTACCAGCGGCCTGGCGGGCAGCGGCCTTTTCTCCACCACGGTGTCGATTATACCATAGGTCTTCGCCTGCTCAGCGGACATGAAAAAGTCCCGCTCGGAGTCCGCCGCGATGCGCGAAAGCAGCTGCCCCGTGTGCTTCGCGAGGATCTTGTTGAGCTCTTCCCGCATCCGGATAATCTCCCGGGCGTGAATCTCGATCTCGGTGGCCTGCCCCTTCGTTCCCCCCAGCGGCTGGTGGATCAGGATGCGCGCGTTGGGCAGCGCCGTCCGTTTCCCCGCGGCGCCCCCGGCCAGAAGCACCGCGGCCATCGAGGAAGCCTGACCGATGCAGACGGTGGCCATCTGGGGCTTGATGAACTGCATCGTGTCGTAGATCGCCATCCCCGCCGTCACGTACCCCCCGGGGGAGTTGATGTACAGGTTGATATCCTTGTCC
>JBAULH010000093.1:0-30545 GCA_049578085.1 Candidatus Deferrimicrobiaceae bacterium
TGGCCGCGATGCTTAAGGAAGGGAAGGCCGGTACCTATGAGTATGCGGAGCTGAAGAGACGGCTGGGCTGGGAGTTCAACGGGATGCGCCTGCACGAGTATTACTTCGAGAACCTGGGCGGAAAAGGGTCCATCGACGCGGGGGGCAAGCTTGGGAAGGCGCTCGCCGCGGAGTTCGGCAGCGTCGAGAAGTGGGAGGCCGATTTCCGGGCCGTGGGTGCGATGCGCGGGATCGGCTGGGTGGTTCTCTACCATGATGCGGATGGGAAACGGTTCTTCAACCAGTGGGTAAACGAGCATGACGTGGGGCACCCGGCGGGCGCCAACCCGATCCTCGTCATGGACGTCTTCGAGCACGCCTTCATGACCGATTATGGTCTGAAGAGGGCCGACTACATCGCGGCATTCTTCAAAAACATCGACTGGAAGGCGGCGGAGGCGAGACTCAAGTAAGACAGGGTCGAAAGACACCGGGAAGACGTTTCGGGCTATTCTGGGAGATACCTGGGATAGCCCGTTTTTTTCCGGGAGGAGAGGACGGGAGTTGGATTACTACGCGCAAGGAAGCCTGGTGGCCGCGGTGGTGGCTCTTTCCATCGCGGGATACCTGCGGGTGTGGGCGAAGGACGATGCGGAGGCGAGGGCGTTCGCGAGCCTGTCGTTCCTGATCTTCCTGTGGTGCTTTCCCGAGTACCTCTGGAAAACGATCAATTCGGCGTTCTGGCAGCGTGTCGCACTGGCTGCGGTCATGTTCATTCCCCCCTTCGTGCTGCGGTACAGCGGTGCAGCGGTGCGGACCCGTCCTCGGTGGCACGGGACAGTGTTCGTGGCGGGGCTCTGGATCAGCGCCGCCTTCCTGGTCACGATCGGGATCGACCGTCTGTTCTTCTCCCCCTGGTGGAACGTCGCGGTGCTCCTGTACGTCTATCCGTACCTCGGTCTTTCCCTCCACATCGTCGTCCGCTACGGGTTCCGGGCGAACCCGTCCTCCATCGAGCGGAAGAAGTTTCAGTTCCTCCTCTTCGGGGGGGGGATCGCAAGTCTTGTCGCGCCGCTCAACTTTCTTCCGGGGACGGGAGTCTCCTTCCCTCCCCTCGCTTCGTTCGCGATCCTTCTCTTTTTCTACTTCATGGCGACGGGGATCCTCCACCTTCACTTCTTCGAGTTCCCGGACATCGTGGGGAGGGCGATCATTCTGGTCATCCAGGTGTTCGCCTTCGCCGTTGTGTTCGGAGGCCTGGAGGTCCTGTCCGGGCGTAAATTCTGGTTTCCCCTGGCGGGGACTTTTCTCATATCGTTTTTTCTGCTCACGTTCTATCCCGTGATGATGCGCAAGCTCGGGGGAATATCGTCCGACCTTCTCGTACGGGAGTCGCGGACCATCCAGTCCGGGCTGGGGGAATACGCGAAGAGGATCCCCGAATCCACGTCGCTCGCAGAGATCGCGCAGACCGTGGAGGACGCGCTCGGACGGATTCCGTTCGTCGCCCGCGCATCCCTCTGGATATATCCGGAGGGGGGGACCGACGAAGGGGTCGGTTCGCTCCCGGTCCGGCCCGACGAATACCTGCGTGCGCTCCAACGGTTCTCCGCCCGGTTCCCCGTGCTCCGGTTCCTCGAGCACGGGGGCTCGCGGGCGGCGGACGTGGCCATCTGGGACGACTCCTGGGACGCCTCCTTTCCCATCTTTCTCCGGGGGAAGATGGTGGGCGTGGCGATGTTCCTGTGGAAGGAAAAGACGCCGTCCTTCAGGGAACAGGAGCTGTTGATCCCGTTCCTGGAGGGGATCGGGCTGGCGGTGGAGAACATCCGCCAGAAACAGAGAATCCAGAAGAGGGAGCATTTTGCGACCGTCGGCGAGCTCGCGGCCGGGCTGGCCCACGAAGTACGCACGCCGGCCGGGGTGATCAAGGGGGCGGCCCAGTTCCTGTCCCGTGAGGCACCCGACCGGGACCGGGAATTTCTGGACATCATCGTCGAGGAAGCGGACCGACTGAACGGCGTTGTGACCGAATTCCTGGAGTACGCCAGGCCCGGGAACCGGGCCCCGAAAAAGATCAATCTGCAAGATCCCGTGGAGCGGGCGGTGGCGCGTCTCGCCAGGGAGAGGGCGAACGGGATGAACGGAGTCCGTTCCCACATCCATGTCGGCGGGCCCGCCCCCACGGTCATTGCAGACCCGTCCGAGATCGAGCGGGTGGTCTTCAACCTGCTGACGAATGCGGTCGAGGCGATGCCCGGTGGCGGGGACCTCACCGTTCGGATTTCCTCCAATGGGGGAGAGAGCCGGATCACCGTCGAGGATACCGGTACGGGAATCGGGGAAGCGGAAAGGAAGCATCTCTTCCGCCCCTTCTTCACCACGAGGGAGCGCGGCGTGGGGATGGGGCTGGCGATCTGCCGGAGAATCGTGGAGGAAAACGGTGGATCGATCGCGGTCGAGAGCGTATCCGGAAAGGGGAGCCGCTTCACGGTGAAGCTGCCGGAGGGATGATCGGTTGAAGGCGACGATTCTCGTTGCGGAGGATGATCGGAACCTGCGGCGCGTGCTGCGTGCGATACTGGTTCGCGAGGGGTACGACGTGGCGGAGGCCTCCCACGGGGAGGAGGCCGCTGCCTGGCTCGGCGAACACCGGGCCGATGCACTCATCACGGACATCCGCATGCCGAAGATGGACGGGCTTGCCCTGCTCCGCCACGTGCGCGAGCGGCACCCCGACCTCTCGGTCATCCTCATTACGGCGTACGGGACGATCGGAGACGCGGTGGAGGCGATCCGTTCCGGGGCGTTCGACTACATTTCGAAACCGTTCGACGAGACCGAACTCCTGCGCGTCGTGGGGAACGCCGTCCGAACCTCGGCCGCCACCGCGAAAGAGGGGGGGAGCGAAGAGTCGGGGGGATGGTTCGGCATGGTGGGCCGTTCGCCGGCATGGAAGGAGATCCGCAAAGTAGCCGAGAAAGCGGCCGCCTCCCCGCTCTCGGTGATGATCACGGGGGAGACGGGGACGGGGAAGGAACTCGTGGCGCGTGCGATCCACCGGATCAGCGGCCGCGCGGCCGGACCGTTCATCAAGATCAACGGCGCCGCCATCCCGCCTGCCCTTTGGGAGGCGGAAGTCTTCGGTTACGAGAAGGGAGCGTTCACCGGAGCGGTTACCACGAAGCCGGGGCGGTTCGAGCTGGCCGACGGGGGGACCTTCTTCCTTGACGAGATCGGGGACGTTCCCCTTTCCATGCAGGCAAAACTCCTCCGGGTCCTGCAGGACCGGGCGTTCGAGCGCGTCGGAGGGGTGAAGACGCTCACCTCGGACGTCCGCCTCATCTGCGCGTCGAACCGGGACCTGAGGAAGGAAACCGAGCGGAGAAGGTTCCGGGAGGACCTTTTTTACCGGATCAACGGTATCCCCATCCATCTTCCCTCCCTGCAGGCCCGCCGGGAGGACATCCTTCCGCTGGCGGAATATTTTCTCGACCGGGCCAGCACGGAGATGGGAGTCCCAGCGAGAAAACTGTCGCCGGAGACGGCGGAGATCCTGGAGCGGTATTCCTGGCCGGGAAATATCCGGGAACTGGAGAACGCCGTGGGGAGGGCCGTGGCGCTATCGGAAGGCGAGGAGATCACCCCGCCGGACCTCTGCATCGCACTGGCGGATGCGGAAGGGGAGGAGGCGACGCCGGAGGAAGTACGGTTCCATGAGTCGGTCCGGGATCACAAGCGGGCGATCATCCTGCGGGCGATACGAAAGTCCGGAGGAAGCAAGACGAAGGCGGCGGAGATGCTCGGCCTGCAGCCGACCTACCTCTCCCGGCTGATCCGCGTCCTCAAGGTCGAGGGGTAAACGCTACTTGGCGAGGTTCGTTTCCTCGCCTCCGGTCAGGATGGCAAGTTCCGTGGGCGTCGTCTCGAACATGTTGTTCGTCTCCCCCGCCGACGGATAGATCGTCCCGAAACGCCGGAGGGATACGTCGAGGTAAGTGGGAATCCCTTCGGGAAGCGCAAGAGGGGAAACAGCGCCGACCTTGAACCCCGTGTGCCTCGCCACGTCCTCCGGCCCGGCGAGCCGTACCTTTCGTCCTCCGCGCAGGTTCTTCGCCTTCTTCAGATCCACCCGCCGGTCCCCGGATATCACCACGGCCACCGGGGAATCGTCCACCAGAAGCAGGATCGTCTTCGCGATTTGCCCGACCTGCACGCCGAGCGTCCTGGCCGCCATTTCCGAGTTGTGCGTCGATTCTTCGAAGGAGTGGATCTCCTTTTCGATTCCTGCGCCTTCGAGGAAGGCCCGCACATCCCTTTCCCCGCGTTCGCGCATCACTTTCCTCCCCGGCCGGTTCTTTCGGTCGCTGCCATTATAACGGATCCCCATCCTTTCGCATCCCGGGAAGAGGGGGATTCCCCCGAGGTGTGAATCCGGGCGGCGTTGCGAGTACAATAAGGAATCCGGACAGGCAAACAAGCCAGGGAATGTGACGGGGATCGGGATGTACGAAGTAGGCCAGTCGGCGGAAATGACCAAGGTCATCACCGAAGAGGAGACCCTCCGGTTCGCGGAGATCACCGGCGACAGGAACCCCATCCATATCTCGGAGGAGTTCGCGTCGCAGACCCGGTTCGGGGAACGGATCGCCCACGGGATCCTGACGGCGGGGCTCATCTCCGCGGTGATCGGGATGAAGCTTCCGGGGCCCGGGTGCCTGTACCTCTCCCAGACCCTTCAATTTCTGGCCCCCGTGAAGATCGGGGACGAAATCACGGCCCGCGCGGAGATCATCGAGGTGATCTCGGAGAAGCGTATCCGGCTCAGGACACAGTGCGTCAATCAGAGGAAGGAAGTGGTGCTTGAAGGCGAGGCGATCATCGTTCCCCCGCGACCGGTGCGGGGAAGACAGGCGAAACCTTAACCATTTCTTTTTTCTTCTATCCGGTTCTCCGCAGGGAGATACAATAGGGGAATAATTTTTTCGGGAAGGACCACCGCAATGACACTGCGATCGAGGAAAGAGGATATCCTTGCGCTCCCGGAAGCGTACAGGGTTTTCCATGATCGCATCTCCCCGCCCATCCCCCCGTCACGAATTTTCTGCGACCCGTTCCGGACGCTCGCCTTCGGCACGGACGCCAGTTTCTACCGCCTCGTCCCGAAAATCGTCGTCAGGGTGAACACCCCGGAGGAGGTCGCGCATCTCCTGCGGACCGCGGGCCCCTTGCACATTCCCGTCACGTTCCGTGCTGCCGGCACGAGCCTGTCAGGCCAGGCCGTGACGGATTCCGTCCTGGTGGTGCTGGCCGGAGGATGGCGAAACTGCGTTATCCATGGCGACGGGGAGAAAATCTCGCTGGGGCCGGGGGTCATCGGAGCCGAGGCCAATGCCCGCCTCGCGTCGTACCGGCGGAAGATCGGCCCGGACCCCGCGTCGATCAATCATTGCATGATCGGGGGGATCGCCGCCAACAACGCGAGCGGCATGTGCTGCGGAACGGCGCAGAACAGCTACCGGACCGTCGAGAGCATGAAGATCATTTTCCACGAGGGAACCGTGCTGGACATCGCCGACCCGGACTCCCGCCGATCCTTCCTGGCGTCCCACGCGGAGATGATCGGGGAGATCGAAAGCATCCGGGACGAGATCAACGGAGACAGCGTTCTCCGGGAGCGGATCCGGGACAAGTTCCGCATCAAGAACACCACGGGATACAGCATCAACGCCTTCGTGGATTTCTCCGACCCCGTCGACATCCTTCTTCACCTGATGGTCGGGTCCGAAGGAACCCTGGGGTTCATCGCGGAAGTCACGTACCGGACCGTGGAAGAGCACGCGCACAATGCCTCGGCCCTGATCCTGTTTCCGGACATTGAGAACGCGTGCCGGGCGACGATCAAGCTCAAGACCGGCCCGGTGTCCGCTGTCGAGCTGATGGACCGTGCGTCACTGCGGTCCGTCGAGGAGAAGGAAGGGATGCCGGCCTATCTGAAAACCCTCGGGGATTCCGCGACGGGGCTTCTCGTGGAGACCCGGGCCGAAGACGCGGATTCCCTCGCGCGGCAGGTGGAGGAGGTCCTCGGGCTCCTTTCCGGTGTCCCGACGATCTTTCCTGCCGCCTTCACGGACCAGAAGGCGGAGTACGAGAAGCTCTGGAACGTCCGGAAAGGGCTTTTTCCCGCCGTCGGGGCGGCGCGGCAGATCGGAACCACGGTGGTCATCGAGGATGTGGTGTTCCCTATCAAGACGCTCGCGGACGCGACCCTGGAGCTCGAAGGCCTGATGAGGAAGCACGGATACGATGACGGGATCATTTTCGGCCACGCCCTGGAGGGGAACCTTCATTTCGTCTTCACCCAGGATTTCAGTGGTTCCGCGGAGGTTACGCGCTACCAGCGGTTTATGGAAGACGTGTGCGACATGGTGGTGGACAAGTATGACGGGTCGCTCAAGGGGGAACACGGCACGGGCCGGAACATGGCCCCCTTCGTGGAGAGGGAGTGGGGGGAAAAGGCGTATGCGTTGATGAAGCGGATCAAGCGGGTCTTCGACCCGCAAGGCCTCCTCAACCCCGGCGTGATCCTCAACGACAACCCCCAGGTATACCTGGAAGACTTAAAACCCCTGCCCAAGGTGCACGAGATCATCGACAAATGCACCGAGTGCGGGTTCTGCGAGGTCATGTGTCCCTCCAAGGACCTCACGACGACGCCGCGTCAGCGCATCGTCATCCAGCGGGAGATCTCCCGCTTGCGGGCCGTAAGAAGCGACGGGCAGGCTCGTGCCCGGTTCGAGGCCGATTACCGCTACCTGGGCGAGCAGACGTGCGCGACGGACGGATTGTGCGCCACGACCTGCCCCGTGTCGATCAATACGGGGGAACACACGAAGGAGCTTCGGTCCCTGCAAAATGGCCGCTTCGGCCGGTCCGCGGCCCGGTGGGCCGCCGGCCACTACGCAACGGTCACCGCCGGAGTTCGGGGCGGTCTTGCCGCGTTGGGAGCGGCGCAGACGATGCTCGGGGACCGTGCCTTGGGCTCCGTGGCGCGGGGGGCAAGGGCCCTTTCGGGGAACCGGCTTCCCCTTTGGAATTCCTGCATGCCGAACGCGGCCCCGTCACAAACGTTCCGGCAGACGTCCAACGGCTCCGCCCGCAAGGTGGTCTATTTCCCCAGCTGCCTCGTGCGGGCCATGGGGCCTTCCCAGGGGGACCCGGACCAACGCGCCCTCTTCGAGGCCATCTGCTCGCTGCTCGAGAAGGGCGGGTACGAAATCCTGTACCCCCCCGGCATGGCCGGCCTGTGCTGCGGCATGCCGTTCGGGAGCAAGGGGTTTTTCGAAGAGGCCGAGCGGAAGCGCAGGGAGCTCGAAGCGGCCCTCCTGGCATGCAGCCGGGACGGGGAATATCCGGTGCTCTTTGACACGAGCCCGTGCCTCTACACGGTGAAGCAGAAACCGGACCCGCGTCTGCGACTCTACGAACCGGTGGAGTTCATCCATGCGTTCCTCCTGGACGCCCTGGAGTTCACGAAAATTCCGGAGACGATCGCCGTGCACGTTACGTGCAGCTCGATCAAGTTGAACCTCCGGGAGAAGTTCCTCGCGGTGGCGGGCGCGTGCGCGGAAACGGTGGTGGTCCCCGATCATGTGGGGTGCTGCGGGGTTGCCGGCGACCGAATCTTTTTCTTCCCGGAGCTCAACGAATCGGCGCTTGCGGCGCTCCGTGACGGCTTGCCTGCCGGATGCCGATCCGGGTATTCGAACAGCCGCACCTGCGAGATCGGGCTCTCCCTCCGAAGCGGCCTGCCGTACCAGTCCATCGCCTACCTGGTCGACCGATGCACGGCGAGGAAAGCCTAGGCGTCCGGAGAGACCGATATGCGCATCCAATTGTTCGGCACCTGTCTCGTGGATTCCTTCTTCCCGGAGGTGGGGGAATCCGTGCTCAAGCTTTTTCGGAGGTTCGGCGTTACCGCCGTCTTCCCCAAGGGACAGACCTGCTGCGGCCAGCCGGCGTTCAACGCGGGGTACGCAGACGATGCCCGGGCGGTCGCCTCGCATTTCCTGTCGGTCTTCGACGGCGACGCACCGATCGTCACGCCATCCGGTTCCTGCGCGGCCATGGTCAAGCACCGGTACCCGGACCTGTTCCGTACCGATCCGGTCATGCATGCGAAGGCCGAACGGACGGCGGGACGGATCTACGAGCTGAGCCAGTTCCTTGTCCACGTCCTCCGCGCTCACGAGTCCGGACTCGCCGGCAAGGGGACCGTTACCTATCACTCCTCCTGCCACCTTACCCGGGACCTTGGTGTCCGCGACGAACCGCTGATCCTGTTGCAGTCGATGAAAGGGGTTCGGTTTGTTCCGATGCCTGACGCATCCCGTTGCTGCGGGTTCGGCGGGATGTTCATGGCGAAGCTTCCCGAGATCTCCTGCGCCCTGGCGGACGAGAAGGCGGATTCCATCCTGGCGACCGGGGCGGACACGGTGACCGGCTGCGACGCCGGGTGCCTGATGAACATAGGGGACGCGATGAAAAAGCGGGCGAACCCCGTGCAGGTAAGACACATCGCACAGGTCCTCGCGGAAGGGTTATGAGCGACGTCCAGACGAGCCTCGCCTTTCGCGCGAATGCAACGAGGGCCCTCGGGGACGCTTCCTTGCGTTCCGCGATGCGACAGGCCGCCGATACCTTCGGCACAAGGCGGGCCGACGCCTTCGCGTCCGTCGCCGACCTGGAGGCGCTTCGCGACAAGGCCTCCGCGCTCCGGGTGCAGGTCCTGGACCGACTGCAGGAATACGAGGGGATGTTTGCGTCCCGAGCGACGAAAGCCGGCGCGACGGTACACCGGGCAAAGGATGCTTCCTCCGCCCGGGAAATCATTGCCAAGATCCTTGTGGACCGCGGCGCAACAACCGTGGTCAAGAGCAAGTCGATGGTCTCCGAGGAGATCCACCTCAACACCCACCTGGAAAAGGCAGGCATGGAGGTGCTGGAGACGGATCTCGGGGAATACATCATCCAGCTCGTGGGCGAGACCCCTTCCCACATCATCGTCCCGGCGATCCACAAGAACCGCCGGCAGGTGGGAAGCCTCTTCGCCGAGAGGCTCGGGGTCGAATATACCGAAGACCCGCAGGTGCTGACGAAGATCGCCCGGAGGGCCATCCGGGAAAAGTTCCTGAACGCGGATGCCGGCCTTTCCGGGGCCAACTTCGCCGCCGCGGCGTCGGGGAGCCTCGTCCTGTTCACCAACGAGGGGAACGGCAGGATGGTGACAACGGTCCCGCCGTTGCACATCGCGATCCTGTCCCTCGAGAAGATGATTCCTTCCCTTGCCGACCTGCCGACCTTCATCCGCCTGCTCCCGCGATCGGCGACGGGGCAGTCGATCACCAGTTACGTCTCGGTGATCACCGGGACGAGGAAGCCCGGGGAAGCGACGGGGGCGAAGGAGCTCCACATCGTCCTTCTGGACAATGGGCGATCGGAGATCCTCTCCGGCGAGTGCAGGGAGATCCTCAAGTGCATCCGCTGCGGCGCCTGCATGAACGTCTGCCCGGTCTACCGGACGGTGGGGGGACACTCGTACGGATGGACGTACCCGGGACCCATGGGGATCGTCCTTACGACGCTTTTGACCGGGATGGCCAAATCCCACCCCCTCGTGGACGCATCCACGCTTTGCGGGGCGTGCGTCGAGGTGTGCCCGGTCCGGATTCCCCTGACGGACCTTTTCCTCGAATTGCGGGAGCGCAGGGTGCGGGAAGGGTTCTCCAAGCCGATGGAGAAACGGGGAATGCGCGTTTTCGGGAAGGTTGCGGCATCCCCGTCGCTGTTCTCGGCAGGGCAGTTCCTGTCGCGCACCTTCTGGCCGTTGGTGCGGGCATTCGGCGGCAAGGACGTCGCAGGACGCCTTCCCCGCCCCGCGAACGTTCCGTTCCATCGGCGGGTGCCATGACCTCCCCCGATCTTGTCCGCCGGTTCCTTACGAACGCAGGAAATGCGGCCGCGGGAACATACACCGTAGACGACACAGAAGGGTTGTGCAGGGCCCTCTCGGAGATCGTGCCGGAAGGGGCGGCCGTATATTGCCCCGCAATGACGGAGAGGGAGAAGGTGGCCGCCGCCTCTTTGCTCTCGCCGGTTCCGGAGTATGCCACCGCATCGGTTACGGTCGAGGAGGTGCATGGGGCCATCGCCGAAACGGGAAGCCTCGTCTGCGCCAGCTCCGGAGGAAGGGCGGTTCAGGCGGGTCTTTTGCCGGCGCACCACGTGGCGATCCTTTGTCGCGAACGGATCTTCGCCACGCTGGACGATTTTTTCGCTTCCTGTTCCGAGGATCCGCCGACGAACATCACCCTGGTCACCGGCCCCAGCCGGACGGCGGACATCGAGTTGACCCTGGCGATCGGGGTCCACGGCCCGGAGAGACTGGACATCATCGTGTATTGACGGAGTGGAACCGCCCTTCCGCCCCGACACGCGTGTCGAATAGGCGACGCCGCTTCCCGTAGTCGAGGCGGCTCGCGCATCGCACGCCGTGGCCCGGTGGGTAGAGCGGTGCGGACACCGGGCGGTCGCCGGGCCGGCAATCATCCCGATCGACATGTCGCCGCCCAAGCATTGGAAGCCAGCTGTCGATCGGGGACCAGCAGATGCTCACCATCGCCCGGACGCCCATGACCAAACCAGACCGGCTTCTCCTCGACGAGCCATCGGAGAGACTCGCTCCGCTGATCGTCGCGCTCTTGGCCGACATGATCATCCGGATCCACAAGGAGGGGGTTCTGGAAAACGAGGAGATCAAGGAGAAATATTTCGCGGTATCGTGAAGACAGACCGGAGGCGCTGAAAGGGATACGCATCCTCGAGCTTGCGACCCGGATCTTCGGGCCCGCCACGGCAGATTATCTCGGCGAGTTCGGCGCCGAGGTGATCAAGGTCGAGCTGCCGCTGACGGGCGATCTCATGCGGTACGTCGCCCCGGAGGGGTTCTTCTGGCAAGAGATCTCCCCGGCGTTCCTCCCGCAGAACCGGAACAAGCTCCACGTGGGGATCGACGTGCGGCTTCCCGAGGGGAGGGAGTTGTTCACCCGCATCGCGGAGAAGTCCGACGTGGTCGTGGAGAACCTCCGGGCGGGAACGATGGACCGGTGGGGAATCGGTTACCTCCAGCTGAAGGAGAGGAACCCCGGCCTGGTGTACGCCGCCAACTCGGGGTTCGGACAGTGGGGTCCGTATTCGAAGGGCCGCGCCTCGTACGACGCCACCGCGCAGGCGGTCTCCGGCATGTCGGCCATCACCGGATTCCCCGGTCAACCCCCGGTGCGGGTGGGACTGTGGATCGGGGACTTCACCGGCTCCCTCTGCTCGGCGATCGCCATTCTGGCCGCTCTCGAGGCAAGGCGGAGGACGGGGGAGGGGCAGTTGATCGACCTTGCCCAGGCGGAGGCGCTGATCCGCGCTCTCGACTGGACGTGGATGTACGCCGACATCACGGGAAGGGACCGGGAACGCGCAGGGAACCGGGACGTGACGTTCCCCCCGTCGGGGATCTACCGGTGCGCAGACGGTTTCGTCGCTGTCTCCGTCCGGGACGATGCGGAGCGCGCCGCGCTCGCGAAAGCTCTCGGGGCGTCGCTGGCGACCCCGGAGGCCGTGGCGTCCTTCGCCTTGCCCCGCACGCGCGCCGAGATCTTCCGCATCGGGGAGGAGTCGGGGTTCTCCACCGCCCCCGTGCAGGGTGCCCGGGACCAGTACCACAACCCCCACCTTCGCGCGCGGGGCACCGTGTGGGAGCTTGACGATCCCCTCTACGGCCGGATCGACGAGTTCGGGCCCGTGCCGAAGCTCTCGAGGAGCCCCGGACGGATCAAGTGGACCGCGAAGCCGGTGGGGTTCCACAACGAGGAGGTGTTCGAGGGCCTCCTCGGGCTGTCAGCGGAGGAAAGGGAGGGGCTGGAGCGGAAAAAGGTCATCGGGAAGTGGGCCGATGTCCCGGGGGCGAGGCCTCCCCGGGGAGTGGCGCGTGGCCCGTCCGACGGGAAGCAGAACAAGGGACCTGCGCGATGAGTGGGTTCGAGAAGTGGGCGAAAGACGCGACCGACCCGAGGAACGCCGCCGGAAAACCGGAGGCGCTTCCGGGCCTGCGCGTCCTGGAGCTTTCCCCCGGGCATTTCGGGGGGATGGTGGCGGCGTCGGTCCTTGCCGAATTCGGCGCGGAGGTGATTAAGGTCGAACCGCCGGGCGGAGACCCCGCCCGGAGATTCGCGCCGGAAGGAGTGGTCATCTCCGGCACGGGCCTCCCCTTCCTCTCCGAGGCGCGAAACCGGAAGTTCGTGACCCTCTCCCTCGAAGCCGAGGAGGGAGTTCGGATCTTCCGCCGGCTCGCCGCCGCCGCGGACGTCGTGGTGGAGACCGAGGGGGCCGCCCGGATGGAGTCCCGGGGGCTCGGGTACGAGGCGCTTTCCCGGGAGAATCCAGCGATCATCTACCTTTCCCTCTCGACGTACGGGGCGTTCGGCCCCGACGCCGGCAGGCGGGTAGAGGATTCCGACATCCTGTGCCAGGCCCTCTCCGGCGTTCCTTACGTGACGGGCGATCCGGAAGAGAACGGTCCGGAGGAGGAGCACAAGGTGCCGACGAAGACCGGGAACTGGCACGGCTGGTTCACCCAGGGGCTGTGGGGGGCCTTCGGCGTGCTCACGGCGCTCTTCCACCGCGCCGCCACGGGGGCGGGGCAGAAGGTCGACGTCGCGGGGGCCGAAGCGATGATGAAGTTCGTCGACTACAACATCACCTGGATGCACACCGCCGGCCGCGAGCGGCGCCGGACAGGCAAGTTCGATCCAGCTGTCTTCCCCTACACGTACATCCGGTGCAAGGACGGGTACACGTTCATCGCTGCGTACAACGACGAGGCATTCGAGTCGCTCATGCACATTATCGGGCGGCCGGAGCTGGCGAAAGACCCGAGGTTCCGCACCGGTCCGGACCGAACGAGAATCGAAAACGAGAAGGTTCTTCACGCGATTCTGGAGGAGTGGTCAGCGCCTCGGACAGCCGACGAGATCCTGCGGGAGATCGAGGAGTACACATCGACCAAGAGCGGGCACGGCGCGGCCGTGGTGACGGGGCGGGTCAACCGGCCTCTCGAGACGCTCTCCGAGAGCAACTGGTGGGAGCGCGGCAGTTTCATCCGGACGGCCGACCCGTTCTACGGGAATCTCCTGCTTGCCGCCCCCCCCTGGAAGATGAGCGGGACCCCTCCCCGTATCCGGTCGGTTTGCCGGCCCCCCGGCGCGGACAACGACGAGGTGTTCCGATCGGTGCTCGGCATGACGGAAGCGGACCTGTCCTTCCTTCGCGCCCTCGGGGTCCTGTAGGCCGGCCGGGTACCCCAGCGATCCCCGTTCCGATGCCTGACGGCGAAGAGAGTCCCGAACGTTCTCCTTGGAAAGCGGGCAAGACCATTGGGAACCAAAGGAGGCAATTTTTTCCGCCCTTGGTATTGTCCCCGCCGAACGATGATACACTATCTTGCACACGGAACACCGAATTCGGGAAGAACGTAGCAATGGCGGGAGCCGTTTCCCCGAGGCCCCGGCCGAGGAGGTATTCATGAAAGAAGTGACGTTCATCCGCCCAAAACTCGCCCAGGAATTCACGAAAGACATCCTCACAGCCGAGACGTTGAACCGTTTTGCCGAGATCATTCGGACGAAGGTCGCAGACGGCCGGACCCTGGAAGAGGTCCGCCGGGACCGCGTGGAGGCCCGGCCGGCGAAGCAGGCCCGGCTCGATGCCGGCGAACCGCTCGACTTCCTTCCGGAGAACGAGGTGATCACCTTCCTCGACGGGACCACGATGACGGTCAAGCAGATCCGCGAGGCCGACTGGAAAGTCGACGGGCAGCCGCCGCAGTTCGACGGGCGGCGCGTCCAGCTCACCGGCCCGTGCTCGGAACCCGCCATGGCGATCGGCGCCATGAACACGGGGCAGCAGTGGATGGCGGACAGCGAGGACGCCGCCGCGCAGTCCACCGACAGCCCGTTACGGACGCAGCGCTCCCTCAAGCTTCTCTGCACCTGGACGCCCGAGGGCAAGCGCGCCCTCGATGGAGCGGGCGGCAAGCGCCTGAAGCCCGAAAACGAGGTGGCGATAATGATCTACCGGCCCCGGGGCCTTCACCTCGACGACCGGCACCTCCTGGTGGATGGACAAGCTGTTTCCGGGGGCTTCGTGGACGCCTGGCTGTTCCTCCGGCATAACGCGAAAGCGCTATTGGACCGCGGCCTGCCGGTCGCCTTTTATCTTCCCAAGCTGGAGTGCGTGGAGGATGCCGACCTCTGGCACACCTTCCTGTACGAGACGGAGAAGGCGCTGGATCTTGCGCCCGGGACGGTCAAGATCTACCTCCTTGTGGAGATCATCAACGCCACGTATCAGGTCGAAGAGATGATGTACGCCTTCACCCGGTCGATCCATGACGGCGGGAAGGCCGTTCCCGCCTCCCGTTTCGTCGGGCCGAATGTCGGCCGCTGGGATTACATGGCCAGCATGTACCGGGCGACCCGGGCCGACCTCACGGGCATACCGCCCGACACGAACCTCGTGACGATGGACGGGGCCAGGTTCCTCGCGGTGTACGAACAGTACGTCTCGGACATGGCGCGCAGGCGCGGCGCCGTCCCCTGGGGCGGAATGTCGGCCAACATATTGCTCCGGGGCGCCGTGCGCCCGGGGGACTTCGAAAAAATCGCGGGGAAGGAGGGTGCGCCGGCCCTCCTCAGCGCCCTTCGGACCGCGGGGTATCTGGACCCCAAGGGGAACGTGACCGGGAAGTTCCAACCGGGGGCAGCCACCCTGACCGACCTGCCGGCACCCTACGAGCCGCAACGTGAGCAGATCATCAGGATCCTGGAGGCGTTCGTCGCACGGGCGTACAACAACAGGGTTGCCCTCGAGAAGGCGAGTGACGACAAAACCCGGGAATCGGGGTTGCGGCTGGCGAAAGACGGCGGGCGCCGTTGCTATTATGGAGCATGGGTGGCGACGCCGGACATGGTCGCCGTCATCCAGCCGATCTTTGAGAAGGCCGCCAAGGAAGGTCTCCTGGCTGTGCTTAACACCGCTCCGACGCGGGCCGACTGGTACAGCAAGGGGCTTGCGGCCGGGCTCCGGGCGTTCCCGGAAGGGTTGGTGACCGAGGACGGCATCCGGGAGGATATCACGATCACACTCCAGTACATGGCCTCCTACCTCCAGGGAAGCGCCGCGGCGGCCGTGACGAGTCCACAGCTCAAGCTGCAGCTGATGGAGGATCTGGCCACGGCGGAAATCCGCCGGGCCGCCCTGTGGAAGCGTCTGCACGCCGGGGCTGTCCTCCAGGGAGAGGGACCGTTGGCCGGAAAGAAACTGACCGAGGAGGTGTTCCTGCGGCTCCTGGACGAAGAGGCAGGAAAGCTCAAGAGCAAGTCTGTCGACACGGCCAGGGAGATCTTGCGGTGGACGACCACCGCCAAGAAGCTCATCCCCTGGATCTCCGATCCCCTAAACGTCGTGCTGGATGAAGAAAGTCCGGAGGTGATTACCGCCGCCCTCAAGGCGTACTTCGACACGTATATCACGACCGGCAAGCGGCTTGCCAGGGTGGCGGGGGCAGAGAGCCGGTAGGTCCCTTTATTCCCGGCAGGTCTGTTGGACAGGGAGCACTGCGCTTCTATCGAACGATGACGATTCCCGCGAGGACCCCGCACGGGATGTCATCGGGTTTCGCATCGCTGCCGATGGGATAGATGTTCCAGCCGGCCGAGGCGACCATCCGGTAGACGTCTATCCCGACGGCTTCCATCGATGGCCGGGAGCGAAGGGAAAACCGGCACTTCGTCCCCTTCAGGATCGCGCAATCTTCCTGCAAACCGCAAAAGGTGTGCCGGCAGGAGCCTGCTCCGAATCCGAACGCCAGATAGTGCCCGTCATAGAACGCTGCCGATTCGAGCCCGTTCACGATCTTGTAGACGTCCTGATATGCGGCGACTCTTTCCTTGATCGTGGCCTTGTCCCGAACGACGACGGCGGGAGGAATCTCCTGGACAAAGAAAACGGCCCACCGGTACTTCTCCAGCAACGCTCTCAGCTCGGCGGGTTTTATCGTATGGGGTGGGCAGTTTGCGCCGACTCCGTACCCGAAACAGATCGGGATCTGGCACTTCATCGTCACCCGATCGTCCACGGGGATTTCGGCGGTTCTGACGATTTTGGCCCGGGTTGCCCCCATTTCGATGGCCTTCTCCTGATACTTTTGCAGATCGGCTGCCAGACGGTCTTCCTCCACATCGAGACCGATCTTCTTCAATTTCGTTTCCATGCCCACCTCCGCGTTGTCCTGCCGGACTTGTGAACCACGCTCGGAACGTATGTCTTGGAATAATACAGGGAAATCCCGGGACCCGAAGAAAATATTCCGTTTTCCCCCGGGCGGGAGGTTCTTTGCGCATCAAGCCGTGGGCTGGCGAACCGACTGGCTGCCTCGCATCCGTTCCGCGGAACCGCGCTTTGCCAAGTGACTCGGATGGGATCACCCCCGCCCGACAAAGGGCATCTTGGTGGCCATGACGGTCAGGAATTGCACATTCGCATCCAGGGGGAGGCTGGCCATATACACCACCGCTTCCGCCACGTGCTCGACCTTCATGGTCGGCTCCGCGGAGATCGTCCCGTCGGCTTGCGGTACACCGTCTTTCATTCGTTTCGTCAAGTCGGTCTCCGCGTTGCCGATGTCGATCTGGCCACAGGCGATATCGTACTTGCGGCCGTCAAGCGAGGTGGATTTCGTGAGGCCGGTTATGGCGTGCTTGGTAGCCGTATAGGGGGCGGAGTTCGGCCGGGGGGCGTGGGCCGATATGGAACCGTTGTTGATGATCCGGCCGCCCCTGGGCTTCTGGCTCTTCATGATCCGGAACGCTTCCTGCGTGCACAAAAACGCGCCGGTGAGATTGACATCCACCACGGTTTTCCACTGTTCGTACGACAGATCCTCCAGGAGGATCGGCGGAGAGCCCGTCCCCGCATTGTTGAACAGCAGGTCGAGCCGGCCGAATGTCTCCGTGGTTTTAGCGAAAAGGGCCCGAACGGAGGCGGAATCCGTCACATCGGTGGGTACGGCCAGCGCGCGCGCACCGGCCGGTCCTGCCCGCTCGATCGTCGCCTGCAATTGCTCTTCCCGCCGCCCGGCCAGTGCAACGGCGTAGCCCACGCCCAAGAGGGCAAGCGTAGTCTGCCTCCCGATTCCCGATCCTGCGCCGGTGACAATTGCCACTTTTCCAATGTCGCTCACGAGGCAAATCCTTTCTTTAGGGTAGTATAGCGTCATTCCGATCGGATCTCCCTGTTTTCCGGAGATGGCCGGGATGTCCCGGAAGCCCTTTTGTTTTTCATGGTTCGCCGAACCGAACCACCCGTGGCCGGCATCGGATAATGGCGGGTTCCTAATCCATGCGGATTAGGCCGAGTGTGGTTCTTTGTCCCCGGCATCCGGACCCGGTTCTCAGGAGGAAGCCATGCGGGAATTCGAGAAGCGAAGACAGGAGCAAATCTCATCACTGCTGGCATCGTGGAAGGAAGATCCACGGTGGAAGAACGTCCAGCGACCCTACCTTGCCGAAGAAGTCGTCAGGCTCCGTGGCTCCCTTCGGGTCCACCACACGCTTGCCGAAATAGGCGCCAGGCGCTTCTGGGATCTGCTGCATTCGGAGCCCTATGTTCCCGCACTCGGTGCCCTGACGGGCAATCAGGCGGTCCAGCAGGTGCAGGCCGGCCTCAAGGCGATCTACGTGAGCGGGTGGCAGGTGGCGGGCGACGCCAACTCGGCGGGTCACATGTACCCGGACCAGAGCCTCTATCCCGTGGACAGCGTCCCCAAAGTGATTTCCCGCATCAACAATGCACTGACCCGCGCGGATCAGATCCAGCACATGAATGACGGCGACCGGACCTACTGGTTTGCTCCGATTGTCGCCGATGCGGAAGCCGGATTCGGCGGTCCCTTGAATACGTTCGAGCTGATCAAGGCGATGATCGAAGCAGGGGCCGCCGCCGTCCATCTCGAGGATCAGCTCTCTTCGTTGAAGAAATGCGGGCATATGGGCGGCAAGGTCCTCGTTCCCTACGGCGTCTTCATCGAGAAACTCGTGTCGGCAAGGCTTGCCGCCGACGTGCTCGATGTGCCGACGGTGATCATCGCGCGGACCGACGCCCAGGGGGCCCAGCTGATCCGCAGCGACTACGAAGATATCGACAAGCCGTTTCTCACGGGCGAGAGGACCGCCGAAGGGTATTTCCGCGTGCGGGGAGGACTAGAGTTCGCCATTGCCCGGGCGTTGGAGTATGCCCCCTATGCGGATATGATCTGGTGCGAGACCTCCACACCGGACCTGGGAGAAGCGAGGGAGTTTGCCCAGGCGATTCGGGAAAAGCATCCGGGGAAAATGCTCGGGTACAATTGCTCGCCGTCCTTCAACTGGAAACGGAATCTCGACGACGCCACGATCGCCGGGTTCCAGAGCAAGCTGGGCGAGATGGGATACAAGTTCCAGTTCGTGACCCTGGCGGGTTTCCACTCGCTGAACGCGGGGATGTTCGATCTCGCGAGAGGCTACAAGGAAGAGGGGATGGCCGCCTATTGCCGGCTCCAGGAACGCGAGTTCGCGCTCGAGAAAGAACAAGGATATGCGGCGATCAAACATCAGAGCTTCGTCGGGGCGGGGTATTTCGACGCCCTGCAAATGACGATCACCGGGGGCCGGGCGTCCACCGCCGCGCTCAAGGGTTCTACGGAAGAAGAGCAGTTCGGCGAGTCTGCGGGAGTTCGAAGCGTTAAACGGTAAGCCGGCCTCGGTCCCCCGAACTCAGTGACAACGAGGGATGACGTAGGGTCCTTCGGGCACCACGGCAACGTCCGGGTCCCTCTGGGCCTTGACGCTGGCCATGACCGCTTCTTCGATCGAAGAGACAGGATCCACGAACACGTCCTTCAGATCTTCTTTTCCAAGTCCCGTGGTATGAAGCCGGATGGTCCCGACCCGCAAGGCCTTGACCAGCATTTCAGTCTGCCATTCGTCGATGTGCGCCTTGTCGCGGCCTGTAAGGACGGACATGAACCGGTCCGGCCCCACCTCGCACAGGAGGCGCTGGGCTGCGACGAATTCACCGCTGCCCATCCCTTCCGAGCATTCGCTGGCGATGATGATGGTGCCTCCGGGCTCGAGGATGTCCACAACCCCCACCATGCCCTTTACGGTCTGATAGTACGTCCGGTCCAGGGGATATCCCGCGCTCGTGGTGACGATCGTCTTGAAACGGCGGGGCAGAGTCACTTCCGCATGCCTTCTCATGAATGCCACCGCATCCCGGTGGCTGGCCTCGACTTCGCCGAAATTGACGAACCCGATACGCCGTTTCTCGTCGATGACCACGTTCAGGGCGACGATTCCGCCGATCTTCCTTACGATTTCGATCTGCTCTTCGTGAAGGGGATTACCCTCGATGATGCAATTGGCGGATTTTTCATGCTCCAGGATATGCGCGGTGTGAAAATTCAGGATCGTGTCCTGGTAGGCCACGCCCGGCGCGACCAGCTTGCGGCCTCCGGAATAGCCGGCCATGAAGTGGGGTTCCACCAGGCCGGTGACGATCTTCAGGTCCGCCTCCACGAACCGCCGGTCGATCAGGATCGGGATGCCCCGGGAGGTTTTCCCAAGATCCACATGGGCTTCCCTGTCCCGGGCGAAGTGGTTCTCGGCGCGGATGGCGCGGAACACCTTGTCGGAGCCGACGATCTCGCGCAGTTCCTCCCCTTCGTTGGGGCGATGCAACCCTGTGGCGACCAGGATCAGGATATTCTCTTGGGGAATCCCCGCTGCCGTGATCGTCTCGATGAGGGGAGGCAGCAGCGTGCCGTTGGGTACGGGCCGCGTGATGTCGCAGATCAGGATGCAGGCGGTTTTCCTGCCTCGGGCCATTTCCGCGAGGGGAGGAGATCCCACCGGTGTTTCCAGAGCCTGTTTCACCGCCGGGACCGGGTTCAGGATGGGGATCATCGGGTGTTTTCGGACCACCGTGACCCGGATATCCTCCGGCAGACGCAGGGGGATGCTGTTTCGTCCGTACAAGAGGTCGACGTTCATGTTCCTATCGTCCCCATTCCCCTCTGGATGCTATTCCTCCAACCGTGTCAGCGTGCTTCCCAATCGCGATACATAGATGTGAGAGAACTCCGAGTCCGGGGTCGCGCCATGCCAATGCTTCTCTCCCGGAGGAATGAGGATGATATCCCCTTTGGTTACCACCCTCTCTTCCTTCTCTGTGGCCACGATTCCCTCTCCGGCCGTGACGATCAGGATCTGTTCGCTGTCGTGGGCATGAAACTTGTTCCGCACGCCCTTCCCGAAGTTTATCATGTTCACGCTGAACTCTTTGCTGTCGGGCACCAGAAGCTGCCTCGTCACATCCGGTCCCGTGAAGATCGGATTGGGAAAAGGCTCCTTGGATACGTCGTTCAGGGAAACGATTTTCATCTCTTCCTCCCGTGGTACCTCATCGTCGATCGGTTCGTCCACTCCCTCTCCCAGCCGGAACCACGGTTCTCTACAACATGGGAGGGCTGTGGTGCACGAAGATCCTCAAGGATTCGTGGCCGGTATTCTTGATTCCATGATCCTCCCCCTGCGGCACGAAAATATAATCGCCGGCCTCGATGGGCTCCCATCTTCCGTTCACATAGGTTTCCCCCTTCCCCGATATCACGAGAATGGAGTCCACATGCAAGTCATGGCGATGGATGGGTGCGCCTTCATCCGGGGCGATATCGATCATGCATACACTGACGGTTTCCGTATCCTTTCCCGTAATGCAAGTGGCCATCCGCACATTGGCTAACCGGGGATGCGGAGCAAACGTCATCTCCTTGCTGCGGAACAATCTGGATTCCATGAGAAATCCCTCCTGCCCATGAGGCGATGTCCTTTGGCCACGCCAACTACATGTTCTTGATTGTCCCGAATTCGCCGGTCCAGGCGGCCTCCAGGATGGGCCTCATGTACTCTTCCACCAGATCCGCGTTCAGCGGGACCGGCATGTTCCGAAGCTTCATGTCCAGCTGCGGATTCTTGGCGGCGGTGAGACAACGGTCGATATGGTCCTTGGAAACTCCCTTCACGTCGCTTAAGCGGGTGGGGAACTCCAGGAACTTGCTGAAATTGACCATCGCCCTGGCTACCGCCAGCCCCAGTTCCCTTCCGGACAGCGAGTCCACATCTTCCTTCGTGTAGCCGTACTTCCTGTAAATGCGGCCGACCACCCGCAGTTGCTCCGGAACGGCCGGCGCGAAGAAAACGGTGTAGTACGGATTCATCAGGGCGCAGGCCCGACCGTGGCTCAAGACATCCACCAGGGAAAAACTGGACAGGTGGGCTCCCGACGTGCCGCCGATCATGATGGCGTAGCCGCCGAGATCGGTGCCCAGCCCCAGCAGGGTTCTGGCCTCCTTGCTTTTCGCGTCCTTCTTCACTTCGATCAGGCCCTTGATGATGAGCTCGATGCCGAGCTCGGCTACCCGTTGGGCCTTTTCCCGGGTCGCCGACGGCGCCCCGAAGTAGACCTCCAGACAGTGGGCGATGCCGTCGAGCCCTCCATCCAGCGTCAAGCTCATCGGCTGGGTGGTGGTGACATCGTAGTCGAAGATGGCGCGCGGCGGGACGATGGCCTCGTCCACGATGAGCTTCTTCTGCCCCAGGACGGGATCGGTGATATTGGAATACTTGGTGAGGTGCGCGCCGGAGCTGGACGCCATCATGACGGCCACCACCGGCATGACGGTGCGCCCCGATTTCTCGCACGCCTCGGTTACCTGTCCTACTCCGAAGAACGGGTCGATTTCGGAATAAATATCCCCCAGCGTGGCCAGGACGGCGGCTGCCTTGACGGCGTCGATCCCGGAGCCGCCGTCCGCCACGACCAGAACGTCCGGTTTCCTGTGCATGATGTGACTGTGGATGCGATAGACGTCCACGAAGGGGGCGTTCGGTCCGGCGGACCGTACCTCCTCCACCACATCCACCCCGGCCTTTTTCAGGGACGCAAGAATCCGCTCCCGGATGGGGCGAAACCACTCGAATTCGAGAGGCCCGACAAACAGGGCCCTCTTGCTGAATTTCGCCGCAAATTTCCCGGGCGACTGATCCAGCACACCGCTGCCGAACGCGTACGTTTCTCCCTTCCATTCCTTCAATAGGGCGGAGGCCCGATCCTTCCATTCCGGCATGGCGTTTCTTCCCCGTATTTTTTTATATTTCCTATTCGAATTCCTTGATCGCATCGATGGCGACGCCCATGGACGCGTCCGTCTCCCGTTCGATGATGATGTCGATTACGTACGGCAGCCCCGAGTCCACGGCCCTCCGGAAAGCGGCCTTGATCTCCTTCGGGTCGGTGACCCGCTCCCCTGTGGTACCGCACGCCTCGGCGAACTTCACGAAATCGAAACCACGCCCCTGGTTTTCCGGCTCGATGCGGCCCTGGGCGGAACCGACCACGCCGACACCGCTTGTCCGTTCGGCCACGGCCATCCGGGGGAGTTCCAGGCTGGCGCTCTCGGTCAGGCCATCGTACCAGAGCTGGACTTCATAATTCATTTCGTAATGGAATTTCTCCGCTTGACGGATGAGCCCGAGATATCCGTTGTTCAAAACGATGCACACAAAGGGGACGTTGTACATGACGGCGACGGGGAACTCTTCCATACAGAACTGAAAGCCGTAATCCCCCACCACCTGGACCACCGTCTTGTCCGGACGGGCGACCTTGGCCCCGATGGAGGCCGGCAGATCCCATCCCAACGGACCCGCTCCTCCGCAATCCAAATAATGGCGGGGCTTGGAGATCTTCTGCAGCTGGCCGGACCATATCTGGTTCAACCCGATGCAGGTCACAAACACGGTCTCGTCGTCGAAAAACTCGTTGATCTCCCGGAACACCCGCTGGGGCTTGATGGGAATATCGTCGTAGTCGCTCTTCCGTTCCAAATTGGTGCGCAGCTGTGCAATCGACAATTTCGTGGGTTCCGCCTTGATCTTGCGCCGCTTGATTTCCGTAAGCACGGCGGCAAGGGTCAGCTTGGCATCCGCGCAGATCCCCAGGTCCGGCATGATGTTTTTCCCCAATTGACCGGGGTCCACGTCCACATGGATGAACTTCCGGTTTCCTTTATACACTTCGATGGCGCCTGTATGGCGGTCATTGAAGCGGGCGCCCACCGCCAGCACCAGAGTGGACTCCAGAAACGTCTGGTTCCCGGACCGGGTATTGCACTGGATTCCCACGTGACCGGCCATGAGAGGATGATTCCACGGGATCCCTCCCTTGCCCATGTACGTCGCGATGACGGGGATCTGCAGGAGCTCGGCGACTTGCACGAATTCCTTGCATGCGTCGGCCAGGATTACGCCTCCCCCCAGCAGCATGAGAGGCCTCTCCGCCGCCAGCAGCATGTCCAGGGCCTTGGCTACCTGCTTCGGGTCGGGAGGGGTGCGGAAAATCGGCAGCGGCGCATCCGTCTCGGGATCGTACTCGATTTCCCCCCGTTGGACGTCCAGGGGCAGGTCGATGAGGACCGGACCGGGACGTCCTTCCTTCATTATCCGGAACGCCTCCCGGAATACCCACGGCACCATGGCCGGCTCCTGCACGCAATACGACTTCTTGGTGACCGGTTTCACGATGGCGGCGATGTCCACCGCCTGAAACGCTTCCCGGCCCAGTTGCGCTCGAACGTTCTGGCCGGTGAGGGCCAGAATCGGGATCGAATCCACCTGGGCGGTATAGAGCCCGGTCACGAAGTTGCTGGCGCCGGGACCCGAGGTGGCCGCGCAAACCCCCACCGTGCCGATGGCGCGAGCATACCCGTCGGCCATGTGGATCGCTCCCTCTTCATGCCGGCAAAGCATGTGCGAAATGTTCCCCCGATCCTTGAGAGCCCGGTAAAAGGGGAGGATTCCCGCCCCCGGGATCCCGAAAATGTGTTTGACCCCTTCGCTTTCCAGGATTTTGATGGCGGCGTTCATCGCAGTCATCTTCGACATGATCCTTCTCCTTCCCCCGGGATTTCTCTTCCATCCTAAGGCATTCGAACGGCCGCGCCAAACAGGGAAATGGCCTGTCCCGTTACGAGCGGGACGGAACGATCGTCTAAGGACGGACGGCGATTCCGATAGCGATGTCGGTGACATTGGTGCCGGTCGGCCCGGTGACGACGAGATCCGAAAGCGCCTGGAAGAAGGGGTAGGCGTCGTTCCGGTCCAGGTGGCCCATGGGGGAGAGCCCGAGCGCAGCGGCGCGGGAGACCGTCGTCCCGTCGGCGAACGCGCCCGCGGCATCCGTGGGTCCGTCGACGCCGTCCGTCCCGCACGAAAGGACCGCCATCCCCGGTATCCTGTCCATCTCGACGGCCGCGGAGAGGACAAACTCCTGGTTCCTGCCTCCTTTCCCCTTCCCGTGCACCGTGACCGTCGTCTCCCCTCCGGCGATAAGGACGACGGCCCGGGTCGGAGGAACCGACTCTTTCGCCTTTCGCAATTCCTCTACGAAGGCGCGTGCGCATTCGCGGGCCTCCCCCCGAAGAAATCCCGGAAGGATGCGAACGGTGTCCACTCCCTCCTTCCTCGCGGCGTCGGCCGCCGCATCGATCGCGACCCGGTTCGAGCCGATGACGGCAAGGGAAACACGCTTAAGCGCCGGGTCCCCCGGCTTCGGGGTTTCCGGGATCCTCCCCGAAACTCCCGCCTCGATGTGCGCCCTTACGGCATCCGGGATCGCATCGTACAGCTTTCGTTCGACGAGGACCTTACGCGCGTCGCCGTAGGTCGCAGGATCGGGGGAGAAGGGGCCGGAGGCGATGACGGAAGGGTCGTCGCCGGGAACGTCGGACAGCATTAGCGCCCACACCCGGGCGGGGTGCGCGGCCTGCGCCATCCGGCCTCCCTTGACGCGGGAGAGGTGTTTTCGGACCGTGTTGAACTCGGTGATGTCCGCTCCCGATCGCAGCAACAGCCGGAACACCTCCTCCTTGTCCGAGGAAGAGACTCCCTCGGGAGGAGCGGAAATCATCGCGGAGCCGCCGCCGGAGATCAGGGCGATCACCAGGTCGTTCTCTCCCGCCCGGGAAACCACGTCCAGCATCGCCTGCGCGGCCTCCCGACTTCCCTCGTCGGGGAGAGGGTGCCCCGTTTCGATGAGCCGCACGGCGTCCAGGGACCCTCCCTCTCCCTTCGGGACCGCGATCGCCCCTGCGGCGACCTTTCCCTCGAGCGCCGAGGCCGCGGCTTGTGCCATGGGGCGGCCGGCTTTCCCGCCGCCCACGAGAAAAATCCGCTCGACGGAGGACCACGGGAGGATCGAGCTTGCGCCGCGGCCGGATAAGGCGATCCCTTCCGAGTCCCGCCGGAGGGCCACCCGGACCAGGCGCGCGGGGTCCACGGAGGCAACCGCCGCCAGAAAGAGGTTCGTGAGGAGCGATCTGGCCGGAACCATCATGCCGCACTCCCTTCCGATCGGGTGCTCGAAAGACCGATGTGTGCCGGAGATTGTGTCATATGGATCCCGGAATTTCCCGATTCTGTAACACGATCGTTTTTATTTCACCATAGCATTAAAAGATATTTCCTTCCGGGGGATTGAATCCGATATGCTTCTTCCTGGAGAGAAGAGTAAAAACGATATCCGGGAGGATCAAAAAGGAGCAGAGGAGGAAAAAATGAAGCCCGTTATCCTGGTTACCCGCAAGCTGCCGGATGCCGTCGAAGCGCGCCTTCGACGGGACTACGACGCCCGCCTGAATCCCGAAGACGTCCTCTATTCCCGTGACGAACTGATTAAACGGGCGAAGGGCGTAGACGCCATTCTTCCCTGTCACACGGAAAAATTCACGGCGGAAGTGATCGTCCAATTACCGAAGCGCGTGCGCGCCATTGCGAATTTTTCCGTCGGCTACGACCACGTGGACATAAAGGCCGCCAAGGCCAGGGGGATCATTGTCACGAATACTCCCGAGGTGTTGTCCGACGCCACGGCGGAGCTGACCATGATGCTCATGCTGGGCGCGGCGAGGCGGGCGAGCGAGGGGGAACGGCTGGTCCGCACCCGTGCGTGGAAGGACTGGAGCCCCGCTTTCATGGTGGGCACCCAGGTGACGGGCAAGCGGCTCGGGATTCTCGGATTCGGGCGGATCGGACAGGTCGTCGCCCGGCGAGCCCGGGGATTCGACATGGAGATTCACTATCACGATGTGCAGAAAATGCCTCCTGAAATAGAGAAAGGGGCGATCTATCATCCGACCCCGGAGAACCTGATGCCGCATTGCGATTTTCTGACGCTCCACTGCGTGTCCACCCCGGAGACCTTCCGGTTGCTCAACGCAGAGCGCATCGCCCTGCTGCCGGACGGGGCGATCGTCATCAACGCGAGCCGCGGGGCGGTGGTCGACGATGAAGCGCTGATCGGGGCGCTAAAATTCGGGAAGCTGATGGCAGCCGGCTTGGACGTCTACACGAACGAACCGGACATCCATCCGGAGTACCGGCAGTTGCCCAACGTGTTCCTGATGCCGCACATCGCCAGCGCCACGAAGGAAACGAGGGACGCGATGGGGTTCCGGGCGCTCGACAATCTGGATGCCATCTTCGCCGGGCGGGAACCCCGCGACCGCGTGGCCTGAGGATACTGTAGGCCGCGGGACGACTCCCGATGGGACGGTCGTGTGGAGGATGCCGGGGTGCGATTCCCCTGCTCGGGGAGGGGTCAATTGCCGGGTGGTTTGTTGTTTTCCCTTATCGATTGGACAAAGTCGACCACCAGCATGACGACGGCTCCGACGATGATGATCCCAAGCGGAATGGATTTTATCCGGATGGCGTAATACAGAAAGAACACAAGCCCCAATGCCACACCGATCGCTCCCGTGATGATGTTAGCCATGGTGCCCCTGCCTCCTTTCCTGCCCCCGATCATTACCGTTCGTCAATGCTTGTCCCTCTTCGGCTTCCGCATCTTCTTCCGCGAGGGATGCGGATCGCCGGAGAAGTCCGCGAGCCAGCGGGCCGTTCGCAGAAGCCGGGCGTCGTCGCCTTTGGCCCCTACCAACTGTACTCCCATCGGCATGCCGTGAGAACCCTGCATCAAGGGAAGAGTGATCGCGGGCATCCCGCAAAGGGTCCACAGGGTGCAGAATATCGGGCTTCCCGTCGATTCCCGTCCGATGGGGGCCTCGCCCGTTGCGGCGGGAGTGAGGATGGCGTCATACCACTCGAAAACTTTGTCGAGCTCGTGGCGCAAGACCGGGACCTGGCCCAGCGCGCGGTTGTACTCCACGGCCAGCACCTTCTGCCCCCGCTCGATCATCTCCCGCAGGATGGGGCTCAAGCGTTCCTTGCCGCGCGCATATTCCTGCTCGAAGCTTCTGGCGAGGTCCGCCTCCATGATCGTGCGGTGCAAAGAGACTGCCTCCTGGAAGATACCCGGAAGGTCGAAAACCCCGGCATTCTCCCCCAGGTGCGCGACCAGCTCCGCAAACGCCTCTTTCGTGTCTTCCTCGGCCTGGTCCCATGCCGGCGTCTTGACGAATGCCAGGCGAGGACGGACGGGGGGCTCTTCGACCGCTGTTTTGAGGAGGGCGGGGCGCGCCCGCGGTTGCGTGTCGGGATCGCGGTCGTCATAGGCCATCATCTGCTCCGCGATCAGCGCCGCATCCTCGATGGTCCGCGCAAATACCCCGACCTGGTCCAGAGGCCGCGACTGCTGGAGCAAACGATGCCGGGAGAACAAGCCGTGGCTCGGTTTGTACCCGTAGACCCCGCAGTAGGAAGCCGGACGGATGATCGATCCGTTGGACTGGGTGCCGATGGCAAGAGGCGCCATGAACGCCGCTACCGCCGCGGCGGAGCCGCTCGAGGACCCGCCGGGGGTGCGCTCGGGGTCATGGGGATTGCGGGTCTTGCCCGGCGAGTAGACCGCAAGCTCGGTGGTGACGGTTTTGCCCAGGATGATCGCCCCCGCCTCGCGGAGCAGGGCGACCGCGGTGGCATCTTCCGCCGGCCGGCGTCCGGCGTGCAAGACGGTGCCGTCCTCGGTCGGCATGTCCTTCGTGTCGAAGATATCCTTGACCCCCACCGGAACGCCGTGGAGCGGACCGAGCGTCCTGCCTTCCCGCCGCGCCAGGTCCGCTTCACGCGCCCGGGTAAGGGCAAGGCCTGGGTCCAGGTGCGCCCAGGCTCCGACCCGTTCCTCGAGCGCCGCGATGCGATCGAGGCAGGCGCTCACCAGCTCTTCGGAGGTGATCCGGCCGGCGCGAATCGCCTCTGCCGCCTCGACGGCGCCGAGGAGAGTCAGATCCATCTCGGTTTTCAAACGGGACATTGGGGGTCGCTCGTCCTTACTTGGCAACGCCGTACACGATGTCCGGCACGTACGTTACGATGGTCGGGAAAACATAGACGACGACCATGCAGAGCAGGACCATAAAGAGGAACGGCAACGACCCCTTGAAGATCGTCGTAAGCTGGATGTGCGGTGGCGCGATCCCCTTGAGGTAATAGCACGACATCGCCATCGGCGGCGTCAGGAACGAGGTCTGCAGGTTGAGCGCCACGATGATCCCGAAGAAGAGCGGGTCGATGCGGAAGTGGTCCAGCAGAGGCAGAAAGATCGGCACGAAGATGATGATGATCTCGCTCCATTCCAGCGGCCAGCCCAGAAGGAAGATGATGAACTGCGTCAAGATCAGGAACAGGATGGGCGAAATTTGCAGGTGTTGCACATAATTCCGGATGAGCTCGTGGCCGCCGAGGTAGGAAAACACCGAGGAGAAGGTCCAGGAGCCGACGAACAGCCAGCACACCATGGCCGAGGTGCGCGCCGTCAGGTAGACCGATTGCTTCAGGCGGTCCCACGTGAGTTCGCGATAGGCCGCGGCAAGGCCGATGGCACCGACCGCGCCCACTGCCGCAGCCTCCGACGGTGTCGCCAGCCCGGCGATGATGGTCCCGAGCACCGCCAAGATCAGGACGGCCAGCGGAAGGACGCCGGTCACCAGCCTGAACCACAGCTCCCTTCGCGGGATATCCCACTCCTCCTTCGGCGGCTTCGGGGCCAATTTGGGGTTGAGGATCGCCCGCGTGACCACGTAGATGATATAGAAGCTGGCCAGCAGGAATCCGGGGAGAAATGCCGCGGAGTACAGCCGTACCACGGAGACGCCGGAGATCGCCCCGTACACGATCAGCAGGATGCTCGGCGGGATCATGATGCCGAGACAGCCGCCGGCACAGATGACGCCGGCGGACAGCGTCTCGTCGTAGCCGGCTTTCAGCAGGGCCGGGAAGGCCAGCAGTCCCATCAGCGTCACCACGGCGCCGACGATGCCGACGGCGGTGGCGAAGACCGCGCAGGTGATCAGCGCCGCCACGGCCATGGCGCCGGGCAGCTTGCGAGCTGCGATATTCAAGGTGAAAAACAGCCGCTCCACGACGTTCGAGCGCTCGATGATGTAGCCCATGAACAGAAACAGCGGCACCGCGGTCAGCACGTCGTTGATCATGACGGAATACGTCTGGTTCACCAGAAGGTCGAAGATCTGGTTCTGGAATATGTGGCTCATCTGGTCGGGTGTGGCGTAGGCGTAGTAGCCGAAGCCCACGCCCATCGCGACCAGCGTGAAACAGATGGGAAAGCCCAGGAGGATCGTGAAGATGAAAGACCCCATCATCAGCATGGCGACTTGAGGATCGGTCATTTCGGGCCCTCATTTCCGTCGCCACGCTGCTGGGCGGCTTTTTGCGCTTCCAATTCTTCTTTCCGCATCTGGGCTTCCATTTCCTCCTGGTGTTTCCGGATGAGCTCCTTTTCCAATTCCTCCACATCCTTCAGGCGCTGTGGCCACTCCCCGGTCCTCAGGCACTGGATGCAGCGGATGGATTCCGCGATCCCCTGCATCACCAGCAAAAACGCGGCCAGGGGAAGAACGGTTTTCAAGGGAGAGACCGGCACCCCCACGGGACTGTTGATGCTTACCTCCCCCCGCGGTCCCGTGAAGCCATAGGGCATGTAGTGCCAGGACTCGTTGGCGTAGACGATGCCAGCGTAGACCAGGGCCAGCATCCCGGGGAAGAAAAAGACGATGAACAGCACCAAATCGATCGCCGCCTGCACGCGCGGGGGCCAGAGCCGATAGATGAAGTCCCCGCGCACATGGGCCTTTTGGGAAAGGGCATGGGCCCCCGCCATCATGAACATGGCTCCGTACATGATATAGCTCAAGTCGAAGGCCCACGAGGTGGGATTCCGCAGCGCGTAGCGGACGAACACCTCGTAACTGGTGCCAAAGGCCAGAATCAGGATGCACCAGGCGAAGGCCTTTCCCGTCCATTGGCTCAAGCGGTCGATGAAGATAAGGACTCGCTCCATGGGTTCATCCTTCGATCAAGATTTCGGGTGCTCACAGACAAGGG
>JBAULH010000094.1:0-12977 GCA_049578085.1 Candidatus Deferrimicrobiaceae bacterium
GAAGGAACTCGAGGCCGCCGTCGTCCTTCCCGACGACGAGCTTTCGGATGTCGTTCCGGAGCAGCGAATGGAGAAAAAGCGGGCCGATGCGTTGCTGAAACGGATCGCCAAATAGATTTCAAACTCCGTTTCCGCAACAGCAAAGCGGATACCCATATAAATTCAATTTGTTACAACCAGTTTTCGCAGAAGGGCCGGAGAACTCCTTGACAGCAGGATTCTGTTCCGATACGCTTTTGCCAGTTAACGTAAGGTGGCAAAATGACCCCCGCCCCACTGAAACAGAAAACCTATTCCATCGGCGAACTGGCCCGGACGGTCGACCTGTCCCAGCGGACGATCCGCTATTACGAGGAGATCGGACTTCTCCACAGCGTCCGCAGGATCGAGAACGGGAAACGGGTCTACACCGACGATGACGTCCGCCGTCTCAAATTCATCAACCGGCTCAAGGTCCTCGGGCTCTCCCTGGCCGAGATGGTCGAGCTGGAGAAGGTGTACCGGACCCAGAGGAACAACCGGGAGATCCTCCCGAAACTGCTCGCGATCCTGGATGAACGGGCGGTCCAGATCGACGACCGGATCAGCCAGCTGGCCGCCCTGAAGACGGAAATTCGAGAGTACCAGGCCCGCCTGCGCGGAAAGATGATGCAGGAGACGTGAAAAGGAGAAACCGATGAAGGAAGTCGTCATCACAAGCGCGGCGAGAACGGCCGCAGGAAGTTTTCTCGGAAGCCTCGCCGACATTTCAGCGCCGAAGCTCGGCGCGGTTGCGATCGCCGAGGCGGTTTCCCGCAGCGGAATCAAAAAGGACGAGGTGGAACAGATCATCATGGGGAACGTCCTGCCGGCCGGCGTGGGACAGGCACCCGCGCGCCAGGCAGGAATCTTCGCGGAGATCCCCGCAGCGGCGGGAGCGATGACCATCAACAAGATGTGCGGGTCGGGGCTAAAGGCCGTGATGCTCGCCGCCCAGGCCGTCGCCACGGACGAGTTCCAAGTGGTGGTGGCAGGCGGGATGGAGTCGATGAGCCAGGCGCCGTATCTCCTGAAGCGGGGCCGAACCGGGTACCGCCTCGGAAACGATACGATCTACGATCACATGATGATCGACGGACTGATCGACGCATACGACGGCAACCACATGGGAAACTGCGCGGAAATGCTTTCCCGGGAGCACCGCATTACCCGGGAGGAGCAGGATGAGTACGCCGGCAATTCCTACCGGCGGGCGCTTGCGGCGATCCGGGACGGAAGATTCGATAAGGAAATCGTGGGAGTGAAGATACCCCAGAGGAAGGGGGACCCCGTCGTCTTCCGCGTCGACGAGGAGCCGGGCCGCGGAAACATCGAGAAGTTTCCCTCGATGAAACCTGCGTTCGAGAAGGGGGGGACGGTCACCGCGGGAAACGCCTCCACCATCAACGACGGGGCCGCGGCCGTCGTGGTGATGTCGGCGGAGGCCGCCGCCAAGCGGGGAATCAAACCCCTGGCAAGGATAGCGGGATATACGACCGCCTCCCGGGCGCCGGCTTGGTTCACGCTGGCCCCGATCGATGCCATCCGCAGCCTGTTCCGGAAGACGGGGGTGGACAAGGATCAGGTGGGGCTCTACGAGATCAACGAGGCCTTCTCCTCGGTTGCGATCGCGGCGATACGGGGTCTTTCGCTCGACCCGGAGCGCGTCAACGTCCATGGCGGGGCGGTCGCCCTCGGACACCCGGTCGGTGCCTCGGGGGCGAAGATCCTGACCACGCTCCTGTACGCCATGGAGGACCGGGGAGAGCGCTACGGCATCGCGTCGCTGTGCATCGGCGGCGGGGAGGCCGTCGCGATGCTCGTCGAGCGCCGGTAACGAAGGAGCGCACGCCCTGACACCTCCCGCAGGGAGGAACGCCACCTTTTCAAGAGGAGGGAACATGGAAATCCGGACCATCGGCGTCGTCGGCGGGGGACAGATGGGAAGCGGAATCGCCCAGGTCTCCCTGATGAACGGATTCAAGGTCCTGCTGAACGACCTGTCCGATGGGATCCTCGCGAAGTCGCGTGCGGGTATCGGGAAGGGACTCGACATCCTCGTTAGGAAGGAAAAGATCACCGCAGGCGACAAGGAGGCAATGTCGGGAAACCTCGTTACGACCACGCGCCTAGGCGACTTTTCCGAGTGCGATTTCGTCGTGGAAGCGGCCACGGAACGGGAGGAGCTCAAGCTATCCCTCTTCCGGCAGCTCGACGAAATCGTGCCTCCGGGGAAGATCCTCGCCACAAACACCTCCTCCCTGTCCATCACCAGGATCGGATCCGCGACCAGGCGCCCCGACAAGGTCGTCGGCATGCATTTCATGAACCCGGTACCCCTCATGAAGCTGGTTGAAATCATCCGTGGGCTTCCGACCAGCCCCGAGACCTTCGACACAACCATGGAACTGGCCCGCCGATTGGGCAAAGAACCCCTCCCGGTCAACGATTTCCCCGGATTCGTCGTCAACCGGATCCTGATGCCGATGATCAACGAGGCCGCATTCGCCCTGATGGAGGGGGTCGGAAAGGCCGAGGAGATCGACGCCATCATGCGGATGGGCGCGAACCACCCAATGGGCCCGCTTGCCCTGGCGGATCTCATCGGCCTGGATACCTGCCTCGAGATCATGAAGGTGCTGCAGGAGGATTTCGGGGATCCGAAATACCGACCCTGTCTGCTTCTGCGGAAATATGTGGAGGCGGGCTATCTCGGGAAGAAGACGGGGAGAGGATTCTACACGTACGAAAAGAAGTGAGGGGGGAAAAAAGAGATGACCAACGAAAACCTGCTTGTCGACGTTTCCGACAGAATCGCCACCATCACCATCAACCGACCGAAGTCCTTGAACGCTTTGAACAGGGCGACGATGCAGGAGCTTTCCGCCGCGCTGAAAGCGATCGCGCAGCGAGACGACGTGGGGGTTGTCCTGCTCACGGGAGCGGGGGAGAAGGCATTCGTCGCGGGGGCGGACGTCTCCGAAATGCGGGACTTCACGCCGCTCCAGGTGCTGGAGTTTTCCCGGTTCGGGAACGGGGTCCTCGGGACCATCGAGCGTCTCCCTCAGCCGGTGATCGGAGTGATCAACGGGTTCGCGCTGGGGGGCGGCTGCGAACTGGCGATGGCGTGCGACATCCTGGTGGCTTCCGACAATGCGAAATTCGCCCAGCCGGAGGTCAACCTCGGGATCATCCCGGGATGGGGCGGGACGCAGCGCCTTTCCCGTCTCGTGGGGCGGAATATCGCGAAAGAGATCGTCCTGACGGGGGAGATGATTTCGGCGCAAAGGGCGTACGAGATCGGGCTGGTGAACCGGGTCGTGCCCCAGGCCGACCTGATGGAAACCGCACGGGAGATCGCCCGGAAGATCCTCGAGAAGGCGCCGGTCGCCTTGAGTACCGCCAAGTCGGTCATGAACCGCGGAATCGACCTCGACCTGGAGTCCGCCTGTGCGCTCGAGGCGAACGCCTTTGCCGTCATGTTTTCCACCGGAGACGGAGCGGAGGGGATGACCGCTTTTCTGGAAAAGAGGAAGACGGCATTTAAAGGCAGATAGGAACCAGGGCGGTGACTGCACTACCGGGGGGAGAAGAGAAGATGGTTTTCGACCTTACCGAAGAGCAGAGGATGATCCAGGAGATGGCGCGTAACTTTGCGCAGAAGGAGGTGCTCCCGAAGGCCGCGGAGCTGGACGAAACCGGGCGCTTCCCGGAGGAACTCGTCCGTCAGATGGCCGGACTGGGACTGATGGGCGTGGCCGTCCCCGAGGAGTACGGGGGAGCGGGAATGGACAACATCTGCTACGCGATCGCGATGGAGGAGATTTCCCGGGCCTGCGCATCCACGGCCGTCATCCTGTCGGTGAACAATTCCCTTGCGTGCGATCCGATCCTTTCGTTCGGCAGCGAAGAGCAGAAAAGAAACTATCTCGTCCCCCTCGCATACGGAAAACACCTGGGGTGCTTCGGGCTCACGGAGCCGGGGGCGGGATCCGATGCGGGATCCCAGAAGACGACGGCCGTTCGGAGCGGAAACCATTACGTGCTCAACGGAACAAAGAACTTCATCACGAACGCCCCTCAGGCTGACACCTGTATCCTGTTCGCTATGACCGAAAAGGAGAAGAAGCACAAGGGGATCACAGCCTTCATCCTTGGCATGAAGAGACAAGGAGTAACTGTCGGAAAAGAAGAGAAAAAACTTGGAATTTGCGCATCGGCCACGGCGTCTATCATCCTGGAGGACGTAAAGATCCCGGAAGAGGATCGACTGGGAAACGAGGGGGAGGGGTTCAAGATCGCCATGCATACCCTCGACGGAGGCAGGATCGGGATCGCCGCCCAGGCGATCGGGATCGCCCGGGCATCGCTCGAGGATGCCCTCGCGTATGCGAAGGATCGCAGGCAGTTCGGCCAGCCCATCGCGAACTTCCAGGCGATCCAGTGGATGCTCGCCGACATGGCCACGGAAATCGACGCCGCGAGGCTGCTTACCTACCGCGCCGCATGGCGGAAAGACCGGAAACTGCGGTACACGAAGGAATCCTCGATGGCGAAGCTGTATGCTTCCGAAGCGGCGATGCGGGCGAGCGTGAAAGGGATACAGATTCACGGCGGATACGGGTACATCCGGGAGTACCCGGCGGAGCGGCATTTCCGAGACGCGAAAATCACGGAGATCTACGAGGGGACATCGGAAATCCAGCGGTTGGTGATCGCCTCGGCCCTGCTGAAGGATTGACGGCATGCGGTTCGAACTCGGCGGCGAACAGGCGCAGATACGGGAGATGGTACGGTCCCTGGCCCGAAAGGAATTCGCTCCGAAGGCCGCGGAGATCGATGAGCATAGCCGCTATCCGGAAGAGAACCTGAGCCGTCTGGCCGAACTCGGTCTTCTCGGGATGCTCATACCGGCGTCCTACGGGGGCTCGGAGACGGGGGCGGTCGCCTATGCGATCGCCCTCGAGGACGTGGCACGGGGATGCGCATCCACCGGGGTGGGGATGGCGGTCACCAACATGGTGGGGGATACGATCTATCGCTTCGGCAGCGAGGAGCAGCGCCGTCACTTCCTTACGGATCTGGCCTCCGGCGCCGGATCGGGGGCGTTCGCGCTTACGGAACCTTCGGCCGGGTCCGACGCCTTCGGAATCTCCACCGTCGCCGTTCCGGACGGGGACGCGTACGTACTGAACGGCAACAAGACCTTCATCACCAACGGGTCCCGCGCGCGGGTCGCCATCGTCGCGGCCGTTACGCAGAAGGAGCCGAAGAAAAAAATCAGCGCCTTTCTCGTCGAACGTGGGACGCGCGGGTATGTAAGCGGAAGGCCGGAGCGGAAGCTGGGATTGAAAGGATCCGACACCGTGTCCCTCACCTTCGAGGACTGCCGGGTACCGAAACGGAACCGGCTGGGAGAGGAGGGAGAAGGATTCCGGATCGTCATGACCGCGTTGGACGGGGGCCGGGTCGGGATCGCGGTGCAGGCGATCGGGATCGCCCGGGCGGCGGTCGAGTCGGCGATCTCCTATGCGAAGGAGAGAAAGCAGTTCGGACAGTCCCTTTCCGAATTCCAGGCGATCCAGTGGATGCTCGCCGATTCCGCGACGGAGCTGGATGCCGCCGGACTTCTCGCGCTCCGCGCCGCCTATCGCAAGGAGAGGGGTGGCTCGTTCACCCGCGAGGCGTCGGTCGCGAAGGTATTTGCCTCCGAGGCGGCGTACCGATCCTGCCACCGTGCGGTACAGGTCTTTGGCGGGTACGGGTACATGCGCGAATACCCGGTGGAGAGACATCTGCGGGACATCAAGGTTACGTCGATATACGAGGGGACCTCCGAGATCCAGCGGGTCATCATCGCCCGGGACCTTGTGCGGCAGGGATACCGATGAAACCGGGAACCATAGGGAAGGGATTCATCCAGGTGTACACGGGAAACGGCAAGGGAAAAACCACCGCGTCCCTGGGCTTGGCCGTCCGGGCGGCGGGACACGGACTGCGGACCGTGATCATCCAGTTCATGAAAGGGTGGATCGACTACGGGGAGCTGAACGGCGCGGCAATGCTGTCCCCCTTCGTCGAGATCCACCAGGCCGGGCGGGACACCTTCGTTAAACGGAAAAACCCCGACCCCGAGGACATGCGCCTCGCCCGGGAAGGATGGGAGCTGGCGAAAACGGTGGTCCTCGGCAGGAAGGCGGATATCGTCGTTCTCGACGAGATCAACTGCGCCGTCGACTTCGGCTTGCTTCCCCTCGTGGAGGTCCTTGATCTGTTGCACAGGAAACCGGACGGAATGGAGATCGTGCTGACGGGGCGAGGCGCCCCGAAGGAGATCGTCGCAATCGCCGACCTGGTGACGGAAATGAGGGAGATCAAGCATTATTACGGCAAGGGGATCGACGCCCGCGTGGGCATCGAACGATAAGGCAAAAGGGGGGAAGGGCTTGTACGCAAAGAAGAAGACGAAAACGATGTCGCCCGAAAGGCGAAAACGGTTTTCCACGGTCTCCGACGAGGAGGTGGCGGCCCTTTACACGCCGGCGGACCTCGAAGGGCACGACTATCTCAAGGAGGTAGGATTCCCCGGCGTATACCCTTACACCCGCGGGATCCACCCGTCGATGTACCGGAGTCGCCTCTGGACCATGCGCCAGTTCTCCGGGTTCGGTTCGGCGGAGGACACGAACGCGCGGTACCATTACCTGCTGAGCCAGGGGCAGACCGGCCTCTCGGTGGCGTTCCACTTCCCCACGCTCATGGGGTACGACTCGGATAACCCGAGGGCCAGCGGGGAGGTCGGAATGTGCGGGGTGGCCGTCGACTCTCTCCGTGACATGGAGATCCTTTTCCAAAGAATCCCGCTGGACAACATCACCACCTCCATGACCATCAACGCCCCCTCCGCAATCCTCCTGGCGATGTACATCGCGGTGGCGGAGCAGCAGGGAGTATCCCCCCGGAAGATCGGGGGAACGATCCAGAACGACATCCTGAAGGAGTACATCGCACAGCACTCCTGGATCTTCCCCCCCGAACCTTCCATGCGGATCATCACCGACATCCTGGCATACTGCTCGGACCACGTACCGAAGTGGAACACCATCAGCATCAGCGGGTACCACATCCGGGAGGCGGGATCGACGGCGGTCCAGGAGCTCGCGTTCACCATTGCCGACGGCATCGCCTACGTCCAAGCCGGAATCGAGGCGGGCATCCCGGTCGACAAGTTCGCTCCCCGCCTCTCCTTCTTCTTCAACGCCCATATGGATTTCTTCGAGGAAATCGCGAAGTACCGTGCCGCGCGACGCATGTGGGCAAAAATCATGAGAGAACGGTTCCTGGCGAAGGACGAGAACTCCTGGAAGCTGCGTTTTCACACCCAGACCGCCGGTGTGACGCTTACCGCCCAGCAGCCGATCAACAACGTGGTGCGGGTGGCCCTCCAGGGATTGATGGCGGTGCTGGGAGGTACGCAGTCTCTCCACACGAATTCCATGGACGAATCTCTTGCCCTTCCCACCGAGCAGGCCGTGACCATCGCCCTGCGCACGCAGCAGATCCTCGCCGAGGAGTCCGGCGTGGGGAACTCCGTCGATCCGCTCGGCGGATCCTTCCTCCTCGAGAAAATGACAAACGGGATGGAAACAAGCGCGATGCAGTACATTCGGAAGATCGACGAGATGGGGGGGATGGTCGAAGCCATCAAGCGGGGATACCCGCAGCGGGAGATCATCGACGCCTCGTACCATTACCAGCGTCTTCTGGAGAAGGAGGAGAAAAAGATCGTGGGGGTCAACTGCTACCGGAGCGACGAGGAGATTCCCATTCCGCTTCTGAAGATCGACAAGGAGGTCGAGCGAAAGCAGATCGCTCGTACGCGGGAAGTACGCAGGAGGCGAAATGCGAGGCGGGTGGCTTCCCGGATCGACGCCCTGCAGGACGCTTCTCTCTCCCGCGTCAATCTGATGCCCGTCATCCTCGAGGCGGTGAGGGAATACGTCACTCTGGGGGAGATCTGCGACGCATTCCGGGAAACGATGGGTACCTATACCGATCCGGCGATGTATTAAAACGCAACGGGGGGCGAAGATGGCGAGCGCGACGGCGACAAAGCGGTCGGGGGCGGGAAAAGCGAAAGGGGGGCGGAAGGTCCGTGTCATGGTCGGAAAGCCGGGGCTCGACGGCCATGACCGGGGAGCGAAGATCATCGCGCGCGCACTGCGGGACGCAGGGGTGGAGGTCATCTACACCGGGCTTCACCAGACCCCGGAGATGATCGTAAACGCCGCAGTGCAGGAGGACGTCGACGCGATCGGCCTGTCGATCCTTTCCGGAGCGCACAATTACCTCTTCCCGAAGGTCGTGGAACTTCTCAAGAAGAGAAAGATGGGGAGGATCGTGGTGTTCGGTGGTGGCATCATCCCGGACGACGACATTCCGGGCCTCCGGAAAAAGGGAGTGGACAGGATATTCACCCCCGGGACACCGCTCGCGGAAATCGTCGATTACGTCCACCGGCGGGTTCGGCCCAGGGCGTAGCCCGCCGGCACCCGGAACGGATCGTACGTCAGCCCAGGAGGGAAGAAGTGAGACCGGTATATATGGTGTCGGGAGGGGTAAGCAAATTCGCCAAGGCGCGGCCGGACGCGACGTTCCAGAAGATGGTGAAGGAGGCATTCGACTACGCCCTCGGGGATGTCCCCCGGCTCAAGCCGGACAAGATCGACGGCTCGGTGGGATCGTACTTCTCGGACCACTTCACGCGGCAGCTGATGGCCGGGATCATGGCGGCGGACTATCTCGGCCTCTGTCCGAAGCCGAACAAGAGGATCGAGGGCGGCGGCGCCACGGGGGGATTGTGCTTCCAGTCCGCCTGGGAATCCGTTGCGTCCGGGCGGATGAACTGCTGCGTGGCCTTCGGCTTCGAGACGATGTCCCGCGTCCAGACGTGGAAGGGGAACGAGTTCATCGCCCACGCGTCGGACACGAACTTCGACTACCCCGTCGGGGGATTCTACTCCGGCTACTATGCAATGATGGTGAACCGCCACATCCACGAATTCGGCACCACTGTCGAGCAGATGGCGATGGTATCGGTCAAGAACCACAGGAACGCCTGCTTCAACCCCTATGCCCAGAAACAGAAACGCCTGACGGTCCAGGAGGTTCGCAATTCCGAGATGGTTGCCTACCCGCTGACCCTCCTCGACATCTGCGTCATGTCGGACGGGGCCGCCGTCTGCGTACTCGCGGACGAGGAGACGGCCTTCCGGCTCACCGACAAGCCTGTCAGGATAACCGGAGTCGGAACCGGCACCGACATGATGCGGATGGCCGACCGTCCCCACGGGAAGGTGATCCTCGCTCCGAACGAGAAGGAGAGCGACTACCGGAACGTGAAATACCCCGGGGTACATTCCTTCCGTGCGGGACGGAGCGCCGGGATCCAGGCGTACAAGATGGCCGGGATAAAGGACCCCCTGAAGGAGATCGACTTCATCGAGCTCCACGACGCCTACACGTCGTCGGAGATCCAGACCTACGAGGATCTGGCCCTCTGCCGGTACGGGGAGGGCGGGAAGTTCGTCGAGCAGGGGCACCCCTTCCTGCCCCAGATCGACTACGGCCTGAAACTGAAGAAAAAGGGGACGATTCCGGTAAACCCCTCGGGGGGGCTGATCGCCTGCGGACATCCCGTCGGCGCAACCGGCCTGATGCAGGCCGTATTCGCCTTCTGGCAGATCCAGGGGAGCATCAGGAAGCATTTCGGATCGGGGGAGCTTCAGCTGAAAAAAGCGAACCGCGGTCTCATCCACAGTCACGCCGGCACAGGCACGTATGTCACCGTGTCGATCCTGGAAAAGGGGTGGTAGACCATGGCGAAGAAGAGATTCGGTTCGGCGAAACCGCCGCTGCACGGCCGCAACGCCAAGATCGAAGAGGTGATGACGGGGGCTACGGTATACAACGTCCCGTTTCCGAAGGACCTGTCCACGCTGAAGGAGATGTCCCCGATCGTAATCCGCCACCCCTATACCGTCGAGTACCTCCACTCCTACGGGCAGGACTCCCCGTTTTTCGCCGGGATCGCCAACGGGAGGCTGCTCGGGACCCGCTGCGGCCCCTGCCGGTACACCTACGCAACCCCGAGACTTCATTGCGCCAGCTGCGGGAAGGAGACCGACTGGACCGAGCTTCCCCGGGAGGGTCGCGTCCACACCTTCACCACGTGCTACTACGGGAGCGAGGAATTCCTGAAGGAGACACCCTTCCACCTGATCCTCGTCGAGTTCAAGGGGGTGGACACGCTGCTCCTTGCCCGCCTGATCGGCGTGGAAGGACCGGAAGAGATCCGGATCGGCATGAAGGTCAAGGCGAAATTCCGGCGGAACTCCCAGCTCAAACCGACGGATATGTATTTCGTCCCGTCATAGGGGCGGAACCTTCGATGAATTTCGAGCTTTCTCCCGAGCACGTCGCCCTGCGGGACATGGTGCGGACCTTCGTAGACAGGGAAGTGCGCCCGTACGCCCGGCGTTGGGACGAATCGGGCATGTTCCCCGCGGAGGCCGTGGCGAAACTGGGTGAGCTCGGGATCTTGGGCGTGATGGTCCCCGAGGAGTACGGCGGGTCCGGGATGGACACGATCAGCTACTCGATCGCGGTGGAGGAAATCGGGAAAGGCGACGGGTCGCTCGGCCTGACCGTCGCTTCCCACAACTCGCTGTGCACCGCGCATATCCTCGCATTCGGCTCCGAGGCGATCCGCCGGAAATATCTTCCGGAGCTCGTCTCCGGTCGGCGTCTGGGGGCGTGGGCCCTGACCGAGCCCGGGTCGGGCTCGGACTCGCTCAACATGAAGACCCGGGCGGAGTGGAAGGGGGACCGCTGGGTCATTAACGGGAACAAGATGTTCATCACGCAGGGGACCGTCGCGGGCGTGTACCTCATTCTTGCCGTGACCGACAGAGAGAAGGGACGTGACGGCGTAACCGCTTTCCTGGTCGAGGCCGGGACGCCCGGCCTTTCTCCGGGGAAACCTCTCCACAAGCTCGGGATGCGCTCTTCCGACACGGCGGAACTGGTGCTGGAAGATCTCGAGGTGAAGCCCGGCAACGTGATCGGGGAGGTCAACTCCGGTTTCCGCGACACGATGCGAAACCTCGCGGGGGGACGCATATCCATCGCCGCCCTGGCGGTCGGAATCGGGCGAGGCGCCATGGAGGAGGCGATCGCCTACGCGAAGGAAAGACATCAGTTCGGACAGGCGATATCGTCCTTCCAGGCCATCCAGTGGATGATCGCGGACGCGGGAACGGAGCTCGACGCCGCGTCGCTGCTCACCTTCCGCGCTGCCTACCGGAAAGACGCCGGGAAGCCCTTCGTGCAGGAGGCGGCGATCGCGAAGCTCTTCGCCTCCGAGGCCGCCATGCGCTCCACGATCAAGGCGGTCCAGATTTTCGGGGGGTACGGATATATCCGCGAATACCCTGTGGAGAGGTACATGCGGGACGCCAAGCTCTGCGAAATCGGAGAAGGAACCTCGGAGGTGCAACGGATGATCATCGCCCGCCGCCTGATCCAGGGTCACTGATCCCTGTGGCCGTCTCGGCGAAAGACGTCCTCTCCGGCGACATCCAGGCCGCCGCCCGCCTGATGCGGGATCTGGATGACGAGATCCCCTCCGCCCAAAGGACGCTCAAGGTCTTGTACCGCCACACCGGCAGGGCATGCATCCTGGGGATCACGGGAGCACCGGGAGCCGGGAAATCCACCCTCGTGGACTCCCTCACCGGGGAGATCCGGCGGGAAGGGAAAACCGTCGGAATCGTCGCCATCGACCCCACCAGTCCGTTCTCCGGCGGGGCGATCCTCGGCGACCGCATTCGCATGCAGAAACACGCGCTCGACGACGGCGTGTTCATCAAGAGCCTGGCCACCCGCGGACATCTGGGCGGCCTCTCCAAGTCCACGATCGACATCGTCAACGTCATGGACGCCATGGGCAAGGACATCGTCATCATCGAGACCGTCGGCGTGGGGCAGGACGAGGTGGAGATCGTCAAGGTGGCCCACACGAACATCGTCCTCGTGGTGCCGGGCATGGGGGACGACATCCAGGCACTCAAGGCGGGGATCCTCGAGATCGCCGACATCTTCGTGGTCAACAAATCCGACCGGGAAGGCGCCGACAGGACGAGGCAGGAACTCGAGACGATGGTGTCGATGAACACCTACGGGGAAGGGGATTGGATCCCCCCCGTCATAGCCGCCGTCGCCCAGACGGGGACCGGAGTCCCCGATCTCTTCTCCGAGATCGTCCGGCACTGGAAGTTCGTTTTCCGCGAGGAGAACCTTGCGCGGTACCGCAAGGAAAAGGCGCGTGTGGAACTCCTGGAGATACTCAAGAAAAAGCTCATCGAGAAAGCCGTGGAGGACCTTTCCCGGAACGGGGTGCTCGACCTTCTTCTCGGGGAAATCGCCGAAAAACACCGGGATCCGTACTCCGTAGCCGAACGGGTGGTGGACCACAGGTTCGGCTTTTCCCTATCGGAAGGGGGGGAGAAAGGGAAGGGGAGAAGGGGAAAAGGGAAATGACGATCCGGAAAGAGGGGGAGATCGAGTATCGGTTCGAGCATCCGGACGATTTCCGGAGGTTCGTGAGGGACAAGAAGAGCCGGAAGCCGGAACCGAAGCTCCGCCCGGCAAAGGAAGCCGTTTCCGCATTCGTAGCCGACGGCGATTATCTCGTCTACGATTTCTCCAGCCTGACAAGGGGACCGCAATCGCTCATCCGGGAGGTCATCCGCCAGCGCAGGAAGGACCTCTGGATCGGGGCCGAATTCACCCTCCACGAATCCGCGTTGCTGACGGGTGCGGGGTGCGTCACGCGCATCGACGTCGGCTTCCTGGGATACGGCAGCTACATCGGACAGGCGGTCTGCGAGGGCAAGGTC
>JBAULH010000095.1:0-20316 GCA_049578085.1 Candidatus Deferrimicrobiaceae bacterium
GCGGCGTCGGCAGGGTAGTGGGCATGGTGGCGGGCGGCCTCAAGAAAAACGAGGCATCCACCACGCTGCTGCTGATCGACAACCGCTCGGGTGTTCAGCTGGCGGCCTCGGAGGGCAGTGCGAATAACTTTGATTTCAGCCTCTTCGGCGGTGGTGCCGGCGGCGGCATGTTCGGAGGCGTCGGCGGGTATTCCAATACGCCGGAAGGAAAGATCCTGATCGCCGCGTTCATGGATTCGTACAATAAATTGGTCCAGGCGACGCGCAATTACAAGGCGCAGACGGTGAAAGGAGGCCTGGGAACAGGCGGCAGGCTCGGCGTGTCGGGCGGCTCGACGCCGGCTTCGAAGGAGATTAAGAACTAGCAGAAATAAGCGGACTTTACCCGAACGTCGGCTCGAGAATAACCTCGGTCCGGATGGAGTTCGAGACCAGGCAATTCCGCTCCGCCTTTTGAAGGATCTCCTCCGCTTTGGCCCGGTCCTCGCCGGATTTCAGCAGCACCCGGGGCCGGACGACGATATTGGTGAACAGCAACCGGCCGTCCACGAACTCGAGCAACCCCTCCGCTTCGCTTTCGAACTGCTCCAGACCGATACCCGCGCGCTCGGCGAACGCCAGGAACGTGCTCATGATGCAGCTGTTCACGGAGGCGACGAAGAGGTCCTCGGGCGACCAGATCCCCTCGTGCCCCTTGAATTCGGGCGGGGTCGCCACTTCCACGGAGGGCTTCCCGGCGATGTCCATCATCCCCTTTTTCTCTCCCGTCCACCGGACGGATGTCGTGTACCGGTAGCTCTTGGGGCGAATCGCCATTTGTCGCTCCTTTCCCGGTCAGTGTACGAGGCGCACACGGATCGTATTGGGGATCGCCTCGATCTGCTCGGTGCCGATGCAGAAGGCACCGATCGCCGACAGATTCGGTGCCCGCTGAAGGATCTCGGGGACGACGCGGGTCTTCGACCGGATCCCGAGGACCGTCACGTTCTCCCTCATCTGGGCAAGCACTTTTTTCCCGGGGCTTTGGAGGAGCGCCATCATGCGGATCACTATACCACCGGTCCCAGCCGCCCAGGACCCGTTCTTCGCTACTTGCCATCCGAACGCCGGCCCGCAATAATGGGAGTGCCCTGTCAGGGATGCCCCCCGACCTATATCCTGCGGCTTCGCAGCGCGATGGCAGTTTGTTTTGGACCGGACGATACCGGTGACGGGAAAAGGACCGTTCCAGCCCTTTGGATAGGAGGACATCGTGAAAGCGCAAATGCCTGTCATCGGCAAGGTATCTTCCGAAATCTTCGATGAAATCATCCTTCCCCATCTGGGACGGAAACGCCCGGAAATCCTGGTGGGCCCCCAGCATGGAGTGGATGTGGGAGTTGTCGATCTGGGAAGCGGCAAGGTGATGGTGACCACTACCGATCCGATTTTCGTGGTGCCTCCTTACGGGTGGGAACGTTCCGGCTGGTTTGCGGTCCACATCCTGGCGTCCGATGCGGCCACGTCGGGAATTCGGCCGACCTATATCACCATGGATCTGAATCTTCCCCTGTCGATGACCCGGGAGGACTTCGAAGCGTTATGGACGGTAATGCACCGGGAGTGCGACAGAATCGGCATGGCCATCATCACCGGACACACCGGCCGCTACGAGGGGTGTGAATATCCCATGATCGGCGGGGCGACCGTGATCGGGATCGGCCCGAAAGACCGGTATGTGACCCCGAATATGGCGAAGACGGGAGATTCCATCATCATCACCAAAGGGGCGGCGATCGAGGCCGCCGGGCTGTTTGCCGTCACCTTTCCCCACCGGGTGGCGGAACGATACGGAGAAGAAGCGGCACGGGAGGCCGAGGAGATATTCTGGCAGATGTCCGTCGTGGAGGATGCACTTACCGCGGTGGAAGCAGGGGTGCGGGAAGACGGAGTCACCACCATGCACGACGCGACCGAGTGCGGGGTATGGGGCGGTCTGTTCGAGGTCGCCCGAGCCTCGGGAGTCGGCATGACCATCGACAAGGAGAAGATCATCGTGCAGGGCGCGGTCCAAAACGTGTGCGACCTGTTCGGCATCGACCCGTTTTCCTCAATCAGCGAAGGAACCCTGATCGTCACCTGCCGGCCGAACAAGGCGCAGGAAGTGGTCCGGCGGCTGGGTGACAAGGGGATCCCGGCCACCATGGTGGGGGAAATCGTAGACCAGCAGCGGGGGATGCGGTATTTCGAAAAGGGAATATCGCATGAACTGGTCCATCCCCGGGTTGATCCGTTCTGGGGAGCGTTCGGAAAGGCAGCGTCCCAGGGGAGGTGACATCGATGTCGAAACGCCCCTTTTACCAGGAAATGCGGGATGCGTCCGATCCCCTCTGGCAGGCGATTTTCGGGCACCCGTTCGTGACGGGGATCGGAGACGGCACCCTGTCCCGGGACCGGTTCGAGTTCTACCTGAAGCAGGATTACGTGTACCTGATCGATTTCAGCCGGGTCTTTGCCCTGGCGAGCGCAAAATCCTGGCATCTTCAGGATATGGGAACCTTTGCCACCCTGCTTTCCACTACCCTGAACGTGGAAATGGACCTCCATCGGAAAACGTGCGCCGCCTTCGGGATTCCGGCGCAGGACCTGGAAAGGACCCGCAAGAGCATGATCACGTCCGCCTATACCGATTTCCTGGTCCGGACCTGCCACGAGGGGAGCCTATCGGACATCCTGGCGGTATTGACTCCCTGTGCCTGCGGGTACGTCGAGATCGGCCAGAAGCTGAAAATCCGGGGCCTCCCGGACAACTCGTTCTACCGGGACTGGATCGAGACCTATTCCTCCCGGGAGTTTTGCGACCTTGCCGGCTGGCTTGTCGGAAAAGTGAACGAGTACGCCGGAGGCGCCTCTGCGCAGCGCAAGGAGTACTGGTACCGGCTCTACGAAACGAGCACCCGCTTTGAATACCTGTTTTTCGACATGAGCTGGAAGACAGAGGAATGGCCGGACGCGATCACGTATTCTTCGGGGGGATTCCCCATTGGTTGACAGGATCTCTCCCGGCCGCTGGCGCCTCTATGTCATCACGGACGAGTCGGTGAGCCGGGGCCGGTCGCACATCGAGATCGCGGAAGCCGCGATCCGGGGCGGAGCCGATGTCATTCAGCTGCGGGACAAGACCGCCTCCGGAGGGAAGCTCTACCAGGTCGCACTTGCGCTTCGGAAGCTCACCCGGGAAGCGAAGGTGCCTTTTCTCGTCAACGACCGCCTCGATATCGCTCTGGCCGCCGACGCCGACGGGGTCCACCTCGGCCAGCAGGATCTGCCCGCGGCCGTGGCGCGCAACATCATGGGACCCGGCAGGATCCTGGGGGTTTCGGCGGATACGCTGGAGGAAGCCCTCCTGGCGGAGAAGGATGGAGCGGATTATCTGGGGGTGGGCCCGGTGTTCGAGGCCCGGAATACCAAGGCGGATGCCGGGGAGCCTCTCGGCCTGGAATTGATTGCGCATATCCGGAAGCATTGCCGCCTCCCCATTGTCGCGATCGGAGGGATCGATGCGCAAAACGCGCGGCAGGTGCGGGAGGCGGGCGCGGATTCCGCGGCGGTGATATCCGCGATCGTTGCGGCGGACGATATCGCCCGGGCGGCACGCCAGATGAAGTCGCTGCTCCAAGGTCCGGGGGAGGCCGATTGAGAAAAGGGCGGAAAAGCGTGGGGGAGATCGGGGAATTTTCCCTGATCGACAGGATCGGGAAAATCCTTCCCACTGCCAGAGGCAAGGATCTTCTGATCGGCATCGGAGACGATACCGCCGTGATCCGTATGGATAAGCGGCGGGCGTTGCTGGTGACCTGCGACATCCAGGTCGAAGGCCGCCATTTCCAATTCGACCGCATCACTCCTTACCAGCTGGGTCGCCGTGCCATGGCGGCCAACGTAAGCGACATCGCCTCCATGGGAGGAAAGCCCACGTTTGCCCTGGTCTCGCTGGGACTCCCGGGGACTTTTCCCGTCGCAAGCTACGACCGGCTGTTCGAGGGGATGCGGGATGAGCTGCAGCGTTACGGGGCCCGGATCGTGGGGGGGAACCTGGCCCGGACCGAAGAGGTGCTGATCGTGGACATCACCCTGATGGGGGAAAACGATCTGTCACGGGTGATGACCCGCGGCGGCGCCCGGGTCGGCGACCGCGTATTTGTCACCGGGAGACTGGGAGCGTCCGGTGCGGGGCTCCAGGCACTGAAGGCGTTCGGGAAAAACGTTCCCGCCAGGTACCGCCACCTGGTTTCCTGCCACCTTCTTCCCACGCCCCGGGTTACGCTGGGGCGGCGGATCTCGCGCGCCGGCGTAGCCACCGCAATGATCGACCTGAGCGACGGACTCGCGGGCGACCTGTTCCACATATGTACCCGGAGCAAGGTGGGAGCGGAAATCTATCCGGACCGTCTGCCGCTTCCGGAACGGATCGGGGAGATCGCGGCAAGGTCGGGCAAATCGGTGATCGACCTTGCCCTGCACAGCGGGGAGGATTACGAATTGCTCTTTACCTCGCCCCCCCGCATACCGGCGCGAAAAATTCGATCGCTCTCCCGTGATTCGGGGATACCGATCACGGAAATCGGAAAAATCGTGGGGCGCAAAGATGGATACTGCCTGGTCGATTCCCAAGGGGCCAGGACCCCTTTGACTCCGGCCGGCTGGGATCATTTCCGGACACCAGGGAAATCGCGGAAGGATACGAAACAATGAAAAAAGCGCTCACCATCGCCGGCTCCGACAGCGGCGGAGGAGCAGGCATTCAGGCGGACCTGAAAACGTTTACGGCATTCGGGGTGTACGGAATGTCCGCCGTCGCGGCCCTGACCGCACAGAACACGGTGGGCGTGCAGGGGATTTTCGACATTTCTCCCGACTTCGTCCGGGAGCAGATCCAAAGCGTCATGACCGATATCGGTGCCGATGCCGCCAAGACCGGGATGCTCTCCAATGCGGCTGTCGTCAGGACCGTGGCGGAAGCCGTTCGTGAGTTCCGTATTCCCAATCTGGTCGTCGACCCGGTGATGATCTCCAAGAGCGGCGATTCCCTGCTGTCCGGGGACGCCCGCCAGGCGATCCGGGAGGAACTGCTGCCGCTGGCCACGGTCATTACCCCCAACATTTTCGAGGCCGAGGCGATTCTTGCGTGCAGGATCGCGGATCTGGACGCCATGCGGGACGCCGTCCGGGAGCTTTGGAAAATCGGGTGCACGTGGGTGGTCTTGAAAGGAGGGTGTCTGGATATCGAATCCCAGGCGATCGACGTCCTGTACGACGGAAAGGAATGCGTTCTATTGAAATCGCCCCGCTTCGATACCCGAAATACCCACGGCACCGGCTGCACCTTTGCTTCCGCCATCGCCGCCGGACTGGCGAAGGGCTTCCCGCCGTCCGCAGCCGTCAGGAGGGCAAAGGACTACATTACCGAGGCCATCCGGACCGGATGGCCGATCGGGGGAGGCCACAGCCCCCCCAATCACCTGGCCGGCGTCCACAGTGATTGGGCATAGAATGTTCCGGTTTTCTATCGGAAGAGACGCACCGCCGCCCATCCCCCGGGCGTTCGTTCGTACCGGTTGTCCTTTTCGCGGCGCTTCGACCGGGACCGGCAAAGGAGGAAGGGGATGAAGACGCATCGGAACGGGCCGCTGTACAGGGAGGTGAGGAATCTACTCTCCGGGTCGGAGCGACGGGCGAAGGAGAACCTCGACTGGCTCGTGGCCAACATGCCCCCGATCTTCTTCGATAGCATGCGCGGGGAGCCGGGGGCCGTAACCACGCTGTGCCGGGAGCTCGAAGCGTTAAAGGACAACCGGCACCTCCTCCTCGCGGAGCGCGAGAAGGCGATGATCGTGGCCCGCCTCGACGTCCCCGGATCTCTCTACGAGACGGTCCGTCATATGACGGAGCGGGAGATCTCCTACTCGGAGATGTCCCACTCCTATTCCCCCCTCCCGGGGACCAACTTCTTCCTGGAGGTGCAGCGATACGAACTGGACCGGAAAGAGGAACGGGAAATCGCGGCGTACGAGGGACCGGCGTTGCCGGAGGCGGTCCGGCGGCGTGTTCTCGCGGCGGTCCGGAGAGAATATCCGGAGGTCCCGCCGAAAGACCAGGGAAGGATTCTGGAGATCCTCTGGAGAAACAACCCTTTCTTCCTCCGCTTCTCCCCGCCGGAGCGGGTGGCCCGGATCGTCTGGCTCCTCCACGAAGGCAAGTCCAACGAGGGGATATTCCTCGGTCTCCAGGACGCCGGGGGATCGAAGGAGTGGCGGGAGAGCCGAATCCTCCTGGCCGTGTCAAATCCACCCGAACGGGGATTTCTCGCACAGATCATGGAGGTCTTCAACCGGCTCGACCTGGGGGTGCGCCGGGCCTACACCCATGCCATCAGCTCGGGCGTCCAGCCGTGGTTCCTGGGGACGTTCTACGTGAGACAGCGGGGCGCGAGGGTCCTCACCCGGGAAAAGGAGCGGTTCCTGAAGCTCCGGGCGGAGCTGTCCAACACCCTGGTCCTCTCGAATGCCTCTCCCACCTACAAGGAGTTCGTCGTTTCCCGGAAGATGACGGGCGACGAGGCGTCCCTGATAAACGCCTTCATCGCCTTCAGCCACGCCAGCCTGGCCCACGGCGACCCGGATCGGTACGACTATGACGAGGTCCACCGGGCCATCTCATCCGACCCGGAGATGGCGCTGCGCTTCGTCCGCCTCTTCGAGATCCGGTTCGCCCCGGAGGTGGAGGGACGGGAAGAGGCGTACCGCTTGGCCCTTACCGAAGCGGAACGGGAGATCGAGGAGTACAACACGGGACACCGGTTCCTGGACGACTTCCGGCGCACGGTCTTCCGCGCCACCCTGGCCATGATCCGGCGAACGCTCAAGACGAACGCCTTCGTGGCGGAAAAGCACGCCCTTGCCTTCCGCCTGGATCCCCGGTATCTCGACGATCTCGGAGAGATGTTCACCGCCGGGCTCCCTCCGGAGCGCCCCTTCCGGGTGACCTTCTTTTTCACCCGCAACGCCCTGGGGTTCCACGTCGGCTTCTCCGACATCGCCCGGGGCGGGTGGCGGACCGTCATCGCCCGGACGTGGGACGACGTCGTCACCGCCGCGAACACCCTGTTCCGGGAGGTCTACGTCCTGGCCCACACGCAGCACATCAAGAACAAGGACATCTACGAGGGAGGCTCGAAAATGGTCACCCTCCTTTACGCTCCGGCGGCCCCTACCCGGGTGCTTTTGGACCAGCGCCTCTACCAGGTCCAGCTCGCTTTCGCGAACGCCTTCCTGGACCTCTTCGTGACCGAGGACGGGAAGGCAAGGGATCCCCGCGTCGTCGACTATTACGGGGAGGACGAGCCGATCGAGCTGGGGCCGGACGAAAATATGCACGACGCGATGATCGAGACGATCGCGGCGCTCGCGAAGCGGCGCGGGTACATCCTCGGAAACGGGATCATGTCGAGCAAGAGAGTGGGGATCAACCACAAGGAGTACGGGGTGACCTCCACGGGCGTGGTGACGTTCGCCGAGGTGGCGATGCGGGAGGCAGGCATCGACGTCCGGAAGGACCCGTTCACGGTGAAGTTCACCGGCGGACCGAACGGGGACGTGGCGGGGAATGCCATGCGGATCCTGCTTTCCCGCTGCCCGGAAATCCGTATCCGCCTCGTCCTCGACGGGACGGGAGCCCTCGTCGACCCGGGGGGGGCGGATCGGAAGGAACTCTCCCGGATCGTGTTGAAGGACGACATCGAAAGGTTCGATCCGTTCCGCCTTTCCCCGGGCGGGTTCCTCCTCTACCGTAACGTCCGGAAAACGGAGGGGCTCAAGGAGCTCTACCGCAGGATCGACCGGACGGCGGAGGGCGTGAAGGAGTCGTGGCTCACCGTGGACGACTTCTACCGGGAGTTCGAAGGCCTGATCTTCACCGTCCCGGCGGATCTCTTCATCCCCGCGGGAGGCAGGCCGGAGACGGTGGACAGCAGCAACTGTCGCCGGTTCTTCCCGAAAGAAGGCGATCCCACGGTGCGCCTGATCGTGGAGGGTGCGAACTCGTTCCTGACCCCCGAAGCGCGCCTTGCGCTTCAGGAGAAGGGTGTCGTGATTCTTCGGGACGCCTCGGCGAACAAGTGCGGGGTCATCTCCTCCTCCTATGAGATCATCGCGAACCTCCTCCTGTCGGAAAAGGAGTTCTTCGCCCATAAGGAGGAGTACGTGGCGGGGGTGCTGGAGGTCCTCGAGAAGCGGGCCTCGGACGCGGCGGAGCTGATCTTCCACCGTTACCGCGAGGCGGGGGGGAAGGTGCCGTACACGGAGATCTCCGGATCCCTGAGCAGGGAGATCAACGACTGGTACGCAAGGATCTTCGACCATTTCCAGGCGAGGCCGGATCTTACCCTCAAGGATCCGTTCCGGCGGGCCCTCCTGGCCCACCTGCCGGCGTTGATCCGGAAGACCCCGAGGTTCCGCGTCCGGGTGCGCACCCTTTTGCCGAAGTACCGGGCGGCGATCCTGGCGGCGGAGATCGCCACCGCGATCGTCTACCGCGACGGGTTCTCCGCGGATTTCGGGCGGGATCTGAAGGCCTATGTGTCCCGGACGTTTGGGAGGCGTGGGAACGACGAGGTTGGCTCCTTTCCGCCTGGGAGGAAGGGGTTGAGAGGGTAGAAAGGAAAAAAGGGCGGAAAATCCCGATCGGAAGGTGAGGGTTCGAAATCCGGCATTTTGAAGGAAAGCGGTGACCTCTCCATGGTCGTCGTTTTCCTGCCGTCAGTTCGACGGGCGCGGAAGACGCAAGGGACCTAGCCTATTGGTGTCCCCCGTGCTTTTCCAGAAGGCGGAGGATGTTCTCGTAGCCCCGGTGGTCCGCGTTCTGCAGAGGCGTGACGCCGAATGTATCCCTCGCGTTGACGTCTGCCCCCTTCGCGATGAACAGCTCGGCCAGGTCCTCATATCCTTTAAGGGCGGCCAGGTGAAGCGGCGTGATCCCGTAGTTGTTCTTCGCGTTGACGTTAGCCCCCTTCTCTACGAACAGTTTCGCGGCCGGTATGTGGCCCATGTAGACCGCCTTATGTAGCGGCGTGTTGCCCCCCTGGTCCTTCACGTTCACGTTGACACCGCGCGCGAGAAGCTGTTTCAGCACGGCCTCGTTTCCGTTATCGGCCGCGTACAGCAGTGGCGTCTGCCCATATCCGTCTTTCGCCTCCACGTCGGCGCCGTTTGCGATCAGGAGTCTCACTACCCCTTCCCGGTTCTTTTCGACGGCCTTGTGCAGCGGCGTTCCGCCATTGGCATCCTTCGCGTTCACGTCGGCGCCGCTTTCGATCAGAAGTTCCGCGATCGCCTCGTTTCCCGAATCGGCTGCCCAGTGCAGCGGAGCTCTGCCGAGGTTATCCTTCGCGTTCACGTCGACGCCCTCGGCGATGATCTCCACCGCCAGCAACCAATTTCCGTCCCTGGCTGCCAGGTGAAGAGGCTCCGCGAAAACGGGAGGTGCGGCAATCCCGATCGCGGATATCAGAATTCCGACCAGGAGAAAACGCACGGTCACGGTTTTGCTCCTTTCCGCCCCGGAGAGGGAAACCCTACTGCTATTTTTACACGTAAAGTACCGGAACCGAAATTCCGATACATAGGACGTGAGGAAGAAGATGACCATACTGATCTCCGTGGACCCGGATGCCGGTGAGATCACCGTCAAGGATGATGCCGGCAATGAGCGCCCGGTGAAGTCCATCGTGGTATTCGGGGGAGACGCGGAACAAGGCACTCTCTACCTCTTCGGCTGGGGTGCCTCGGCCGATGCGGCATGGGCGTACAAGGAGGGGTTTCTGCACGCCAACGAGTGCGACGACGCCCACATGAAGAATTTCTACAAGCAGTGCGCGTGTCACATCGCCCAATGCCTCTGCCCGCGCGCCTTCCACCAGGAAATCGATGCCGAGGAACTGGTGGGGCAGTGGGAGGCCGAAGACCAGGACCAGGGCACGTGGCATTGATCCGCGTCGTTCCGTAAATCCCCTCCCCTCTCTTTCTACGAAAATCTATCTCCGTAATCCGTGATCTCCCGGAGAACCTTCTCTTCCAGACGAATCCGCTGCCGGAGGAGAAAAAGGTTGGCCAGGGAGAACGCGACGAGCGTGAACGGCGCTCTCAGGAGAAGCGGAAAAAGAAGAAACTCCAGCACGATGACGAGGTAGTTCGGGTGCCGGAAGAACCGGTAGGGACCGGCCCGGACTACCTTGCTGCCCGGGACGGCGACGATCCTCGTCGTCCACCTTCCCCCCAGCGTTGCGATGCTTGCGTATCGCAGGGCGGTCACGGCGACAAGCCCGGCAAGGCAGACGGTTGTCCTCGTGTCCAGAGGTATGCGCCAAGGGTACGACTCCCAGGCAAGGGACAGGAAGAAACCGGTGTGGAGGGCCGCCATGGCGGGATACGTTTCCGGGGAGAACTCCTTCCCGCCCCGGGCGATCAGGGCACGCCTGTTGCGTCGGCAAAGCGCAAGCTCTACCATCCTCTGGAGAAAGAGAACCGCCAGGATCCACGCGAAGGACATGACCCCTCCACCCCCACCGTACGTGTTACCATTTTTCCTTCGAATCCCCTGTGCCGTTTCTTCGTCCTATAGCAAGAGCCGAAGCGATCCGTCAAGGAGACGCCATTCATGATGAAGATGGCGAGAATAGCGATTGCGTTCCTTCTTGTGCTTGCCGCCTCCGCCCGAGCCGGGGAGATAAAGGGTACGTGCCTCCTCCAGTTTGTAGGGGTTTCCACCCTCCACGATTTCACGGGAACCGTCCGGTGCCAGCCTTTCTCCGCAAACCTTGTGAGGGGCGCGGACGGGGGGACGAGCATCCCCGGCGTGGAAGTCCACGTCCCGGTGGAAGAGATGGACACCGGGAACAATACTCGGGACGGCCAGATGCGGGAGATGTTCCGGAGCGACAGATTTCCGCGCATTAACGGAACCGTGAGAGCGATCGACGTGGACGGGATCCGGCGGGAGATCGGGAAAGAGGGGGGAGGAAAGGCGTTCTTCGATCTGACGCTTGGGATACGCGACGTGGAAAGGACCATCCCTGCCGCGGTGACAAACTTCCGGGAAGAAGGGAATCGGGTCGAATTTGACGTAGAATTCCCCGTATCGCTTAAGGATTTCGGCCTGAAGGCGCCGTCGTTTCTCGGGATATTCCGGGTTCGCGACAAGGTCGTCGTAACGGGGAACGTCCGGCTGGAAGTTTCATCCAAGCAGTAGGGCCGCAGACGGAAAGCTACGCATCGGAGAAACCTTCATGGCGGTATGGATCCATCGGATCGATTCGCTTCTCCCGGAGTTCTCCTTCACCCAGGAAGAGGCGAGCGCAAAGATGCAGGAGTGGGCCCGGGACGAGCGGGAAAGGCGTCTCATTCGAGCCATTTATCGAAGTTCCGGCATCGAGCGCCGGCACGCAGTCATCAGGAATTACGACGGCGATGCCCCCGACAGCTTCTTCCGGGCTGGTCCCGACGGGTCCCTGAAAGGGCCGGGCACCGCAGCGCGAAACGCCATCTTTGCCTCCGAGTCCAGGCGTCTCTCGGTCGCCCTGGCGCGGAAGGTGCTGGACAATTGCCCCGGGATTGGTCCGGGGGACATAACGCATGTCGTCACGGTCTCGTGCACGGGATTCTACAACCCCGGGCCCGACTACTACATCGTGCGCGATCTCGGGATGTCGCTTGGCACCCAGCGATACCACCTCGGGTTCATGGGGTGCTACGCGGCCCTCCCGGCGCTGCGGATGGCCGCCCAGTTCTGCGAGGCGGATCCCGGCGCCATCGTCCTTGTCCAGTGCCTCGAATTGTGTTCCCTGCATATGCAGCTCTCCGGCACCGAGGACACGATTCTCGCGAATTCGCTTTTCTCGGACGGGGCGACCGCCGCGATCGTCAGCGCGAAGGAGCCCGCTCCGGACCGGGGCGGGTTCCGGATCGACGGGTTCCGCAGCACTCTGGTGTCCGCCGGCGAACAGGACATGGCATGGCGCATTGGGGACCACGGGTTCGACATCTCCCTCTCCAGCTACGTTCCGAAGATAATCGGCGCCAATATCCGGGAGTTCGTGGAACCGTCTCTTTCCGTGACCGGCCTGTCGATCGCCGACGTGGACCTCTGGGCCATCCACCCGGGGGGCAAGTCCATCATCGACCAGGTCCAAAGGAGCCTTTCCCTTCGGCCGGAACAGGTCCGGGAGTCGCGCGAGGTGCTTCGCAAGTACGGCAACATGAGCAGCGTTTCCATCCTCTTCGTTCTCGCGGAGATCCTGGAACGGCAGACCGTGGCCGGCGAGGAAAAGGTGTGCGCCGTTGCCTTCGGCCCGGGACTGACGGTGGAAATGGCCCTTCTGTCGGTTCTTCGGGCCCCGTCCGGTATTCCGGCTGACCGGGCGGAAAGGGAACGTACGGCCGTCAAGGTCTGATCTTCCCGATGGGTACGCGGGATCCTTCCCCGCTCCCGGTCGATAAACGGAAGAGGTATGTCCGGAAGGGGACAGCTTACAGGGAGGAAACGCCATGAGGCTTTCCGTCGCCACGAATTTCGACCCGACGCTGGTCGAGGCGATGAAAGGATATCCCGTTGTGGAGCTTTTCGGAAAGCTCCGGGAGGACGCCGTCGGCGGCGGCCGGGCCTCCTACCAGCTGGCTCGCGTGTCCCGGAAGCGCCTCGCAGAGCATGTGCGGCATGCCCGCTTGGCCGGGATCGAATTCAACTATCTCCTGAACGCCTCCTGCGTCGGAAACCGGGAGATGACGAGAGCGGGGCAGGGGGAAATCGAGGAACTTGTCGGCTGGCTCTGCGAGATCGGCGTCGCCTCGGTGACGGTGTCTTTGCCTTTCCTGCTTACGCTCTTCAAGACCCGGTATCCGGGACTCAAGGTCCGCGTATCGGTCTTCGGCGGGGTCGACAGGGTTCGCAAGGCGCAGATGTGGGAGGAGATGGGCGCGGACTGCATCGTGCTCGACAGCATCCTGGTCAACCGCGAATTGGCGACTCTCGAACGGATACGGAAAAGCGTCCGGTGCGACCTGGAACTCCTGGTCAACAACAATTGCCTTTCGGGGTGCGCCCTCTCCCCCATGCACATGAACGCGCTGTCGCACGCCGGGCAGTCGTGGCACGGGAACCACGGTTTTTTGATCGACTGGTGCTTCCTCCGGTGCACCGAGATGAAGCTTCGCGATCCGGTCAACTATCTCCGGTCGGAGTGGATCCGCCCCGAAGACCTGCACATATACGAGGATCTCGGGTACGACCTCTTCAAGATCGCCGAGCGCGACATCCCGACGCCGCTCATGCTCACCCGGGTGAAGGCGTACGCCGGGCGGAGATACGACGGGAACCTCCTCGATCTCGTCCAGCCCTATGCCTTCCAGGGGGTGAAGGAAAACGACCGGTATTACCGCCGCGGACCGGGATGGATCCTGCGCTTTCTCCTGCGTCCCTTGCTTGTGAACCCCGCGCGGATGCTGCTCCTCAAGCGCGTAGCCGACCTGCGCGGCATGACGAGCCCCATAACGGGAGATCCCCCGGTGTTCGTCGAAAACCGCGCTCTCGACGGATTCATGGAGCGGTTCAGGGAATCCGGATGCCGCGACGTCGACTGCGGGGATTGCCGCTGGTGCCATGAATTCGTCGGAAAAGCCGTTCGGGTCGACGAGACTCACCGAGCACAGGCCCTCGCGGCCTACGCCGAGTTGTTCCGGGCGCTCCACGACGGGAGCATGTGGAGGTATCTCCCCGGAAGGGAAGGCAAGGATGGGCCGCTTTTCCCCCGTCCCTCCCTGGCGGGGGCGGGCGACGAGGGAGACGAGGAAGGGTGATGGTGCGGTTCGACCTGAAAAGCAGGGACTACCTCCGCGTCCCGGAGAGAAAGAAACTCTACAACGAGCTTCATTTCGCCGAGGCGGCGCCGCGATACGACACCGCCACGCGCGCCATGTCCCTGTTCCGCGACGCAGCGTGGAAAACGCGTTTGGTCGATTCGCTGCCGGAGATCGCGAAGCCTTTGTGCGTGGACATCGCATGCGGGACGGGAGACGTCTCCTTCCTCCTGGCGCAGCGGTATCCGGAAGGCCGAACCGTGGGACTGGACATCGCCTGGCCGATGCTTGGCATTGCCCGGAAGCGAAATCGCTACCCCAATCTTCGTTTCGTAAGGCAGGACATGTGCGCGATGGAATTCCCGGAAGGTACAGTCGACATTGTCACGGGAAGCTACGCGCTGCGAAACGCACCGGATCTCACGCGTGCCATAGGCGAGATCCGGCGGATCCTGAAGCCGGGCGGAATAGCCGCCTTTCTCGATTTCTCGAAGCCCCGGGCGGCGATTTTCCGAATCCCCCAATACCTGCTCCTGCGGACGTGGTGCGGTTCCTGGGGGCTGATCCTCCACGGAAACCACGAGATCCACGGGTACATCGCGGCAAGCCTTACGGCGTTCCCGGACAGGGGGAATCTTCTCGACCTGTTCGCGCAGAGCGGTTTTGTCCTTGTCCTGGCGAAGCGGTTTTTCCTGGGGATCACGGAACTTCTCGTTTTTCAACGCGCAGACCCGTGAGACGCCAACCAACCGGCCAACCTGCCCGCATATTGGCTACGGTCACGGTTTGTCCGGCCCTAGTGCACCGTCTCGCAAATACCTTGGCATTCGAGCGCCGCTGCATCCGCGCCAGCTTCGTTGCGCTCCTTGCGCTCAGGGGGGGACACTCCTGATCTATTCGCCGAGAAAAACAGGAGTGTCCCCCCTCCATCCTCAGTCGCGCGCCTCGCTGGCCGCGGCGCATCAGCGCTCTCGGTGCGTCAAGCAATTTACGAGACGGTACACTAGCATTCGGCGGGCGCCGACCCGCACGGGAGGGCCGCCCCGCTTCCTACTTGATCTTGAGCTTCTGCCGTATCCCGTAGACCTGCTCCGGGGTGAGCTTCTTTCCCCGCTGGGTCTTGACCTCGGCGGAGGTGATCTCCTTGTGCCCCTTGGGAAGCAGCTTGTCGTTTCCCCAGCTGGCAAGGACATAGTTCAGCACCGCCGCGATCTCTTCGTCTTTCAGCTGGTCACCGAGAGCGGGCATCACGCCGTTGTACTTCTTCCCCTCGACCTCGATCTCGCCCTTGAGACCGAACAGGACCACCTGGATGGGAAAGGATCGCTCGACGGCGACAAGCTTCGCCGCGTGCCCCGCGAGGGGCGGGAAGGCTCCCGCAATTCCCCCTCCGGTCGACTGATGGCAACCGAAGCAACGTTGATAGACGGCGGCGCCGTCCGCTTTGCCCAGGGCCGGGGTGGCCAGGGCCAAAGACAATACCAGAACTGCCGGAAGAGTCCATGGTGTGCGCATGAATGCCTCCCGAAACCCGCTCGGGACGATGCGGGGATGATAATCGAACGATACGCCTGATGAACGGCGAAGGCAAGAATGCTGTTTTCCCGGTATAACGTTGTCCCTGCCGCCGGCGAGGAGCTCCACCGCCCCGGAGATGCAATAACGGCGATTCCGGTATGTAAACCCCGCCTTCGAGCGCATCACCGGCTATCACCGTGACGAGGTTCTCGGGAAGAACACCGGATTCTGAAGAGCGGCAGGCAGGATCCCTCCTTGTGAGCGAACGGCACAAGGGGCCGATCCACCTCCTGATCACCGACGTCGTGATGCCCGGGATGACCGGTCCCGAACTGGCGGGGCGCCTGACCGCCCGTCGGCCTGCGATGAAGGTTCTCTTCATGTCCGGGTACACGGACGACGCCATCCTGCACCACGGGGTTCTTGAGCCCGGCACGGAATTTCTCCAGAAGCCCTTCGCGGCGGGGTCCCTGGGCGGGAAGGTTCGCCACATGCTCGACGCATCCCGGAGCGAGAAGGCATAAGCGGCGCTCCTGCCTTGTGCCGGCGGTCAGAACTCCTTGAGCGCCGCGATCAGCTCGAGGATTGCCTTCTTCCCGTCTCCGAACAGCATGACCGTGTTGTCGGCGGCGAAAAGGGGATTGGGGATCCCGGCGAACCCGGGGCTCAAGGATCGCTTGATCACCACGACCGTGCGCGCCATGTCCACGTCCAGGATGGGCATCCCGGCGATCGGGCTGTCCGGATCGGTGCGCGCCATCGGGTTCACCACGTCGTTGGCTCCGATCACGAGGGCAACGTCTGTCTGCGCGAACCCGGAGTTGGCCTCGTCCATCTCCTTCAGCTTGTCGTACGGGATGTTCGCCTCCGCGAGAAGAACGTTCATGTGTCCCGGCATCCGCCCCGCCACCGGGTGGATCGCGAACTCCACCTCGACCCCCTTCGATTCGAGGAGATTGGCCAGGTCGCGCACGGCGTGCTGCGCCTGGGATACGGCCATCCCGTACCCGGGGACGATAACCGCCCGTCGCGCCGTGTCGAACAGCATCGCCACCTCCTCGGGCGAGGCCGACTTGATCCTTCCCTCGTACACCTCCTCTCCCGGGACAGGTCCCGTTCCCACCGTACCTCCGATGCCGAACAGGACGTTTCCGAGCGACCGGTTCATCGCCTTGCACATAATGCGGGTGAGAATGATACCGGACGCTCCGACGAGCGAGCCGGCGATGATCAGGACGTTGTTCTCCAGGACGAACCCCGTGGCCGCTCCGGCAAGCCCCGAATAGGAGTTCAGCAGGGCGATCACGACGGGCATGTCCGCCCCCCCGATGGGGATCACCAGCAGCACCCCCAGGACGGAGGCGACCCCGGCGAGCGCGAGGTAGCTTGCGGGGTTCCAAGGGGTTGTCACGAGCCACCCTCCCAGGACGACGCAAACCAGGCCGATGGCGGCGTTTACCGCCTGCTGCCCCCGAAAGACCACCGCCTTCTCGGTGATGAGCCCCTGGAGCTTGCCGAAGGCGACAAGACTGCCGAAGAAGGTGACCGCGCCGATGATGGCGGTCAAGGAGACGGCCACCAGGAAGCGGGCGGAAGGGGGAGACCCTGCCGCGATCGTCTCGAGAAAGCTTGCGCCGGCCACCAGCACGGAGGCGCCTCCCCCGAACCCGTTGAACAGGGCGACCATCTGGGGCATGGCCGTCATCGGCACCTTCACGGCGAAGGCGGCCCCGACGGCGGACCCGAAAAGAATTCCCGCGAGGATGACTTCGAAGCTCACGATCTGGCGGTCCAGAAGCGTTACCGCCACCGCGAGGAGCATCCCCAGAGCCCCGTAAAGATTCCCCCGCACCGCGGTCCGCGGGTGCGAAAGTCCCTTCAGGCAGAAGACGAACAGGGCCGACGCGGCAAGGTAGGAGAGGTTGATCAGGGCGGCGCTCACCGGTCCTCCTTCTTCCGGAACATCCCGAGCATCCGGTGGGTGACGAGGAACCCTCCCACGACGTTGATGGTGGCGAAGACCACCGCGACGAAGCCCAGGATGGTTGCGAACAGGGTGTGCTGGTGGCCGGCGGAAAGCAGGGCGCCGACCAGGGTGATCCCCGAGATGGCGTTCGACCCCGACATGAGCGGCGTGTGGAGCGTCGGCGGCACCTTGGTGATCACCTCGAACCCTACGAAGATGGCAAGGACGAAGATCGTAAGGCTTGCGATCAACCCCTCCATCAGGAACCCCTTTCCCGTGACGCGGATTCAGCGGGGAGCCCGAGGGCCGCCCGCACCCGCAGGTGGACTACGTCGCCCCCTTGCGCCACGAGCGTTTCCCGGGTGATCTCGTCCCCGGAGTCGAGGAGGAGATTCCCGTCCTTCACGAGGTGCAGAAGAAATGCGGCAGTGTTTTTCGCGTACATCTGGCTTGCGTGGTGCGGCACGGTCGCGGGGAGATTCACGGGGCCCAGGACGGTCACGCCGTGCACGACGACGGTCTCGCCGGCGCGCGTCGCTTCGCAGTTCCCCCCCTGTTCCGCCGCGAGGTCCACGATCACCGACCCGGGCGCCATGCCGGCCACCATCTCCCCGGTGATGAGGAGGGGAGCCTTCTTCCCGGGGACCTGGGCGGTGGTGATGACGACGTCGCTCCCGGCTACGACTCGGGACATCGTCTCCCGCTGCCGTCGGTAGAATTCCTCGTCCAGGGCCTTGGCGTAGCCACCCTCCCCCTCGCCGCTTTCGCCTGGGAGCGGAAGCTCCACGAATTTCGCCCCCAGGCTCTCCACCTGTTCCTTGGCCGAGGCGCGGACGTCGTAGGCTTCCACAACGGCGCCAAGCCGTCTTGCCGTGGCGATTGCCGTCAGCCCCGCCACGCCTCCCCCCCCGACGATGAAGACGCGGGCGGGGGAAACGGTCCCCGCGGCGGTCATGAGCAGCGGGAACATCCGGGGCAGTTCCGCGGCCGCGAGCAGCACCGCCTTGTACCCCGCCACGGTGGACATCGACGAGAGGACGTCCATCGACTGGGCCCGGGTAATCCGCGGCAGGAGTTCCAGGGAGAAGACGGTGACGCCGCCTTCGGCCAATTCCCTGACGGGTTCCGGGTGGGAAAGAGGACGGCAGAGCGCGATCACGGTCTGCCCGGCCCGATACAGCGCGGCGTCGGCCCTGCCCGCCACGGGGTTGGCGCCGAGAGCGCGCACCTGGAGTATGAGGCCGGCCGATCCGAACAGGACGGCCCGGGAAGAGGCGATTTCCCCGCCCTTTTCCTCGTAGGCGGAGTCCGGAAATCCCGCTGCGGACCCGGCGCCAGGTTCCACGAGAACCCGGATTCCCGCCTTGCCGAGGGAGGGGAGGACGCCCGGCACGAGGGCTACGCGCCGCTCCCCGGGAAACGTTTCTTTGGGAACACCCACGATCAAGAAAACACCATCCCGGTCAAAAGATTGCCCGTGCGAGGGATTTCGTGCGCCGCATTCCGCGCGACTATACCGTATGATGCAGGAATACGGGAAAAAGGATTCCCCGGGAGGCGATTTTCCCGGATAATCTATTATTTGCCGGGAAGGCGCGCCTTGTGCCGGTCTGCCCGGAGAAGGGGGAGGATGAAGGGGGATGCGTGCAGGCGGGAGAAAAGCGGGGGATCTCAGGAAAATCCGCGTGACGGCGGGGCTGCAGAAGCACGCCGAGGGGTCGGTGCTCTACGAATTGGGCGAGACGAAGGTGGTTTGCGCCGCGTCGGTCGAGGACCGCGTACCGCCGTTCCTAAGGGGAACGGGTAAGGGCTGGGTGACCGCCGAGTATGCGATGCTGCCGCGGGCGACGACCACGAGGACCCAGCGGGAAGGGCGTACCGGGAGAGTCCAGGGGCGAACGCAGGAGATCCAGCGGCTGATCGGCAGGTCGCTTCGCGCCGTTGTGGACCAGGGCGCCCTGGGCGAGAGAACGATCACCATCGACTGCGACGTTCTCCAGGCGGACGGCGGGACACGCACCGCGTCGATCAACGGGGCCTGGATCGCCTTGTGGCAGGCATGTTCCCGACTGGTCGACAGCGGGGTAATCCCGGGAAACCCCGTCCGGGAGCCGGTGGCGGCGGTCAGCGTGGGGATGCTCGGGGGCCGCACCCTGGTCGACCTCGATTACGCGGAGGATTCGAATGCCCAGGTCGACATGAACATTGTCATGACCGGGGGCGGGAACCTGATCGAGGTTCAGGGGACGGCCGAGGGGGCGCCGTTCACGCGGGGACAGCTGGACCGGATGCTCGAGGCGGCGGTGCGTGCGGGGAAACGGATCCTTCAGGTCCAGAAGAAGTGGAAGGGGGGTGGCCGTTGAAGCTGTTGATCGCTACCCGGAACCGCGGGAAGGCAACGGAAATCCGGGCGCTGCTCGGGTTGGGGCTCCAGAAAAACGTCGAGGTCCTGACGTTGCCCGACCTGCCGACCGGAATGGAGCCGCGCGAGATGGGGAAGACCTTCGTGGAGAACGCGAGGATCAAGGCGCTCCATTACGCGAAAGAGTACCATATCCTGTGCGTCGCGGACGATTCCGGCCTCGTGGTGGAGGCGCTGGGCGGCAGGCCGGGCGTACGGTCGGCCCGCTATGCAGGGGAAGAAGCGAACGACGAGAAGAACATCGCGTTGCTTCTCGAAGAGCTGAATCTTCGTCCCAAGCCCTGGACCGCCGCGTTTCTCTGCGTGGCCGCGGCTGCCCTCCCCGGCCGGATGATCGCCGAGGCAACCGGCCGCGTGGACGGGGAGATCGTATCCGTCCCGCGCGGGGACAGCGGCTTCGGATACGATCCGGTCTTCCGGGTCAAGGGCTCCTCGAAGACGATGGCGGAGCACACCACCGAGGAGAAGAACAAGATCAGCCACCGGGGACAGGCGGTGCGGCGCATCATCGAGGAGCTGAAAAC
>JBAULH010000096.1:0-1693 GCA_049578085.1 Candidatus Deferrimicrobiaceae bacterium
GTCCATAGTCATCCGACCATCACCACAAATTAACAAAGCTATAATCAGAAGGCTTTTGGAGGCATCGGTAAAATTTGTCCAAATATTGGTTTTGCTTATCCAAACTGATCGTTTCAAAGTTTAGCGCCATTTGACTTATCCTTATAAATAATGTTTGATTTTCGATTTATACATTTTATAAACATAAAGCAAGCTTTATGCGGACAAATGTTCCGGGGATAAAACGCAGAATCTCCTTTATGAATAGGGAACTTTATGACAAAACATCTTCTACTGGTCGGCGGTGGCCATGCGCACATGGTCACACTTTCAAATCTTCGAATATTCATTGAAAAAGGGTACAAGGTTACGGTTATCGGCCCTTCACCATACCATTAATACTCCGGTATGGGGCCTGGAATGCTCGGCAGAATCTATGCTCCGGATGACATCCGTTTTTCCACACAGGATGTGGTGAAAAAACAGGGCGGGACTTTCATTCTATGAAAGGCCGTCCGTGCGGACCCAAAGGGGAAACTATTGATTCTTGAATCCGGTGAAACGGTTCCTTTTGATCCCGGAGGGGATTATCTCCTGATATTCAATATGGGAGATGGTACGGGGATTTTACATAAAAGGTGGTTTATCTTTGATGGAAGACTCGCCTTTAAGATTAAAGATTACATTGATCGAAGATTTATGAATAAGTTTCAAACAATGGAATAAATGTTAAAAATGTAATCAAATCTGAAAAATAAAAATGTCATGAGGCATAATAATTTTGCGGTTGCTGTGGCAATTTTAAGTGTTTCTTTTGGGGGAGTGAAACATTCGTTTAACTTTATATAATATTTAAGAATAATAGTGGAATTTATAAAAATTCTTGCCATTGCAGTGGCTCTTGCCATGGATGCCTTTGCGGTTTCAATAGCGACCGGCGTAAACTTGAAAAATGTCGATTCGCGACAATTGTTCCGTTTGTCATGGCATTTCGGACTGTTTCAGGCTTTAATGCCGATTATCGGTTGGAGTGCGGGTTTATCCATACGGAGTTATATTGAACATTACGACCATTGGATCGCTTTCGGCTTACTGGCATTTGTGGGTGGCCATATGATTAAAGAGGCCTTTCAGGATGGTAAGGCCGAAAAGCCCATAAAAGATTATACAAAAGGAATGACATTGGTGATTCTTTCGGTGGCAACCAGTATTGACGCCCTAGCTGTGGGCTTCGGTCTATCTTTGCTGAAGATATCGATTTGGATGCCGGCCTTGATTATTGGAATTGTAGCGGGAACATTTACCCTCATTGGAATGCGCATTGGCGAGCGGATCGGCGCTGCCAAGCGGTTGAGTCTTTATGCAGAAACCCTCGGCGGAGTTGTTTTGATCTCTATCGGGTTGAATATTTTATACGAACATGGTGTGTTGTCCCTTTTTTTAACTAAATGAGCCCTCTGAGAGCGGAATGGATGGTCTTTTTTTTAAAGCGGGTGCTGCTTGACCCGCCTGCCACGTAAGGCACGAGCGGGCAGGGTGGCTTTGGGATCGTTAGAAAGAACGGGCGCATACCGACTGATGTCGACCCTTACAAAATAAGCGCCGATTACAAAGACGAACAATAAAACCATTTATATATAAACACTATCTATGCCGGGAGGACACCATGGATAAAGATACGTATGATGTTATTATTTTGGGTACCGGACCTGCC
>JBAULH010000097.1:0-1529 GCA_049578085.1 Candidatus Deferrimicrobiaceae bacterium
CCTGGTCGAGCGGGGAGAACTCCTCGAATTCCTCGATCCCCTTTTGGGGTCCGCCAAGGGAGAGGAAACAGCCGCTCCGGAGGTTCCGGGGAAGGGGAGGTGATGGCCCACCCCTTCCGGTTCCCGCGGCGGGGGCTCGCTCTCCTTGCCGTCCTGATCATCGCGGGTTGTTCCTCCGCAAACGACGCGTCGCTCTCGGTGCGGCTCATCTATCCGCAGGAAGGGGCCGCCGCCGGCCCCGCGACCGCCGGCACGGACGCCCCGGTCGCCCGTCCGGCTTATGTGAAAGCGCCGGACAACCGCATCCTCATCCGGGTGCTCGCCCCCCACATCCCGACTCCCATCGAAGCGTGGTTCGACCGTTCCCTGGGGCGCGGGGAGATCTCCGGGATTCCTCCCGGGGACCGGATTTCCGTCGAAGTGGACGAATTCGACAATACCGCCCTGACCCTGGGGACGAACGCCCTTCTGCTCGGCCGCGGCTGGGCCCTCGGTGTGGCCCTTGCGGCCGGGGAGAACAAGACCGTCACGATCCCGATATACGACAAGGGGACGATCGTCCGCGTCTGCGGCGCACCTCCTTCGGGTGGGGCGGGGACGGCGGGGGATACGGGGGACGATGGACTGGCGATCGATGCGCTATTGGGGCAGCCGCTCGCCGTGGAGATCGGGCCTGACGACGCGATCTACGTTTCCTCGGCCCAGTTCAACCGGATCCGTCGGATTGATCGGTATGGGTACATCGCCCACTACGCGGGAAGCGGCCCGTCGGGCGCCTTGACGGAAGGAGCGCAGGCCTCCACCGCACCGATCGGCCCGGTGTTCGACCTCGACATGGGCCCGGCGGGCGACCTCTATCTGATAACTTTGGACCAGCAGATCGTGCGGATCGACCGGGCGACCGGGGCGATCTCGATCAAATACGATGGCCAGAAAGGGATCTTCAACCCCGCCGCCAAGCCCGACCTCGCCGTGGTCGACGACAGCACGGTCTACTACACGAACGGGATGGAGAACCGGGTCTACCTGGTCCAGGACGGCGTCCGTTCTGATTACGTGGCGGACAACACCCCCGCCCAGACCCAGGAAGGCGCGGACAAGGACTTCTATCCGCTCCGGTACCCTGCGAGCGTTTCATTTCACCCAAGTGGTCCATCTTTGTTTTTTTCTGACCGCGATAACAACAAAATTAAGTTTGTAGCGTTGGGAGTAGACAAGGTCTACACAAAGGTTGGGAGTTCAACCATTATTCCGTTTTCGGATGGAATGGATCCGCTTATGATGACCCCGGTACTGCCGATTCAATTCAAAAATGATCTTGTACATGGGAATTTTTTTCTTAGGGAAAAGGATTTCCAGGGAATGAAGATTCTTCTTCCTAATAATCGTGTCCATTACTTTGCAGGGACTGACACAGCAGGTTTCTCTGGCGACGAAGGCCCCGCTACCGCCGCTCAACTCAACGACCCGCTGTCCGCCGCCGTCGACTCCCGGGGGAACGTGTACATCGCCGACACGGGGAACCACGC
>JBAULH010000098.1:0-30427 GCA_049578085.1 Candidatus Deferrimicrobiaceae bacterium
GTTCGACAAGGCAGGCTGGGTCGGCAGGCTGCCCGGAGACATCCTCGTCAGACGGAAAAACTTCACCTTCTACTTTCCCCTGGCCACGAGCGTACTGATCAGCGTTGTCCTTACCCTTCTGTTCTGGCTGTTCCGCAAGTAGCTCCTGTTGTTCCCCGGCAACAGGAAGTGTTGCACAGATGCAACATGCGAAGATGTTCCCTGCGCAGCAAGAGAATAAACAGCTGAAAATATAGCCATTTTTTTATATACATGCCTGGCATGCCGTTTGCAAAATATAAGGGCAGGCTTTTCGTCGGGAGAATGGCATGAACGTTTTCCAGCATACGGTTTCGAAGCCGCTTTCCTTTACCGGCACAGGGCTCCATACCGGAATGGGTATCCACGCGCGAATTCTTCCGGCGGACCCAGATACCGGGGTCGTCTTCCTCCGAAAGGACATGAATATAGAAATTCCCGCACGGGTGGAGAACGTGGTCGAAACGGCCTATGCGACAGTGCTTTTCGCCGGTGGCGCGAATGTTTCCACGGTGGAACATTTTCTCGCCGCGCTCTACGGAATGGAGATCGACAACGCGCGGATCGAAGTGGACGGGCCGGAACTCCCGATCCTGGACGGCAGCGCACTCGAGATTTCCCGGGCGATCGCCGCCGCCGGCCCTGTCCGGCAAGACGTCCGCAGGAAGTTCCTGCGGGTCTGGGAGAACGACAAGATCCGGCAGAACGGATCGATGGTGGTCCTCTCCCCCGGCGTGGAAATGGAAATTTTGGTGACGGTCGACTTCCCGGCGAGCGCCATCGGGAGACAGTGGGCAAAGGTCACCCTCACTCCCGAGAACTTCCTCAAGGAAATCGCTCCCGCGAGGACGTTCGTCCTGCGGGAGCAGATCGAGGCCCTTCGCGCGGCCGGTCTTGCCAAGGGAGGGGCCCTCGATAATGCGATCGTCGTCGAGGGCGACAAGGTGCACAATGCGGGAGGACTCCGCTTCCCCAACGAGTTCGCACGGCACAAGCTGCTCGACTTTATCGGCGACCTGGCCCTGCTGGGGCGCCCCGTGCGAGGCTGCTTCCTCGCCATCCGTCCGGGGCATACGGTAAACCATGTCGTTGCCGAATATCTTGCGTCGCCCGTGTATTCCGCTTCACTCGAATCGCCTGTCAGCCCGGGGAAGGTCCCCGTGGATATACAGGTCACTGCCTAATCCCCCTTTGAGTGGCCCTTGACGGGCCACTCACCCCCCTCTTTCCCAAGACGTTTCCTGCTGTTGCAGGTTTGCCTCAGCCCGGTATAATGTCCGGGGAGGCAGTGTTGCGCTACGTTGCTATTTCGCTGATTTTCCTTGGGGTTCTCGTGGCGCCCGGCCGCTCCGCCGCCGCCTCCCCGAAACCACGCATCACGGATATTCACGGACAGGCCAAGGGACGCAGCGCCCTCGTGCATTTCACCCTGCGCAACGGGTTTACCCCGGGAATGGTGGAGGCGCTTAAAAGCGGGATAGAAATTTCCTTCAAAACCGTCGTTCGCGTCCAGAGGCACCACCGGAACTGGTTCGACACGACGATCGGCGAGATCACCTTTTCCCGCTCCGTTCGCTATGACGCCCTCTCGCGCGTATACCACCTGAACCGGGGCAAGGATGTGGAACTCCTGCCGGACATATTCACCGCGCTCGCAGGAATGACCCGGTACGAGGTGATCGTTCCTCTTTCCTATGAGGTTGAGCGCGGCAAGCGGTATCGGGCATTCGTCCGGACGCGCCTCGACAAGGTGGGCCTGTCGGATCCGCTCCGTTCGATCTTTTTCTTCTCCTCCCTGTGGGACGTGGAGACCGAATGGGCGAGAGGAGACATTTCTGCGCCATGAAAGAATTTCCATCCAGGACGCCGGATCTATCCCCGGAGAAGGAACGGGCAAAGAGGAAGCGGGAGAGGGTTGCCATCGGGATCGTGGCCGCCCTGGTGGTTGGCCTCACAATCCTGGAGGCGCGCCTGGGGGCGATCGGCGGCACGGTGGCCTTCACGAGCAACATCATCATCTTCGCACTCATCAACATCAACGTCATCCTGATCGTCCTGCTGATATTCCTCGTCACCCGGAACGTGTTCAAGCTGATTCTGGACCGGAAGCGGAACATCCTGGGGGCGAAGATCCGGTCCCGCCTGGTGCTCATCTTCATTTCCTTTTCCCTCGTTCCCACGATCCTTCTGTTCATCGCGGCCACCAATATCACTACGACGAGCATCAGTTCGTGGATCGGCGGCAGGGTCGGGGTCGCCCTGACCAGCGCGCTCGACATCGCCCGGGGGAGTCTCGAGAGGGAGGCAGGTAACCTTTCGGGCGTGGCCGACCGGGCGGCGACCGCCATTCTCCAGAAGGGGAGGAAGGTCTCGCTGCAGGATTCCCTGGAGGCCGCCAGGCGGGGGCTGCCCACCGATGTCTCGCTCCTGCTGGTGGGGAAAACCGGCCCTGCGGCGGTGAGCGGGGGCGTGTCCTGGGAGATCGCCGGGCAGATCCGGTCCCGCCTGAAAGGGGAGGAGGGGGCAATCCGCGGCCAGGGCGTGATGACGATCATCGACGAGTCGTATGCTTCCGCTGTACGGTACCTGCCCGACGGAAGAGCCGTCGTGGCGGTGAAGACGATCCCGCCCCGGGAGGCGAAACGGTTCCGGGAGATCGCGAAGACATACGACGAGTACCACCAGGTGAGGCTCCTCGACGACCCGATCCGGGCCAGCTACATCGCCACCCTTATCCTCATCACTCTGCTCGTGGTGTTTGCCGCCTCCTGGATGGGGATCTATCTCGCGCGGCAGATCACCGTTCCCGTCCAGATGCTGGCGGAGGGGACGCAGAAGGTGGCTTCCGGGGACCTTTCCGTACGGCTCGACTACCGCTCCGACGACGAATTCGGCCACCTGGTCGGCTCCTTCAACCGGATGACGGCAGACCTCAAGGAGATGAAGAAGAGTCTCGAGGATGCCAACGTATCCCTTTCCGCCACCTTCGAGGAACTTCGAAGGAGGAGCCGGTTCATCGAGACGATCCTTACGAACATCTCCACCGGGGTCATCGTCATCGACCGGGGGGGGCGCATCGCGATGATCAACAAGGTGGCGGAGCGGATGCTTTCGATCAAGACGGACAAGGTGCTGGGGAAGCCGTACAAGGAGGTCGTCCGGGAGGAGCACTACGACGTCGTTCGCACCCTATCGCGCGAGGTGGGGGAGACGCCGGGCAAGCAGGTGGAGCGGCAGGTGGATCTCACCATCGGAGGAAAGCGGATTTCCCTGCGCGTCAGCGTGACGGCGCTCCACGGGGACGACGAGGAGTACATGGGGCTGGTGGTGGCCTTCGACGACCTTTCCCAGGCGATGCGGCTCCAGCGGATCATGGCATGGCGCGAGGTCGCGCGCCGGATCGCGCACGAGATCCGCAACCCCCTGACGCCGATCCAGCTTTCCACGGAACGGCTGCAGAAAAAATTCGCCGTGTCGCACGAGGACGACCCCGCCTTCTTCGAGTGCACCCAGACGATCCTCTCCGAAGTGGGATCGCTGAAATCTCTCGTCGAGGAGTTCACCCGGTTCGCCCGCATGCCCGTCCCGGCCTTCAAGGAAGGGAACCTCGGGGAGGAACTGCGGGCGGTCATGGAGACGTTCCGGACGGCGCACCCCGGGATCGCCTGGGAGTTCGAGGAGGGGGAGGTCCCGCCGGTCTGGTTCGACCCGTTCCAGATCCGGCGTGCGGTGACCAATCTCCTGGAGAACGCCGCAGCGGCGCTGGGCAAGCAGGGACGGTGCGTGGTGCGGGTGGGTCACGAACCGGCGCTGGGAAGCGTGCAGGTGTCCGTGTGCGACGACGGGCCGGGGGTTCCTCCGGGGGACCGGGACCGACTGTTCGAGCCGTATTTTTCCCGGAAGGAGGGGGGGATGGGCCTGGGTCTGGCCATCGTCAGCGCGATCACGAGCGACCATCAGGGGACGGTGAAGGTACGCGACAACGTTCCGAAGGGAACGGTTTTCGAGATTGAATTTCCCGTCCGACCGAAGAAAGAAGGGTAGACACGCCATGGGATACTCGGTTCTGGTCATCGACGACGAGACGAACATCCGGAAGACGCTTGAAGGGGTCCTGTCAGACGACGGCTATCACGTGGTCCAGGCCGGGGACGGCGCCCAAGGGCTCGAGGTTCTTTCCCGGTCGTTTATGGACGCTGTGCTGCTCGACGTCTGGATGTCCGGCATGGACGGGATCGAGACGCTGAAAAAGATCCGGGAGGCGTATCCGATCGTACCGGTCATCATGATCTCGGGGCACGGGACGATCGACACCGCTGTGAAGGCGGTCAAGATGGGCGCGTTCGACTTCATCGAAAAGCCGATCTCCCTCACCAAGCTGCTTATCACCCTTTCCCGCGCCATCGAGCAGGGGCAGCTCCGCCGGGAGAACGTGGAGCTGAAGGAGCGGGTCGAGAAGAAGTACCGCCTGGTCGGGGATTCGGAAGCCATGGGGCGGGTCCGGGCCGAGATCGCCGCCGCCGGCCCCACCAATGCCTCGGTTCTCGTCGCCGGGGAAAACGGCTCCGGGAAGGAGATCGTCGCCCGCGAGATCCACCAGCACAGCAAACGAGCGGCTCAGCCGTTCGTCGCGGTGAACTGCGCCGCCATCCCCGAAGAACTGATCGAGTCGGAACTGTTCGGGCACGAAAAGGGCGCGTTCACCGGGGCGGCCGTGCGGAGAAGGGGGCGCTTCGAACTGGGAGACGGGGGCACCCTGTTCCTCGATGAGGTCGGGGACATGAGCCCGCGGACACAGGCGAAGATCCTCCGGGTCCTCGAGGAAAAACAGTTCGAGAGGATCGGGGGAGGGGAGAAGATCCACGCGGATGTGAGGATCATCGCCGCGACGAACCGCAACCTGCCGAAGGAGGTCGAGGCAGGTCGTTTCCGCGACGACCTCTACTTCCGCCTGAACGTCTTTCCGATCATCGTTCCGCCCCTGCGGGACCGGAAGGAGGACATTCCCTCGATTACGGAGCATTTCGTCGGGGAAATCTGCGCCGAGCACGGAAAGGAAAGAAAGAAGGTTCCCCGGGCGGCGATGGAACGGCTGATGGCACACACCTGGCCGGGAAACGTCCGGGAGCTGCGCAACGTGGTGGAGCGGCTCGTGATTCTTTCGACGGGCCCCGCGATTGGGGAGGACACCGTCCAGCGCGTCCTCGCCGCCGAGTCGGTCCGGGCGGAGACCCCGCACGCGCCCGTGTTCGACCAGGAGGATTTCCGGGAGGCGGTCCTCGCCTTCGAGAAGGAGTTCCTCACGCATAAGCTGAAGGAAAACGAATTCAACGTGAGCCGCACGGCGGAGAAACTGGGGCTGGATCGCACCAGCATCCACCGGAAGATGAAGCAGCTGGGGATCACCGCCGAAGGGGGAAGGAGGTAGCCGGTTGGTCTCGGGCCTTCCCGACAAGTATGCGGTCGTCCGGAAAATCGCCTCCGGGGGAATGTCCGAGGTATACCTTTGCCGGCTGCGGCGTGAGGAGGGGTTCGAGAAGAAAGTGGCCGTGAAGGTGATTCACCCCCGCCTCACGGAGAGCGCGCGCTTTCGCGAAATGTTTGTCCGGGAGGCGCGCATCGCGGCATCGCTTTCTCATCAGAATCTCGTTCAGGTCTTCGACTTCGGAAAGCGGGGAAACTCCTACTACCTCGTCATGGAGTTCGTCGACGGATGGAACATGGCGCAGGCGGCCGCGCAGATGCGCCTCCTGTCGATTCCCATTCCCCTCCCTCTCTGGAGATGCTGGGTGGAGGGAATGCTGGACGGAATCGGGTACCTGCATTCACGGAAAATCATCCACCGGGACATCAGCCCCGGAAACGTCCTGTTGTCGCGGGGAGGGGCGGTGAAACTCACCGATTTCGGCATAGCGCGGGGATGGCACGCCGCAGAGGAACGGCCGGAAGGATGGGAGGGGAAATATTCCTACATGTCTCCGGAGCAGGCCAGGGGAGAGGGGGCGGACGTCTCCTCGGATCTTTTCTCCGCCGGGGTGATCGCTGCGGAATTTTTCCTCCCCGGGAGGCTCTTCGACGGCGAGGGGCGAGACGAGATTCTCGCCCGGTTGAGGGACCACGATGCGGAAAGACTTCCCGGAGGCCGGTTCCCCCCGGCGATTTCGGGAATCCTGCGGAAAAGCATGTCGCAGGGAAAGGGGGACAGGTATCCGGACGCAGGGGCCTTCGCGAAGGCGATCGCCGGGGCAATCCCCGAAACGGTTTCCCGAACCGACCTGTTCGCTTTCTGGGATCTCCTTTTTCCCGGGGCGGGGCAGAAAGAGGAGGATACGGTTGTCGCAGACGCCCTTCCCTGGGCAGGCGACGCGGGCCTGATCCGGGAGAAGAGGGCAACGTACGGAATGATGGGAAGACGCGGGGTCAGAATCGGCGTGACGTCGGCTCTCGTGGCGGCTTCCGTGGGAGGGGTGATCTGGTGGAAGGGATCCGGTCCGACGGAGAAGGAAAATTCCCCCGTGGTGACTGCCTCCCCTGCCGGCGGCGGGTCCAGACCATCTAAAGCGGCAAGACAGGCGGATGCCGGGGCGCCACCGGCTGGGTCTCCTTCCGTTTCCCCGCCGTCCCGGTCCGAACCCCTGTCCGGGTACGTTGATCAGGACAGTCCGGTGCCCGGAAAGCGGAAGCCGGTGTGGATCGAGACAGACCCGGCAGGCGTTTCGGTGGGGAGCGGTAACGGGCCGTCCCTCGGCTTGACGCCCTTTCGCCTGGACACCGCGCCGCTGGCGGGAAAAACGATATGGTTCCGGAAGGCGGGGTACGTCACAAGCCGTGTTTCGGCCGATGCGCTGGGCCAGCTTCCTCGTTTCCGGATCGCGTTGGAGCGGCTGACGGGGACGCTTACAGTGGTCCAGGCCGTTCCCTGGGCGAAGGTCTACGAGGGGAAACGATATCTTGGAGTGACGCCGATTTCCTCCCTGGAACTTCCGGTGGGAGACCACCAGTTCCGTTTTGTGAACGAACCCCTCGGCGTGGACCGTGTGGAAACCGTTACCGTTGTTCCGGGGACGAACCCGAAACTCATCGTTCCGCTGATCGGGAATCGTTAGTGCACCGGCTCCCGCGAGGCGTCATCTGAGAGAGGGAGGGGCAAAGGATGGAATACGTGAATCTGGGCCCGACCGGCGTGAAGGTGTCCCGTATCTGTCTGGGCTGCATGACTTACGGCGCGAAGAGCTGGCGGGAGTGGGTGCTCGAGGAGGAAGAGGGGCGTCCCTTCATCCGCAGGGCCCTCGAGCTCGGGATCAATTTCTTCGACACCGCCGATGTCTACTCCAGAGGGCGAAGCGAGGAGATCCTCGGGAAGGCCCTGAAGGATTTCGGGCCGGGCCGGGACAAGGTGGTCATCGCAACCAAGGTGTTTGGGGAGATGGGAGACGATCCCAACCAAAGAGGGCTCTCCCGCAAGCACATCCGGCACTCGATCGACGACAGCCTCAGGCGTCTCGGGACGGATTACGTCGACCTCTACCAGATCCACCGGTTCGACCCCTCGACACCGATCGAGGAAACCCTGGATGCCCTGGACGGCATCGTGCGCTCCGGGAAGGCGCTCTATCTCGGGGCATCCTCGATGTATGCCTGGCAGCTCGCCCGGATGCTGGGCGCTGCGGACCAATGCGGCTACCGCCGGTTCGTCACGATGCAGAACCATTACAATCTGGTCTACCGGGAGGAGGAGAGGGAAATGATCCCGCTTTGCCGGAAGGAGGGGATCGGTATCCTTCCCTGGAGTCCGCTGGCACGGGGGCTCCTCGCGAGAGCGCCATCGGCCGGGGAGGACGGCCGAACCGTCCGCGCCCGCACGGACACGTACAAGAAGGAGATGTACGTCCGCCCGGGCGATCAGGCGGTCGTCAAAGTCGTCGCGGATCTAGCCAGGAAACGCGGGGACTCCATGGCCCGGATCGCTCTCGCCTGGGTGCTGCACCAACCAGGCGTGACGGCCCCGATCGTCGGTGCGAGCCGGATGGAGCACCTCGAGGAGGCGGTCAAGGCCCTCGAGATCGAGCTCACCGCGGAGGAGCAAATGGCCCTCGGAGATCCGTACGAGCCGCACCCCGTCCTGGGCCACGAGTAGGTGCCAGCGGTTCGAAGGGAAACTTTCCTGGGATAGGGTATCTAATATGGGAACGAGGATCCGTTTCCCGGAGGGAGAGGGGATATGCGAAGAATGCCGATTTACCTCCTGTTGCTCGCCCTGTTTGCGGTCCCGGCGGCATACGCGGGGGAAGGTTTGGTAACGGTAAAGAGTGCCTACGGAGCGAAGGAAACCGCGGATCGGGTCGAGCGCCTGACGAAGGAAAGAGGAATGACGCTGTTCAATCGCATCGATCATGCCGAAGGGGCGAAAACGGTCGGCATGCCGCTGCGCCCGACCGAGGTGCTGATCTTCGGAAATCCCAAAGGGGGCACTCCCCTGATGATGTGCGAGCAAAGGGTCGGCATCGATCTTCCCCTGAAAATGCTGGTGTGGGAGGACGGAATCGGTGCGGTCTGGATCGGTTACAGCGATCCGGAAGTCCTGAAAGGCCGCTACGGCATCACGGGATGTGACGAGGTCCTCGGGAAGATGAAAGGATTTCTGGGGAAACTGGCCTCGGACGCCGCCCACCGGGACTCGTAGGATACGGAGAGCCCGAGAGCTCAAACGGTAAGATTGTTTGGGGCGCGGGAAGGCGGCGCGGGGAACAGATGGCGGATGGAGTTGGCGTAGTATCGCAGGAGGGCGGCGTTATCCGGGTTGACGCAATAGAGCCCCTCCTTTTCCTCCACTAAATGACGAAGGGTGAGCATCCGTAACCCGACGTTGACGGCGTAATCCTGGTCCGTGCGGGGGATGTAGATGTGGGCGCCCTCCGCCGCGAGCGCGACGAGCATCCGGTGGGCCTCGGTTTTCAGGTCGAGCTCGCTCCAGCGGGCCTCCCCCAGGTTCAGGCACGCGGTCGCCACGAGGGAGACCGGCAGCACCGGAATCACCTTCCCGACATCCTTCATCAGTTCCCCCCCAAGCCTCTCCACCTCCCGGAACCTCTCTTTTCTCTCCAAAGAACGAAAGTCGACGCCGAGCTCGCGGCAGTACTCCGTAAGGGAGACGGGAGAGCCGAAGTTGACGCATGCGTAGCCGAACCGGTACCAGCGGCCGCGGATTACGAGAAGCAGGTTGTGCAGGAGGAATCTCAGCGAAGTGAGGATCACGAACGGCAGGCTTTTTCTCGAGGCCTCCCTGTCCAGAGAGATCAGCATGCTGCGGTCCTCGAAGGTGCGGTCGTAGTTGATTCCCACCGGGATGAAGACGATGTCCCTGCCCCCCCCGGGGGAGAAGGAGCGGGTCATGTAGTCGAGAAGGCCGAGTTTCGGGCGGCGCAGCGACCCGTCCGGGGTAAGGCCGCCTTCCGGGAAAATCGCCTGCACGACGCCTCCTTCGGTAGCCATGGCAACGTAGCGTTCCAGCACGAGACGGTAGAGTGGATTCCCGGAGCTTCGTCGTATGAAATAGGCGCCGAGCGACCGTATGAGCGTCTGCAACGGCCAGATTCTCGCCCATTCCCCGACGGCGTAACTCAGGGCGGTTCGGGTCGCCGCAAGATAGGCCACGAGGACATAGTCCATATTGCTGCGATGGTTTATGACGAAGACAACGGAGGAATGAGGGTCGACGGCGGAAAGCCCCGCTTCGTCCGTAAAGCCCACCCGCACCCGGTAGAGAATCCTGGCCGTCTTTTTCGCGACCCAGTAGCCGACCCGGAAATAGGCATACGCGTTGAAGGAGGGGACGATCTCCCTTGCATACCGCTCGACCTCCGCCATCACGACGGCTCGCGGCATATTGTTCGTCTTTGCGTGGACTGCCGCCGCCTCCAGGATTTTCGGGTCGTACATCAGCCGGTCGATCAGCACCTGCCGCTTGGTCAGGGAGAACGGGCGGATTTCCAGGTGAAGGCGCTTCCCGATCTCCTCGATCACCAGGTTGACGCGCCGGCGAAGAAACCAGCGGACGCTCGGAATCAGCAGGCGGTACACCGCCGCCCACGCGGCGAGAAGGAAGAGGAGCGCGGCGAGCCAGACGGGTAGGGTAATGGTTCCGCTCATAGGCGTTAGGGATAGAGTCTACCATCATCGGCTCATCACCGGAATCGCTTCGCGGGAAAAGGAAAAACCTCCTACGGAAAAAGATTGATTCCGCCCAAGGGGGAATGCTATCTTGATATATAAATATATGTTAATATATCGACGGCAATTCCGACGTTCAAGGAAAGGGGACAGGAGAATATGAAGATCGCGATTCTGGGCACGGGGTGCCCCAAGTGCAGGCAGATGGCCGAAGTCGTGCGTAAGGCCGTGGAGAAGTCCGGGGTGGATGCCCCCATATCCAAGGTGGAAGACATCCGGGAGATCGTGAAATTCAAAGTGATGACCACCCCTGCGCTGGCCATCGACGATGAGGTGAAGATCTCCGGGCGGGTGCCGACAGTGGAGGAAGTGACATCGCTTCTCGTACCGTAACGGGCGCGCGGGATATCAAGTGGTATTTCGGGGCCGGCCTGCTGGCGCTTATGACCTGGTGGCTCGTGTACCAGGGGTTGTACCCCTTTGCGAAGTGGGTCACCTATTCGCTTTTCCCCCTTTCGCCCGGGACGCGCCTGAGCTCCGCGCTGGAGTTTTTCCTCTACGAGGCTCCCAAGGTTCTCATGCTGCTGACCCTGGTGGTGTTCGTCGTGGGGGTGGTCCGTTCGTTCTTCACCCCGGAGCGGGCCCGGGGCTTCCTCGCCGGGAAGAGGGAATTCGCGGGGAACGGGATGGCCGCCCTGTTCGGGACCGTAACCCCCTTCTGCTCGTGCTCCGCGGTCCCCCTCTTCATCGGTTTCGTGACAGCCGGGGTCCCCCTCGGGGTGACCTTTTCCTTCCTGATCTCCGCCCCCATGGTCAATGAGGTCGCTCTGGTCCTCCTGTTTGGACTCTTCGGATGGAAAATCGCTGCGATCTACCTCGGGATGGGGCTTGCGATCGCGATGGCTTCGGGGTGGGCCATCGGCAGGATGGGCATGGAGAGATACGTGGAGGAGTGGGTGTTTGCGAACGCGGAAACCGAGGGTGGCGTGATTCCAGAAGAGCAGGGAATGCCGTGGGAGGTGCGGTTCCGTCTGGGCCTGGATGCGGTCCGCGACATCGTGGGGAAGGTATGGCCCTACCTGCTCGCCGGAATCGCCGTAGGCGCGGGCATCCACGGGTACGTGCCGGAGAACTTCCTGGCCTCCGTCATGGGGTCGGGCGCATGGTGGTCCGTGCCGCTGGCGGTCCTGCTGGGGATCCCACTCTACTCCAACGCCGCCGGGATCATCCCCATCGTCCAGGCCCTTCTGGGGAAGGGGGCCGCTCTGGGAACCGCCCTCGCCTTCATGATGTCGGTCATCGGGCTGTCCCTGCCCGAGATGGTCATCCTCCGGAAAGTGTTGAAGATGCGCCTGATCATCATCTTCGCGGGCGTCGTCGGCACGGGGATTCTCATCGTGGGGTTCCTGTTCAACCTCGTGATGTAAGGGGGCGGCGGTCCTCCCGTTTCACGGCACCAGCAGGATCTTCCCCGTGGTCTCGCGGCCCGCCAGCTTCCGGTGGGCTTCCCCCGCCTCCGCCAGGGGCAAGGTTTCCCCGATGTGCACGGTAAGCTTCCCTTTGGCCGCCCATCCAAGAACCTCGTCCGCCCGCGAGAGGAGTTCCTCCCGGTTCCGCGTGTAGTGTGCCAGGGTGGGCCGCGTCAGGAAGAGGCTCCCCCGGGTGTTCAGCACCTGCGGGTCGAAGGGCGGAACGGGGCCGCTGGCCTGGCCATAAAGGACCAGGTATCCGCGGGGAGCCAGGCAGGTAAGGCTCTTATCGAACGTTGCCTGTCCGACGGAATCGTAGACCACCTGGATACCGGCCCCGCCCGTAAGACGCTTCACCTCGGTCTCGAAGTCTTTCTCGGTGTAGAGGATGACCTCGTCGGCGCCCGCTTCCCGCGCCAACCGGGCCTTTTCCGCCGTGGAGACGGTTCCGATCACCCGGGCCCCGCGCCGCTTGGCCATCTGGACAAGGAGGAGGCCGACGCCGCCGGCGGCCGCGTGTACCAGGCAGGTGTCTTTCGGTTTCAGCGGATAGGTGTCGTGGGTGAGGTAATGGGCGGTCATCCCCTGGAGCATCGCCGCGGCCGCCGTTTTCGGATCGATCCCCTGCGGGATGTTGACAAGCCGCCAGGAAGGGACCACCGAGTATTCCGCGTAGGAACCGATAGCTCCGGAGTACGTTACCGAGTCCCCCGGGGCCACCTCGGTTACCCCCGGTCCGATTTCCTCGACCGTGCCGGCCCCCTCGTTGCCGGGCGTGAAAGGCAACGGGACGGGGTAGAGCCCCATCCTCTGGTAGATGTCGATGAAGTTCACGCCGACCGCTTTCATCCGGACGAGCGCATGTCCTTCCGCGGGTTTCGGACGGGGGATTTCCTCCAGGGCCATCGCATCAGTGCCGCCAAACTTGTGAACACGAATCGCTTTCATCGCCACCTCCGCCGGGACGCGTCTGCGGGAAGGAAAGGAACGCCGTTTGGTTCTTTTGCCAATTATACAGGGGAAAAGCGGGGAAACCCGAACCGGATTGCATTATACTGACCCCCGGATTCGATCACGGAACGCCTTACGGCCTGCCGGTCGCACGTTGGAGGAGGTTGTCCATGGCAAAGGGATTGTCCTTCGAGGGGGTATATCCCATCCTTGTGACCCCGTTCGAAGAAGGGGAGGAGATCGATCTCGCTTCGTTCGCCCGCGTGGTTCGATTCATGGCGGACATCGGCGTGGACGGAGTGACGATACTCGGCGTGCTGGGGGAGTCGAACCGGCTTGGGGACCAGGAGCGGGAACAGCTCATCCGCACGGCGGTCTCCGCTGCGGAGGGACGTATCCCGGTGATCGTCGGGGCGAGCCACAGGGGTACGCTCGCGACGCGCCACCTGAGCCAGATGGCCCAGTCGCTCGGAGCGGACGCGGTGATGGTAACTCCGTCGCGGGAGCCCGTGCCGGGCGAGGAGAAGATCCTGGAATTTTTCCGGCAGGTAGCCGGCGGGATCTCGCTGCCGATCGTGGTGCAGGACCACCCTGCCTCCACGGAGGTGCACATGCCGGTCCCCTTTCTGCTCCGGCTGGTGAACGAGATCCCCCAGGTGGGGTGCATCAAGGAGGAGGCTCCTCCCACTCCCCAGAAGATCTCCGCGCTTGTTCAGGCAATGAAGGGCCAGAAGGTCCCCGTCCTCACGGGACTCGGGGCCCTCTACGGGATGTTCGACCTGGAAAGGGGAAGCAGCGGCTTCATGACCGGTTTCGCCTTCCCCGAGATTCTGGTGGCGATGGTCCGGGAGGTGCGGCGGGGACGGATGGATGCCGCCTGGGACCTCTACCGGCGGTTTCTGCCGCTGATCGTCTTCGAGCAGCAGCCGGGGATAGGGATTCGAAAGGAAATCTACCGGATGCGCGGACTCATCGCGACCGCCTGCGTCCGCCACCCCGGAACGTCGGCACACCCGGCCGCGGCCGGCCAGCTGCGCGCCCTTCTCGCGCGGATCCTGCCGGACACGGACATCACCCGGCCCCTCGTGCTGTGAAGAATGGCGAACAGGGCGCCGCTTCTCTTCGTCCGTTTTCACCATCAGGGGAGCTAAATAGATGGTTCACTATAAATAACATAACATACTAAATACTATGATAAAAATTAATGAGAATTTCCGGGGAGAAGGCGGAACGGAAAATGTGGTGCGGGGAATCGGGGGGAAGGTCCTGGTGACCGGTCCGCCGGGATGCGGGAAAACGACCGTGGCAAGAAAGGCTGCCCGGATCCTGGGTTCCCGCGCCGCCGGGTTCTTCACGGAAGAAGTCCTGGACGAGGCGGGAACCCGCACCGGATTCCGGGTGGAATCAACTGACGGGAGGCAAGGCCGGCTGTCGAGCAGGCGTGCCGGCCCCGGGCCGCGGGTAGGCGCCTACGTCGTCGACGTCGCGGCGTTCGAATCGGTCGCCCTCCCTTCGCTTGTCGGGATTCCCGACAAGGTCTTCATCATCGACGAGATCGGCAAGATGGAGTGCTTTTCGGCGGCATTCCGGACGCGGGTACGTGAGATTCTCGACTCGGGCGTACGCGTACTGGCCACGATTCCGGCGCGCGGCGGGGGGTCTTTCCTCGAGGAAATCCGGAACCGCACGGACGTGGCGATCATTTTCGTGACGCGAACGAACTGTGATCATCTTCCGGAAGAGATCTCCGCGGTTTTCCAAAGGTAAGGGACGGGCAAGCCGTGCGCATCCGATCGAATGGGAGGGTCTTTTCATGACCGTGAGCCCGCTGGCGGGAAAGCCCGCCCCAAAGTCGATGCTGGTGAACGTCGCCCGCCTGGTGGCCGCCTATTATACGGAGCGTCCCGATCCTGCCGTGCGGGAGCAGCGGGTTTCCTTCGGCACGTCCGGACACCGGGGGTCCTCCCTCCGGTTGGGATTCAACGAGGACCATATTCTCGCCGCGAGCCAGGCGATCTGCCGGTACCGCAGGGAGCAGCGGATTGCCGGCCCCCTGTTTCTGGGGATGGACACGCACGCGCTCTCCGAGCCGGCGTTCCTCACTACGCTCGAGGTGCTGGCGGCCAACGGGGTCGAGGTGATGATCGACCGGGAAGGGGGGTACACTCCGACCCCCGTGATCTCGCATGCGATCCTTTCCTATAACCGGGGGAGGAAGACGGGACTGGCCGACGGCGTCGTGATCACCCCGTCGCACAACCCGCCGGAGGACGGGGGCTTCAAGTACAACCCCCCGCACGGGGGCCCCGCGGACACGAACGTAACCCGCCGGATCGAGGAGCTGGCGAACGGGCTGCTGGCGGGCAATCTGCGGGAGGTGAAGAGGATACCCGTCGAAAAGGCCCGCTCCGCATCGACGACGCACCGGCACGACTACACCGGGTCTTATGTCGGGGATCTGGGCTCCGTTCTGGACATGGAGGCGATCCGCGGGGCCGGACTTCATCTGGGCGTCGATCCCCTGGGCGGATCGGGCGTGGCCTACTGGGGGCCGATCGCCGACCGGTACGGGCTCGACATCGAGGTCGTGAACGACGCGGTCGATCCGACATTCCGTTTCATGACACTGGACTGGGACGGGAAGATCCGGATGGACTGCTCCTCCCCGTACGCGATGGCTGCGCTTATCGCCCTCAAGGACCGGTTCGACGTGGCCTTCGCAAACGACACCGACAACGACCGGCACGGCATCGTCGTGCGAACCGCCGGTCTCATGAATCCCAATCATTACCTCGCCGCATCCGTTTCCTGTCTGTTCTCGCACCGCCCGAAGTGGGCAAAAGATGCGGCGGTGGGAAAGACCGTGGTGTCGAGCAGCATGATCGACCGCGTGACCGGGGGACTCGGACGCCGCCTGGTCGAGGTGCCCGTGGGATTCAAATGGTTCGTGAACGGACTCCTCGAGGGGGAGCTGGGCTTCGGCGGGGAGGAGAGCGCAGGCGCCTCCTTCCTGCGTCGGGACGGGACGGTCTGGACGACCGACAAGGACGGCATCATCATGGACCTTCTCGCGGCGGAGATGATGGCGACGACCGGCAGGGACCCGGCCGAGCAGTATGCCGATCTTGCCCGCCGGTTCGGGGAGCCGGTATACGAACGGATCGACGCCTACGCCACGGCGGACCAGAAGGCGATGCTCGCAAGGCTGTCCGCAAGTCAAATCGGGGCTGCCGAACTGGCGGGGGAGAAGATACGGGAATTGATCACGAACGCCCCGGGCAACGACAGCCCCATCGGCGGCCTCAAAGTCGTGACGGAGAACGGGTGGTTTGCCGCGCGTCCCTCCGGCACGGAGGACGTCTACAAGATCTACGCCGAGAGTTTTTTGGGGGTGGACCATCTCCGCCGGATCCAGGAGGAGGCGCAGGCCATCGTGGCGAAAGTATTCGCGGGAGAGTAACGCCCCGACCGCGAGCCGGTTTGTCGCGAAGTGGTCGCCGCGGGAATATACGGAAAGGGGACAGCAGCCATGAAAAAATCGTTCGGCGCAAGGACCCTCGTGTTCCCAACCCCCGTGTGGGTGGTGGGATCATACGACAAGCAGGGAAAACCCAACGTGATGGCCGCTGCCTGGGGGGGAATCTGCTGCTCGAAGCCCCCGTGCGTGGCCGTTTCCCTCCGGAAGGCCACGTACACGTACGGCAACATCGTGGAGCGAAAAGCCTTCACCGTCAACGTCCCATCCGAGGCCCACGCCCGGGAGGCAGATTACATCGGGATCGCCTCTGGTAGAAATGTCGACAAGTTCGCCGCGACGGGGCTCACCCCCGTAAAAAGCGACCTTGTGGACGCCCCCTACGTCGGGGAGTTCCCCCTTGTCCTGGAATGCCGTCTTCTCCGGGCGGTGGAGATCGGCCTGCACACCCAGTTCATCGGGGAAATCCTGGACGTCAAAGCGGACGCATCCGTGCTCGGCGAGGAGGGACTTCCCGATATCGAAAAGGTGAAACCAATCGTGTATTCCCCGGAGGCAGGAAAGTACCACGGGATCGGCAAATCCCTCGGCAAGGCCTACTCGATCGGGAAGACGATCGGGGAAAAAGGGTAGGCATCGCATTCTTCCCGGCGGGGAGAGGGACAATGTCTGTCATGGAAGGGAAACAGAGGAGAAAGACAATGGTGATCCCGACGGTCGTGATGGGTCTGTTGGCGGTTGCCCTGCTTGCGCTTGGCTACATGCGGGGGGAAGGGGAGCATCTGCAGGGAGTGCGGTCCGGGTTCGGGATGATCCTCGAGATCGTTCCGCTTCTGCTGTTCGCGTTCATCGTGGCGGGGATGGTACAGGTCCTTCTTCCCCGCGACCTCGTTGCGCAATGGGTCGGGGCGGAGTCCGGGCTCCGGGGCATCCTCATCGGGACGGTGGCCGGAGGTCTCTCCCCCGGGGGCCCTTACGTCAGCCTCCCCATCGTGGCCGGACTGCTTCGCGCGGGGGCGGGGGTCGGGACGATGGTCGCCTTCCTCACCGGCTGGTCCCTTTGGGCAATCGCCCGTCTGCCGATGGAGGTCGGAATCCTGGGCTGGAAATTCACCCTCGTTAGGCTTGCCACCACGTTTTTTTTCCCCCCCGTGGCGGGATGACTGGCCCATCTCTTCTTCGGGGGCGTGAACGTCGGATAGGCAGGGGGCAAAGTCCCGCCGGCGCGGGGAGAAGCAAATGCGGAATGCCACACGGATCGCGACTTCGTTTCCGGGGGAGATGGTATTTCGGGCCCGCGGTCTCACGAAAATCTACGACATGGGGGAAGTCCAGGTGCACGCCCTGCGGGGGGTGGACGTGGACCTGTTCTCCGGCGAACTGGTTGTGCTCCTGGGGCCGTCCGGGAGCGGGAAATCGACCCTCCTCAACATCCTTGGGGGGCTGGACACTTCCACCGGGGGGGAAGTCTTTTACCGCGGGCAGGACCTCACGCGGGCAACCGAGAAGGAGCTCATCGAGTATCGCCGCCATCACCTCGCCTTCCGATCTCTGGAAACGGCTGGGCGACGGCTACCGCCTCGAGGCGAGTTTTCTCCTATGGGAAGGCGACGACGTTCTCCAGGTTCCCGCCAGCGCACTCTTCCGGTATGGTGACGGGTGGGCCGTGTTCGCGCTAGGAAACGGCAACGCGAAGCGCCGGGCCGTGGAAGTCGGGCACCGCAACGGCCTGATCGCCCAGATAGTCTCCGGCTTGGAAGCAGGGGAGACGGTGATCATCCACCCGAGCGACAAGATCAAAGACGGAACACGCGTCCGGAAACGATAGCGAAAACGAGCAAAGGACGGGACGAATGAAAAAGAGATCCAGCGGGAACAAGATCGAACTCGTCGACAGCGTGCTGCGAGGAGACGAAACGGACCGGCCCCCGCTATCCCTGTGGTATCACTTCGGTGTACAGCACGGGGAAGGGACCCGGCTCGCCCGGCTGGCGCTCGACTGGTTCCATCACTACGACTTCGATTTCCTCAAGGTGATGAACGACTACTTCTATCCGATGCCGGAGGGGATCGACGCCGTCCGTACCGGGGCGGATCTGCGGCGCATCGCCCGTTTCGACGTGGAACGATCCCCCTGGCGGGAACAGTTCCGGGCACTTACGGTCATCGGTGCGGAGTTGAAAGGCAAGGCCTACTTTCTCGACACCGTGTTCGATCCCTGGCACACGTTGAAGCGGGCCTTGGCAGGGGAGCACATCGGCCCCCTGATGGAGGGCGAACCGGACGCCGTGCAAGACGCCCTGGACGTCATCACGGAGAACCTGATCGCCTATAGCCTGCGGTCCCTCGACATCGGTTCGGCGGGGATCTTCCTGTCCGTTCCGGCGTCCCGGGAATTCATGAGCCGGGAGCAATTCCTGCGCTTCGTAAAACCGTTTGCGCGCCGGGTCCTGGAAGCGGTATCGGGGCGCGGCAGGATGAACGTCGCCCACATCCACGGGGAAGACCTGTATTTCGACGACTGCCTCGATTTCCCGGTCACCGTGTTCAATTGGTGGGACCGCGGCCCCGGGGGCCCCTCCCTTGCTTCCGTGAAGGAGCGGATCACCCGATGCGTGATGGGCGGCATCGACCACAAGATCGTCACCCGCAGAACCGGCCCGTTCCTGAAAAACCACGTGAGGGAAGGAAGAATGCTCGGGGGGAAGGAAAGGTTCTTCCTGGCGAACGGCTGCTCCATCGATACATCGGTAAACCCGCGGGCGATCCGGGCGATCGTGGAGGCGGCCCGTCATCCCGAGTGATTTCCGTGTTCGCCCGCCGAAGGTCACCGGTTCAAATCCCGCCCCTGAAAGGAAGTATGCCATGAAAAAGAAAGCGTTTTTCGGAACTTTACTGTTCTCCCTGTTTTTCCTGGCGACGGCGGCACATGCTGACGAAATGATGAGGAGGGCACAGACGCTTTTCAAGCCGATCCCGAAGGCCCCTCCTGCCCTGGAGAGGAATCCGATCACCCCCGAGAAGGTCGATCTCGGAAAGATGCTCTACTTCGATCCGAGGCTCTCGTCCAGCGGACTGATAAGCTGTAACACCTGCCACAATGTCGGCATGGGTGGCGACGACTTCCAGGAGACCTCCACCGGACACGGCTGGCAGAAAGGGCCGAGGAACGCCCCGACCGTGCTGAACTCCATTTTCAATCTGGCGCAGTTCTGGGACGGCAGGGCGCCGGATCTGAAGGAGCAGGCCAAGGGGCCGGTGCAGGCATCGGTCGAGATGAACAATACGCCGGAAGGTGCCATGAAGACCATCGGAAGCATGCCCGGGTATGTGGAGATGTTCCAACGGGCATTCCCCGGGGGAAAGAACCCGTTGAACTTTGAAAACATGGCGAAGGCCATCGAGGTCTTCGAGGCCACGCTGATTACGCCGGACTCCCGGTTCGATCAATACCTCAAGGGTGACGCCAAGGCCCTTACAGCTGCGGAGAAGGAAGGGCTGAACCTCTTCATGGAAAAGGGCTGCGGAGGCTGCCACGGCGGCCTGAACATGGGAGGCACCGGCTATTTCCCCTTCGGCGTCGTGGAAAGGCCCAAAGAGGAGATCACCGCCGGTGACTTGGGGCGGTTCAAGGTGACAGGATCGAAAGCGGACGAGTACGTTTTCAAGGCTCCTTCCCTGAGGAATATCGTCCTGACGCCGCCCTATTTCCACTCGGGCAGGGTATGGGGCCTGAAAGACGCCGTGGAGATCATGGGTTCCGCTCAGCTGGGCATCTCTCTTACAAAAGGGGAAACGGAAAAAATAGTAGCTTTTTTGGGGTCCACGACGGGGGTTCAGCCCAAGATCGTGTATCCGATATTACCGGCTTCCACGGATACTACCCCAAAACCGAAGCTGGATTAGGACGGCTTTCCTCCTCGACCAGCTGCGCTCCCTTGGCGGCCTAGGCTAGGGCGTTGCCTTTATGAGATCGCGTCCACTATCGCATTGAATGTTGCGCTGGGGCGCATCGCTTTTGACGTCTTTGCCGGATCCGGATCGTAATAGCCGCCCAGATCCTGCGGTTTCCTCTGGGCGCCCAGCAGCTCCCGATTGATTTTTTCCTCGTTCTCTTCCAGCTGCTTCGCCACTTTGGCAAAACGCGCCTGCAGTTCCTTGTCCTTGGTCTGTCCGGCCAACGCCTGCGCCCAATACATCGCGAGGTAGAAATGGCTCCCCCGGTTATCGATCTCGCCCACTTTGCGAGCCGGCGACTTGTTGTTGTCCAGGAACTTGCCGATTGCCTGTTCCAGCGTCTCCGACAGGATTTTGACTTTTTCCTTTTTGGTCGTATTCGCGATGTGTTCCAGTGATGCGGAAAACGCCGAAAACTCGCCGAGGGAATCCCACCGCAGGTACCCTTCCTTGACGAACTGCTGGACATGCTTGGGCGCCGAGCCGCCGGCTCCCGTCTCGAATAGTCCACCGCCGTTCAGAAGAGGAACGATCGAGAGCATTTTGGCGCTGGTTCCGATTTCGATGATCGGAAACAGGTCGGTCAGATAATCCCGTAACACGTTACCGGTAACGGAAATCGTGTCTTTCCCCGCCCGGATTCTCTCCAGCGAGAATCGCATCGCTTCCGGCGGAGCCATGATGTGGAACTCCAGGCCCTTCGTGTCGTGATCCTTGAGATACCTGTTCACCATTTCGATGATCTGCGTATCGTGCGCCCGGTTTTTATCGAGCCAGAATACGGCAGGCGCCCCGGTCGCCTTTGCTCTGTTGACGGCCAGTTTTACCCAATCTTTGACCGCAATGTCTTTTGTCTGGCACATCCGGAAGATATCGTCTTCCTCCACCTTCTGCTCGAGGAGCGTCTTTCCGGAAGCGTCGACGGTGCGGATCGTCCCGTTTCCCGGCGCCTGGAACGTCTTGTCGTGAGAGCCGTACTCCTCGGCCTTTTGCGCCATGAGGCCGACGTTGGGGACGCTTCCCATCGTCGCGGGATCGAATGCCCCGTGCATTTTGCAGTTTTCGATGATTTCCTTATATGTCGTTGCATAGCATCGATCCGGGATCATCGCCTTTACTTGGTGGGGTTTTCCATCCGGTCCCCACATGGTTCCCGAATCACGAACGACCACGGGCATGGAGGCATCGACGATGATGTCGCTTGGTACATGCAGGTTGGTGATGCCCCTGTCGGAGTCGACCATCGCCAGTGCGGGACGTTTCTTGTAAACGGCCTGAATGTCCGCTTCGATTTCCGATCGTTTCGCTTCCGGCAGCTTCTGGATCTTGGCGTACAGATCGCCCAGGCCGTTGTTCGGGTTCGCACCCAGCTGCTTGATCACATCCGCATGCTTCTCGAAAACGTCTTTATAGAAGACGGAAACGGCATGACCGAACATGATGGGGTCGGATACTTTCATCATGGTCGCCTTGAGATGCAGCGACAGCAGCACGCCGCTCTTTTTCGCGTCTTCGATCTGCTCTTCATAGAATTTCCGTAGCGCGCGAACGTTCATCACCGCCGCATCGAGAACTTCTCCTTCCACGAGGGGGAGCTTCTCCTTCAGGACGGTCACCTTTCCGTCACCCGCGACGAACTCGATCCTGACATCCGTCGCCTTTTTGATGGTGGTGGATTTTTCGCTTCCGTAGAAATCTCCGCCGCTCATATGCGCAACATTCGTTTTGGAATCGCGGGGCCATGCCCCCATTCGGTGCGGCTTCTTTTTGGAGAATTGTTTCACCGAAACCGGCGCTCTGCGGTCCGAGTTTCCCTGCCGCAGCACCGGGTTTACTGCGCTTCCCAGGATCTTGGCATATCGTTCCTGGATCTTTTTCTCGGCGTCGTTTTTCGGCTCCTCGGGGTAATCCGGGACGTTATAGCCACGCTCCTGCAGTTCCTTGATCGCGCCTTTCAGCTGGGGGATCGAGGCACTGATATTGGGCAGCTTGATGATATTGGCCTCCGGCGTCAGTGCGAACTCACCCAATTTCACCAGGTAATCCGGTCTTTTCTGGCCTTCGGTCAGGTTATCGGGGAAGTTCGCGAGGATCCTGCCGGCAAGCGAGATATCCCACGTTTCGATGGAAACGCCGGTTCCCTTGGTAAATGCCTGGATGACGGGGAGAAAGGAGTGTGTTGCCAGTGCCGGCGCTTCGTCGGTTTTTGTCCAGATGATCTTCGATGGTTTTGTCGTCATGTTCTCTCCTTATAGGTTTTATGCCGAAGGGGAACTGTTTCGGATCATACGCCTACTACTGTGCGGTTGACTTCGTTAAGTCGCGCGAAGGGACTGACCACTCCGTCAGTATGCTGTATACAAAATCGGATACCCTGTCAAGCGGAAACCCGTTTCTAATGCGCAGTCTCGAAAATATTCTCGCACAATTTCTCGTAATTCATAAAATAGGAGATACGCTTTCAAATCGTTTCACCGACGAAAGGGAGGGGTTGACGATGAGATTCGGACGGGGGAGTTGTCTGTTTTTCGGTTTGCTGCTTTTTGCGGGTTTCCTGGCCGGATGCTCGGGGCTCCAGTACGCTCCGAAGCGCGGAATGATGTACTACCATAAGGAGCTTCCGGCTGCCGACAGGGCCGTCGAGGCGGCGCGCAGCGCCGGCAAGGACAAGGAGTGTCCCCAGAATTTTCAGGCGGCCGAGAAGTTGAGAAACGAAGCGTACGATATCTACTTGGCCTGCCGCACGCGGGAGGGAATTGCGAAGGCGAACGCGGCGTCCGCCGCGGCGAACGCACTCTGCCCGAAGAAAGCCGAGGCTCCGAAACCCATGGCCGCGCCTCCTCCCTCTCCGTCACCCGCACCGTCCGTCTCGCTCTCGGCGATGCCGCCCTCGATCGATCAGGGACAGTGCACATCCTTGAGCTGGATGTCCGCCGATGCAGACAGCGTCTCCATCGCCCCGGGCGTCGGTGGCGTGGCCGGCAGCGGATCGAAGCAAATATGCCCAGGCAGCACGACGCAGTACACGATCACGGCGACCGGGGCGGGCGGCTCCCGCACCGCGTCGACGACCGTCAATGTGAAGCCCCCGCCGCCCAAGCCCAAAGTGGTCGACCGGCTGTCGTTGCACATCAACTTCGACAGCAACAAGATGGATATCCGGCCGGCGGATATCGGCGAGCTTAAGAAGGCGATCGACTTCGTCAAGAAGTACCCGGGCAATAACATATCCGTCGAGGGGCACACGGACAACGTGGGGAGCGATAAGTACAACCAGGCGCTCTCCGAGCGAAGAGCCGCCGCCGTAAAAGAGTACCTCGTGAAGAACGGGGGGGCGGACGCCAGCCGGGTCAAGACCGTCGGCTACGGGGAAAGAAAGCCCATCGCGGGCAACGCGACGAAGGAGGGCCGGTTCAGAAACCGGCGAGTCGAGGTCCTGATTCTCTCCGAATAGCGAACACGTTAAAAACGTACGGACGCGGCGTTCCCCCGGTCGGGGGAGCGCCATGTCCGGTTCGCGGCTGCGCGGCTTCTCACTTGAGGACGAACTCGACGCGGCTGTCCCGCTGCTTCTCCTTCTTCTCCGGGACCAGCGCCTTGGGTTCCAACAGGAAGACCCTCTCCGGCTCCACCTGCTTCGATGCGACCAGGGCATCCTTCACGGTCTGGGCCCGTCTCTGCGCCAGCAGGCGCAGGTCGTCGTCGGTCACATGGAGGTCGAGCTTTATCTCGCCGCTACGGTCCTTGAGCAGGGCGACGGCCAGCCGGACCGGCAGCTTCGTGGTGTCGGGACTCTCCACGGGGCCGCCTCCGTTTTGCACCGTACTCCCATTATCCCGGTTCCTGCTGCAAGGAAAAAGACGAAATCCCCTGCCGGAGCGAAAGATTTCGCTTGCGGACCCGGGACCGACGAGGATTGTCTGCACGGGCCGGGCCGGATGGACGCCTTCCCCGGCCGTTCCGACGGCCGCCCGGGCTGGTCGCGGTGGGGAATTGGAAGCGACGACGGTTTTTCGCCATCGATCTGTGGTATTGTGTATTGGAAGTTAACCGTCCGCAGTCAAAGAGATCCCGAGAATCGTGCTCATGACCTCTTTTGCGGCCCTAGCGCATGACAAGGAGGTCTTATGGGCAAGAAATTGTACGTCGGGAATCTTCCCTTTTCCGCAACGGAGGATTCGCTGAGAGAGGCGTTTGCGCGGTTCGGAACGGTGGAATCGGTGAACATCATCACGGACCGGGACACGGGTCGAAGCAAAGGGTTCGGTTTCATTGAGCTTTCGACCAAGCAGGAGGCGACCGAGGCCATTGGCAAGATGAACAGCGCCGAAATGGACGGAAGGACGCTCAAGGTATCCGAGGCCCTTCCCCAGGCGCCCCGCAATACCGGAGGTTCGCGAGGCTATGGCGGCGGTGGTGGCGGATACCGCCGGTAACCGTCCCGCACCGCACCGATAAATGTCCTTCGGGGGCCATGGGTGCTCCATGGCCCCCGAAGGATCGTTCTTCCATCGTTTTGCCCGCCGCCACGCTTATCGGACGTTCCTCTCGACCTCCCGCTCTATCACGCCCCGGGGGTTTTGGCGCGAGACGTTATCAGACGGGGCAATCTTTGACTTGATTCTCTCGGCGGGCGCCGCCTGCTGCGGCCTGTTCCTCTCGACAGGCGCCACCTGCGGCCTGGCTTTTTCCGGCGGTGCCACCCGCATCGGCCTGCTCTTCTCGACAGGCGACACTTGCGGTCTGGCCTTTTCCGGCGGTGCCGCCTGCGGCGGTCTGCTCCTTTCGAGAGGCGCTGCCTGCGGCCTGCTCCTTTCGACCGGCTCCATCTGCTGGCGTTCCCTTGTCCTCTCGTTCGAGGACCTTGGTTGCTCGGCTTTCCTGACCTCCAGCTGGCGGGGCTGCGCTTGCGGCCTCATGGTGGAACGGTCGGGTTCCCTGACCAGCGGACGGGACTGCCTCAGTTCCTTCACGTCGATATTTCGGACCCGTGTCGGCGGACGCTTCGCCTCGGGAATTTGCCGTACCACCGGGAGGTAGCTCGTCTCGACGGGTCTGATCTGCGGTCTTCCCACAACGATGTTGCGCCGCCGCGCGAAGTCTTCCCTCACATTCACCACCACGTTCCGGCTGACGACCGCCGGCCGCCCCGTGACGAACGTCGTCCGGTTTACCACGGTAATGCTGTTTCGGAAATTGATGTTCCGGTACACGTTGGTGACCCGGACCTGGTTGATGTTTACGTTCGTGACGTTCACGCTGTGCCGGCCGAAGTTTCCGTGCCCGTAGTAGACTTCCCCCGGAGCGAGGGGCACCCACCCCACGTAATTTCCCGTACTCACCCAGCCCACGTATCCCGGTGCCCAGAAGACATCTCCCCGGGAGGGAGGTACCCAGCACCAGCCGATTCGGGCGACGTAGGACCAGCGTCCGTAATGGTAGGGGGCCCACCCCCAGGACTCGTATCCGATCCACACGTAGTCTCCGCCCCTCCACACCCACCGTCCGTTCCGGTACGGAGCCCAGTCGCCGGTCACGACGACCTTGGGAGTCCAGACGAACCCGTATGCCGAAACGTATACCCAACGGCCGTTCTCATCGAAGTCGCTGGAGTACACCCGGAGTTCCTCCGGCAGGTACCGGTAGCCTCCCCCGCGGGCAAGGGCGACCCGGTCCCGCTTCTCGTTCCACACCTGCCAATTGTCGGGAGGAGGGAGCGGGGAAAGTTCCGCGTAGCCGTCCGACCCCAGGACCAGCATGCTGCCGGCACGAACCCTCGTCGCCCCGCCCGCGTTCTCTGCGGTGACCGTTCCCCGGAACACCAGGACGTCCGTCTCCCCGTCGGGGATGTCGATGCGGAAAATCGATTCCCCGAACGTGCGGACGGAGGTGTAGGGGGTGTCGAATTGAAGGATGCTGCCCGTCGGGTCGTCGTTGCGCACGTACGCGCGCCCCTGGGGAAGATAGAACTGGAAGGAATCGCGGTCCACTCGCAGGACCTGGAGGGCCGTGTTCCCGTCGAGCCGGACGTCGGCCCCGTCGTTCGTCTGGATCGCCGCCAGGCTCCCTCCGGGGACCCAAAGTTCATCCCCCTCGACAAGGGGCATGTTGACCGAGGCGGGCGCCCATTCTCCCGTTTCGGCGATCTTCACCTGCACGTCGCCTGCGACGAGCCGCACTCGCATCGCCCCGAGAAGCTCCGCGTCGGAAACCGCCGGCAACAGCAGGAACGCTCCCACGATCGATACCCACCCGATTACCTTTCCGATTGCCTTCATCCGATCCTCCGATCTCCGGTACGATTCCTTGAAATTGGGTTACTCACGTACGGATAGGAACCCCGATTTGTTCAATAGGTTTCAGGGACCGGCGGAACGGAGGACCCTCGCCAAGGACTCCTCCCGCGTTGCCATCCTCTTTTCCTTGCCTGCCCCTTCGTGACGAAGTTCGGCGGAAGCTTCCTGTTGCCGCTTGCGGCAAGCGGTCGCAGGACGGACACAAGTTCCTCTTCGTTGATCCCGGGGTGGAGCCGCTCGTTCAGCGCATGCACCACGGGCTCGCAGGTTTCCGCGCGGGCTCCCGGGTTGCAGGAAACACCCGCAAGGACCGCCATGACCAGCAGGGCGAGAAGAAGCCACCGGTATGCCCTCATCATCATCCTATCCTCGCACGCTCGTATTTGGGCGCGCAACGCCCGTGAATTTCCTGAGCCGGAAATCCGATACGCCGGGTCGGGATCCTCACTCGGGGGGTTGGCCAACAGTCAGGAGCATGCGCGGGAGAGAAGATTTTGAAAAAATTAATTAACGTACTATTTGTCGTCGTATTTGGCTGGCTCGGTTGGATATTGGGAGCGAAAATAAGTTTTATGACGGCATATTTTTTGAGCGGATTTGCCAGTATCCTTGGATTTTATCTGAGTTGGAAGATTGCAAATCGATTGTTGGAATAAGGATAACAACAGCCTCAGAATCCGATCCGTCGACGTGGCGGCTTTGGCGGTTCCATCAAGGCGCGGATCGCGCCCGGTTTTTAAGGTCGCATTTTGCGACCTTAAAGAATCGGCCTCCTCCACGTCATGGATGGTTTGAGGGAACGTGGGGGGGTATTATGTGAAAGTTGATGGCAAATTGGAGTGAACCCCATCAATTGTGCCGAAAGACCCCCCTGATCCTCTGCCGAGTCGCCTCCCTCCCCATCGCCCTCGACAGCGATTGTCCCATCCCCCGGCCAGGATGATATGGTGATCACGACGTGCTAAGCAAAACCCTCTACATGCGGGGCCTCCAGTGCCCCAAGTCGCTCTGGCTGGATCGCAAGCAGCCGGAAGTGCGCACCGCGCCGCCGCCCGATCTTATCTCTCGGTGGGATGCCGGCACCGAGGTCGGCCGATACGCCCAGCAGCTCTTCCCCGACGGGGTGGAGGTCCCTTTCGACGGCCGCACCAAGGTGCAGCAGCTCGCCCAAACCCGGGACCTGCTCGCCAAAGGCGCGCAAACGATCTACGAGGCGACCTTCTCCAGTGAAGGCGTCCTCGTCCGGGCCGACATCCTCCGAAAGACCCGCGACGGCTGGGAACTCTACGAGGTGAAAAGCGCCGCCAGCGTCAAACCGCACTTCCCGGACGACGTGTCCATCCAGTACTTCGTCCTCTCCGGGTGCCAGTTCGACCTGCGCCGCGCCTTCCTCGTACACATCGACACCGGGTACGTCCGAAGGGGGGAGATCGTCCCTGAAGCGCTGTTCGCCGTGCAGGATGTGACCGATATCGTCCGGGGGAAGCAGTCCGCTATCCCTGCGGAGATCGCCCGCATGCGCAAGGTCCTGGCCGCCGGACTCCCCGCGATCGACATCGGCCCGCACTGCACGAACCCCTACGAGTGTGATTTCATCGACCATTGCTGGAAGCACATCCCCGAGCACTCGGTCTTTGATCTGAAGGGCAGGGGAGTCGACAAGTGGGAGTTCTACCGGAAGGGGATCGTGCGGATGGACGACGTCCCGCTCGAGCGCTTAAACAGCGCCCAGCGGATGCAGGCGGAAGTTCACCGGAACCGGGGCGAGCACGCGGACCCGGACGCGATCCGGGAGTTCCTCGACGGGCTCAGCTATCCCCTGTGCTTCCTCGATTTCGAGACCTTCGACTCTCCCATCCCCCTCTTCGACGGCACCCGGCCCTACCAGCAGATCCCGTTTCTCTATTCCCTTCACCGGCAAGATTCCCCGGGCAGCCCTTTACGCCACTCCGAGTTCCTGGCGCCCCCTGGCATTGACCCGCGCGACGCGCTGACCGATCGCCTGATCGCTGCCATTCCGGAAGGAGCTTGCGTCCTCGCCTACAACAAGACGTTCGAGGCCCGGGTGCTCAGAGACCTGGCCGAGCGGTTCCCCGAGCACCGGGAGCGGCTGCTCGCGATCGCCGAGGGGATGATCGATCTCATGGTCCCGTTCCGCCGCCGGGACATCTACGACTGGCGGATGGGCGGCTCCTACTCGCTGAAAAACGTCCTGCCGGTCCTGGTGCCGCAGCTTTCCTACGAGGGGATGGCGATCCAGGAGGGGAAGGAGGCCTCCCTGGCCTACCTCGCCCTGGATAAGATCGAAGGCCGCAAGGAACGGGAAAAGGCGGAGGAAGACCTGCGTGCGTACTGCCGGCAGGACACCCTGGGGATGGTGAAGCTCCTGGAGAAAATGCGAGAGATGGCGGACAAGCGGCCGCGCTAACGTTGACTGGCAAACCCGGCGGGCGAGGTTATCGCATTTTGCGATATCAAAGAATTGTATTCATCTGCAGTAAACCGGAACATGAAGGCCTTGGGGAAGCGTGTGGAATTCCGTTTGACGGCTTAGTTAAGACGAAAGGTAGCCACGTCGTACAGTTTCGCAAGATCAGCGTCCACCATGACGCGGTGCCCCCGAATGGTGAAAATCCGCCGGGATATATCCTCTATTTGTAAGGGTATTTTTGATGTCATTATTTGTGATTTCGAATCGTCGCTCATGCCGGGATGATTATCATTTCTTGTGCCAATTTGCTCCGGATGTCCTTAAAACGATGAGGTTTTTTTAAGGTCACAATTTGTGACCTCAAGTTTATAGCTACCTCCTTCTTCCACTTCCGGCTGCTCGGCATCGGCCAGGTCAAGGCCTACCTGCGTTACAAAGGGCTTCCGGTGGCGGGGAAGTAACCGTTCCGCCGATCGAACCGGTCGCAAATTGCGACCAGTTCGGTGTCACGGATGGTTTGAGGGAACGTGGGGGTGGTATTTTGTGAAAACCGGTGGCGATTCGCCACCAGTTACGCCGAAAGACCCCCCTGATACCCTGCCGAGTCGCTTCATCGACCAGCATTTTGAAACCGCTTCAATCATGGCCGGCCATTTTTTTCACTCCAAAGATGCTTCGATCCAGCGAAAATCGGCCCGGGCCAACGATCACAAGGAAAATCGCAATCAATAGGTAGACTGATGCGGGTTCGTAAGATCGTCCGCCCGTGAGATTCACGAACGGATCGCCCATGACAATTCGATGCATAATGACCGCGACCACCATGGTGCAGCCGATCCCGAAAGCCCCCAAGCGAGTCAGAAATCCTGAAATCAGCGCAAATCCACCTCCAAACTCGGACATGGCAGCCAGCGCTTGGAATATTCCAGGGACAGACGACTCATTCCCCATCCAATGGAAGGGATTCCGAATCTTCCCCCATCCGTGAAGCACGAAGGCATATCCACAGACCAGTCGGATAAGGAGAAGAATCAGATCCACTTCGACCGGCTGATTCCGTATGGCAAATATTTTTTTCATGGTATTCATCCTTATCCGGATTTCGAACCGGGTCCTGCACGAGCCCGGCCGTTATGCGCTTGCCCGATTCAGCAGTTCGATGGCGGAAGGGTCCAGTTCGAGCTCCAACGACTTCATGAGTTCGTTCAACTGGTCCAGGCTCGTCGCGCTTGCGATAGGGGCGGTGATGCCGGGGCGCGCGATCAGCCAGGCGAGAGCTACGGTGGCCGGGGCCGAATGATAATGCCGGGCCACCCGGTCCAGCGCATCGAGAATCCGAAACCCCCGGTCATCCAGGTATTTCTTGACCATATCTCCTCGCGCGCGGCCTGCCAGGTCCTTTTCCGATCGGTATTTGCCCGTGAGGAATCCGCTGGCCAGCGGAAAGTAGGGGAGGACGCCCAATCCCTTCTCCCGGCAGAGAGGTTCGAGCGCAGGTTCATACTCGGCCGTTTCCTCCAACGGCGTCTCCGGATCGTCCGCGTGGGCCTGATACAGATCGATGTAGTCCGTCTGCAGCCGCTGTAACGAATCCTCCGCCGCCTGCAGGATATAAGGCTTCGAAAGCCCCTTCCTGCCCGGGCCCATCTCCATTCCAACC
>JBAULH010000099.1:0-2584 GCA_049578085.1 Candidatus Deferrimicrobiaceae bacterium
CCATGTCGCCTGCCTTTACCCAAGGCCGGGATTGAAGGCGAAGATACCCGAAAAGGGTTGTGCGGCGCCACGGCCAATACCATAGCCGCAAGGAATTTTGCCCGTATGGTGGCCGCCGGTGCGTCGGCGCATTCAGACCACGGTCGTGGAGTGGCCGAAGTCTTTTTGTCCGTGGCCCGGAAAGAAACCGAAGACTATAAAATCAAATCTCCTGAAAGACTCCTGCAAATTGCCCCCTATTTTGGGGTGGCCACAACGGTTGAAAAAGACGGCGAAAAACTGGATCGTGATTTTGATGAAATCGCCCTTGAAGTGGCTGAAAAAGCTTTGGCTGAATGGGGTAAACCAGAGGGTGAAATCATGTACGCAAAAAGAGCACCCCAGCCCCTTTATGAGCGTTGGAAAAAACTGGGTGTCATTCCCCGCAATATTGACCGGGAAATTGTGGAGATCATGCACCGCACCCACATGGGAGTTGATCAGGATTATAAGAATATCGTCAAGCAGTGCACCCGGTGTTCATTGGCTGACGGCTGGGCCGGAAGTATGATCGCCACTGACCTTCAGGATGTGATGTTCGGCGCTCCGTCTCCTTTGCAGTCCGAAGCCAACCTCGGTATCATGAAAGAAGACCATGTCAACATTATTATTCACGGCCATGAGCCGATTTTGTCCGAGATGATCGTGGCTGCTTCCCAATCCCAAGAGATGATCGAGTATGCCCACTCCAAAGGGGCCAAAGGGATTCAACTGGGCGGTATCTGCTGTACGGGAAATGAGATCCTGCAACGGCACGGCGTACCGCCGGCCGGGACATTTTTGCAGCAAGAGCTGGCCATTATCACCGGAGCGTGCGATGCCATGGTGGTGGATGTTCAGTGTGTGTTCCAGAACCTTGCCAATGTGGCAAAGTGTTTCCACACCAAGCTGATCACCACCCACCCCATCGCCAGGATGGAACAGGACAATGTGACGCATATCGAGTTTGACGAGCACCATGCCATGGAAGACGCCAAACGGATTGTAACCATGGCCATTGATAATTTCGGAAACCGTGGTGCAGATGTTATGATCCCGAGATATAAAGCCACGCAGATTGCCGGTTTTGGTGTGGAATCCATCGAATACCATCTGGGCGGAACTTTCCGGGGGTCCTATTATACGCTAAATGACAATATTATCAACGGCCGTATCCGGGGGGTAGCCGGTGTGGTGGGGTGCAACAATGCCCGGGTCAAGCACAATGAAGAGCATGTCATGATTATCAAGGAACTGATCAAGAATGACGTGCTGGTACTGACCACCGGATGCAGCGGCATAACACTGGCGATGCACGGACTATTGACGCCTGAAACGGCCCAGGTATTTTGTGGACCGGGTCTGGCGGAAGTGTGTGAGACCGTGGGTATTCCGCCGGTGTTGCATCTGGGTTCCTGCGTGGATAACACCCGGATTTTGTTGGCGGCAACGGAGGTGGTTAAGGCCGGCGGTCTGGGTAACGACATTCAGGATCTGCCTGCAGCCGGAAGTGCTCCTGAATGGATGAGTGAAAAAGCCATAGCCATTGGACAGTATTTTGTTGCATCCGGCGTGTACACGGTTTTTGGGTATCATATGCCTCTGGAAGGGGCTCCGGTGTTCAAGGATTATCTGTACAAGGAACTGGAAGGGATTTACGGCGGCATGTGGGACTGTGAACCGGACCCGATCAAACATGCCCATAAGATGATCGCCCATATCGACAAAAAACGCAAAGCGTTAGGTATCGACAAGGCCAGGGACAGAATCCTCATGGATATGGCGGATCGTCAGGCTCTTGAAGGATAAAAATATAATGGAGGCTAATTATCTGCAAGTTTAATGTTACAGGATTTATTCATATGAGATCGGAATAAATCCTCAACAAAGGAGGAACGTATGTCAAAGCTAGTCGCATTTGCTGCCATTCAAGGCGGCTATAATGTTGTATCAGAAGTTGAAGGGCTTTTAAGAAAGGCTCTGGCAACTTATAATGCAGACACCAAGGTTGAGTTTCCAAACACCGGTTACTACTTGCCGGTGATTTACTCACTTCTGGGTCACAAGGTTGAAACATTGGAAGATATGCAAAAACCAATGAAATTTGCCCGGGGCCTGCTCCCGCCCCATATCAAACGGGTGAATCATCTGCCCTACCTTGGACCCCTTTTGGATGCCGGTATGGCGGCGATACTCGCCTATGAAATTAGAGAAGGGATCCGAAGTGTCACCGATCCTGATTTTTACTATCCCCATGAAGATCCGGACATAGAAGCCGGTAAAATCTGGCTGGGTCCGGCGGACGATGTTATTTTGAGAAAAAGAGGGGTTGAATTTGTGGACGGTTCGGCGCCAGGCTTTGCCGCCATCGTTGGGGCATGCCCCACGCCCGAGATCGCCAAGATGATTGTTGAAGATTACCAGTTGAAGAATCTTTATATTTTCTGTGCATCGGGCCACAACGGAACATCGGTCATCGATCAGCTCATTGAAGCCGGTGTTCAGATCGGATGGAGCACCCGTATCGTGCCTTTTGGTCCGGATATTTCATCGGCCGTATTTGCGC
>JBAULH010000100.1:0-18702 GCA_049578085.1 Candidatus Deferrimicrobiaceae bacterium
CAGGAGGGGGGCGCAGTGAGGTAAAGCGCAGCCGTGCAGGTTTACCGCGCGGCGAGCCACGAACGGAGCCTCCCTCCGAGGATGCGGAGCCGGGTATCGGGGAAATGGGGCGAGCCAGGGTCCCCGACTCGGTTGCTGCGGTCACCTGGCGGAGCCGATGGGAATAGATAGGGACGGTCCTGCGGAAGGACTTGGCAGGCCCACAGCGGGGCCTGCAGTCCACGACGAAGGTTGGAGAAACCGGGAGGGGATGACAGGACCGTCCCTGTTCCGGTGGATGAGAGGGAGACAGACAGCGTGGTGCTGAAGGGACGGGCATGGAAATTCGGGGACGACGTCGACACCGACGTCATCATCCCCGCCCGGTATCTGAACACCTCCGACCCGGCGGATCTGGCCTGCCACTGCATGGAGGGCATCGACAAGGAGTATGCGGCGAAGGTCTCTACGGGGGATTTTCTCGTGGCAGGAAAGAACTTCGGGTGCGGCTCCTCCCGAGAGCACGCTCCCATCGCCATCATGGCGTCCGGAGCCTCCGCTGTGATCGCCCGCTCGTTCGCGCGGATCTTCTACCGGAACGCGTTCAACATGGGTCTTCCCATCTTCGAGGTGCCCCAGGCAGTTGACGAAATCGATGCGGGGGACGTTCTTGCACTGGACATGCGGCAGGGAATGCTGCGGAACGAGACAAAGGGTCGTCGGTACGTCATCGCCCCGGTACCGCCGTTCATGCAGGAACTTGTCGCTGCCGGGGGATTGCTGAACTACATGGCGTCCCGGCGGAAAGGAAAGTAGCGGCCATGCCCAAGGTCTGCGTGTTTCCCGGCGACGGGATCGGTCCCGAGGTTATCCGGGAGGCACTGTCCGTCCTCCGGACGGTGGAGGAGGTTTCGGGGAAGAAACTGTTCGAGACCGAGGAGGAACTGCTGGGCGGGGCGTCCTACGATGTCCACGGCATTCCGATGACCGACAGGGCGTTGACCCTGGCCCGGTCGTCGGACGCCATTCTCCTGGGGGCCGTCGGCGGGCCGAAGTGGGACCAGCTCCCCTTCGAGGTCAGGCCGGAGCGCGGCCTGCTCGCGTTGAGGAAAACCCTCGGGCTCTTCGCGAATTTGAGGCCCGCGAAGGTGTACGGGCCCCTTATCGATGCCTCGCCCCTGAGAAGGGAGCTCGTGGAAGGAATCGATCTCCTTGTCGTACGGGAGCTCACCGGGGGGATCTACTTCGGCGAGCCCCGCGGAATCAAGGTGATCGACGGCGTCGAGACGGGTATCAACACGGAGGTGTACTGCCGCCCGGAGATCGATCGGGTCGCCCGGGTCGCCTTCGAACTGGGCCGGAAACGGACGGGAAGGGTAACCTCCGTGGACAAGGCGAACGTCCTGGAGGCGTCCGTGCTGTGGAGAAAGGTTGTCACGGAGGTGGGCGCGGCGGAGTTTCCGGACGTCGTCCTTTCCCACATGCTTGTCGACAACTGCGCCATGCAGCTCGTCCGCAACCCGAAGCAGTTCGACGTGATCGTCACGACGAACCTCTTCGGCGACATCCTGACGGACGAGGCGTCGATGGTCACGGGCTCGATCGGGATGCTCCCTTCTGCCTCGCTCGGGGGAAACGTGGGACTGTACGAGCCGATCCACGGGAGCGCCCCGGACATCGAGGGGAAAGGGCTGGCAAACCCTCTGGCCATGATACTTTCCGCGGCGATGATGCTAAAATACTCGTTTGCCATGGTCAGGGAGTCCGCTCTGATCGAGGACGCGGTAGGGATGGCGCTCGCGGATGGCTACCGCACGGGCGACATCTACCGCGAGGGACCCGGGGTTCGGCGGGTAGGAACCTCGGAAATGGGTGACAAGGTGCGGAAAACCATTATGGGCAACACGTGAGAAGGAGCGAGGGAAATGGCCACGAAAAAATGGTACGTCGCCGTTGCGGGTGCGACGGGCGCGGTCGGGGACGTGATGCTACGGATCCTGGAAGAGAGGAGGTTCCCCATCCGGAACATCCGGCTGCTTGCCTCCGAAAGGTCGGTCGGGAAGAGGATCCGGTTCCGGGGGGAAGAGGTCCCCGTCGAACTCCTCAAGAAGAGCGCCTTCAAGGGGATCGACATCGCCCTGTTCTCGGCGGGGGCGTCCCGGAGCAAGGAGTTCGCCCCGGCGGCCGGGGAGTCCGGAGCGGTGGTCGTCGACAACTCGTCGGCCTTCCGGATGGAGCCGGATATTCCGCTTGTGGTGCCAGAGATCAACCCCGAAGCGATCGCGCAGTACCGGAACCGGGGGATCATCGCGAACCCGAACTGTACCACAATCGTCGCAATCATGCCGCTCAAGCCCCTGCACGACTTCGGGACGCTGCGGCGGGTCGTGGCTTCCTCCTATCAGGCGACCTCCGGGGCGGGGGCCAAGGCGATGGCCGAGCTCATCGCGCAGACGAAGGCGTTCGCCGGAAACGAAAAACTGGAAGTGGCGGCGTTCAAACACCAGATCGCCTTCAACGTTATTCCGCACATCGACGCCTTCCTCGAGAACGGGTACACGAAGGAAGAGATGAAGATGACGAACGAGGGGCGCAAGATCATGGGAATTCCCGACCTGCGCATCACCTGCACCACGGTCCGCGTGCCGGTCCTGACCGCCCACTCGATCTCGATCAACGCGCAGTTCGAGAGGAAAATCTCCCGCGAGAAGGCGCGGGAGCTGATCGCGGCGTTTCCCGGCTGCCAGGTGATGGACGACCCGGCGAGCAACGTGTACCCGATGCCGCTTCTCTGCGCGGGAAAGGACGACTGCTACGTCGGGCGCATCCGCGAGGATGAGAGCGCGGAGAACGCCCTGAACTTCTGGGTTTGCGGGGACCAGCTGCGGAAGGGGGCGGCCCTGAATGCGATCCAGATCGCCGAAGTGCTTGTGGAAAAACATTTCGTGCCTGCGGCGATTTGAGGGGATCCGCCGGATACCGACTCTGGATTTCGCCGTGAGGGGCCGAAAGAAAGAGGGGCCTTTCTTCTTCTGGGGCATGGCGCGGGAGCCCACATGAGCGTCGGGAGTCTCGACAGGAGCCTCTTTTTCCTGATCAACCGCAGCGCCGCGAACCCCCTCTTCGATCTCTTCTTTCCATTCGTCACCCGGAAGGGGTACCTTCTGTTCCTGCCGTACGTTCTCGCCCTCTTTTGGGTGGATTTCCGGAGGAGGGGGGCCGCCAGGGAACCGGGTGCCGCCGGAGCCGCGACGGCCATCCTGGTCGCGGTCTGTGCCCTTCTGGTGGGCGACTGGTGGGGGAACGAACTCAAGCATCTTGTGGGCAGGAGCCGGCCCTCGCACGTGCTTGAAGGCGTGCGACTCCTGGTGGGTTCTGGCCGGTCCTACGCGTTTCCCTCCAACCATGCCGTGAACGCTTTCGCTTTCGGTGTGACGCTTCTCGCTTTGACCCGGGGGCACCTCACGCGGGGGTTCCGCATCTTCACTTCTGTGATCCCCCCTCTCATTGCCATCTCACGGGTCTACGTGGGGGCACACTATCCCCTCGACGTTCTGGCTGGTGCCGGGCTCGGGTCGTGCGTCGGGTTGGGTGCCGTCGTCCTGAGCCGCCGGATCCGAGCCTGGTATGCCATCTCTCCTCATGCAACCGTTCTCGGCGTCGTGCTCGGTGCAGTGTCCGCTTTCCGGATCTACTACATTTTGCACGGGCCGATCGATCTTTCGTTTGACGAAGCGCATTATTGGGAATGGTCGCGGAGGCTGGATCTAAGCTACTACTCGAAGGGCCCGCTCATCGCCTACCTGATCTTCTTCAGCACCTCCCTGCTGGGCGACAACGTCCTCGGAGTAAGGATCCCGGCCGTTTTATTCTCGGCGCTTGGGAGCGTACTGCTCTTCCGGCTTGCCGCCATACTTGGGGAGGGGAACGATTACGGGGGATCCTCGCAGGATCGTTCCCGCTGGTTTTCCCAAGGCAACCCCCAGGGGTTGGGTGCCGCTCTTCTGGCGCAGGCGATCCCCCTGTTTGCCGTGGGGGCGGTCATCTTTACCATCGACTCTCCCTTCATCCTCCTCTGGATTCTCTCCCTCTCCCTGTTCTGGAAGGCCATATCCAGGGAAGGGAGGATGCGGGACTGGGTCTATGTGGGGATCGCCGTGGGCTTGGGGCTCCTGGCGAAGTACACCATGGTGTTCTTTTTCCTTTGCGGGTTCCTGTTTCTTCTCTTCACGGAGAAGCGGGAACTCCTGAGGGGGCCGAAACCGTACCTCGCCCTTCTGACCGCCTTGCTCGTTTTCAGTCCCGTCATCCTCTGGAATGCGCAACATGACTGGGTGACCGTCCGGCACACGATAGGACAAGCAGGCGTCCGCGAGGGGGTGCAGGTCTCCCTGAAAACCCTCGCCGACTTCGCCGGGTCCCAGGTCGGTGTCATCACGCCGATCCTGTTCTTTCTGATGATCCGGGCCCTCGTTGCGGAGTGGAGGGATGTTCGAGAAGGTTCCCGCGCGGCGCCGCAGTCCCTGCCGGGGGTTTTCCTGTTCTGGTTCTCCGCCCCAATCCTTGCCTTCTTTCTCGCAAAAAGCGTTCAGGCAACAGTCCAGGCGAACTGGGCGGCTCCCGCATACGTCGGTGGCCTCCTGGTATTCTGCCGGCGCCAATGGGGGTCGGGTTTCGGCGAGGGGTCCGGGTTTCCGGCCAGGAAAACCTGGATTGCGGTCGGGGTCGGGCTGGCTCTTCTGACGACGGCCGTCATGCATTACCCGAACCTGCTTCGGCTTCCACTGAAGATGGATCCCACTGCACGCCTTAGGGGATGGAAGGACCTGGGGGCCCGTGTGACGGCTGTCTACGATTCGATGCCTGCGGAGAGCGCGGTCTTTGTCTTCTCGGACCGCTACACCATCGCGAGCGAGCTTGCCTTCTACGTGAAGGGACACCCCAGGACCTACTGTATCAATCTGGGGCGCAGGATGAACCAGTACGACCTCTGGCCGGACATGAACCTTGAGTGGGAAGCGATTCGAACGAGAGAAGGTCCGGGGAAACCCATTCATGGTATCTTCGTTCGGGCAGGCGAGGCGGAGATGCCGGGGGATGTCGCCCGGGCCTTTGGGTCTTGGGAGAAACGCGTGGTCCGGGCGGAAAGCCGGGGACAGGTCATCAAGGCGTATACCGTCTTCGTCTGCTTCGACTTCAAGGGATTGCGAACAGAGAAACCGAGGGTCTTCTGACGAGGCAATTCCGTGGCCTCCCTGGGTCACGGCGTGAACGGCAAGGAGGTGCCTGGGTGTTCGAGGCCGTGCTACCGCGATATTCCATCGTGCTCCCCGTGTACAACGAGGAGGACTCCATCCTTCCTCTGGTGGAAGCAATAGCACGCGCCATGGAGGGGCTGGGGAGGGATCCCTACGAAATCGTTTTCGTGGACGACGGGTCCAGGGACAGGAGCGCAGAGTTGATCCGGGGGCTGTCGGAGAAGCGTCCGGAGATCCGGCTCATCCGGTTCCGGAAGAACTTTGGACAGTCGGCGGCCATCGCGGCGGGATTCGAGCATTCCCGCGGGGAGGTCGTAATCACGATGGACGCGGACCTCCAGAACGATCCTGAGGACATTCCGCAGATGCTTGCGACTCTCGCGCAGGGGTACGACGTCGTGTGCGGGTGGAGGAAGGACCGGCAGGACCGTGCCTTCTCCCGAAAGGTCCCATCGAAAATCGCCAACTGGCTCATCAGGCGGATGACGGGTGTGACCGTCCACGACTACGGCTGCACGTTGAAGGTCTTTCGGAAAGATGTGATCCGGAAGCTCCCTCTTTACGGGGGACTTCACCGGTTCATTCCCGCGCTGGCGGCGGACTACGGGGCGCGGATCACCGAGATGGTGGTGACGCACCACCCCAGAAAATTCGGGGAAAGCAAATACAACATCATGAGGACCTTTCCCGTCCTCATGGATCTGATGTTCGTGTTCTTCTTGATGCGGTTCTCCCGGAGGCCTTTCTACCTTTTTGGCGGGGCCGGTTTCCTCATGATGGCCCTTGGCGGGGCGATTCTCGCCTATCTGGTCGGGTTGAAGCTTTTTCTCAACATGTCGATCGGCGGCCGGCCTCTCCTCCTCCTCGGTACGATTTTCCTGATCGGGGGGATCCAGTTGTTCAGCCTCGGGTTCCTGACGGGTCTTCTGTTCAAGTTCCACGTGGAGACGCGCGACGAAACTACCTACTCTATCCTGGAGCTGGTGGAAGGCGGGAGGCGGATTGAGAAAGGCGATTAAGCTCCTGGCTGGCCTTGGCCTCCTGGGTGCCCTGATCGTCAAGGCCGGCCCGGGAAATGTTCTGGATGGAGTACGCGCCGTCGGGTGGGAGACATACGCTTTCGCAGTGGTCCTCTATCTCATCGGTCAAGTTGCTTGTGCATTCAAGTGGCGCGCTATTGCGGGATCCATGGGGATCGTGGAGCCGGGATGGAAGTACCAGGCCCTCTATCTGTCGGGGATGTTCATGAACGTATTCCTTCCAACTGCCATTGGGGGGGATGTGGGAAGGGCATACCTCCTCGCCGGACGGGACGGCTTCGGGAAGGGGATCGTTTCCGTACTGGCCGAACGGTACTTCGGGTTCGTGGTCCTGACGCTTATCCTGGCCGCAGGGCTGTACCTCCACGAAGGGTTCCTGCCGTTGCCCGCAGCGGGAACGTTGATCTTCCTTCCTGTGGCTGTCACGGTCCTGCCGTTTCTGCTGCTGCCTTGGGAGAAAGGAATCCGGCGCCTGCTATTCCCGTCACATCCTGAAGTTTCCCAATCCGTATCCGGGCTGCTCCGCAACGCGAGGCTCGTCACTCTCTCGCTATTTCTATCGGCCGTCTTCTACCTGGCGTATATCGCCATGCACGTCGTGGTGGGAAAGAGTCTGCACATCCCTGCCACCCCCTGGGAATTTGCCATTATCGTGACTCTGGCCTCGCTGGTGAGCATGATCCCCATCTCGATCGGTGGCTTGGGGCTCCGTGAGGGGAGCTATATGTACCTTCTCTCCCTGCAGGGCGTCGAAAGCCCGGCGGGGATCGCCTTCGGCGTTGCGATTCTGGCGGTGTCCCTCACCCTCTCCCTCCTTGGCGGGGTTGTCCTGTTCGTCTTGCGGTCAGCCGGGAAGGTATAATGCGCCGTATCAGGCTGGCGATCTGTTACGACGGGACGAAGTACCAGGGGTTTCAGCTCCAGGCGAACGGGGTCACCATCCAGTCGGTGGCGGAGGATGCCCTTTCCCGGCTCCTCCAGGAGCCGGTCCGCCTCCGGGCGGCCAGCCGTACCGATGCGGGGGTGCATGCCCGGGAACAGGTGGTCGATTTCGCCGACTCCGGGAGACGTTCCTTGGGTACCATCGTCCGCGGGGGGAACGCTCTTCTCCCTCCGGATATCCGGATCCTTTCCGCCGAGGAGGCACCTCCTAACTTCAACGCGCGAAGCGACGCAAAAGGCAAGGAATACCGGTACTTTTTCTACCTTGGTTCCGTCGCCTCCCCGTTTCTGGCGCGCTACTCGTGGCACCTGGGGAAACTTGTCGACATCGGCGCGATGCGGCGAGGTCTCGCACACATCGTGGGAAAGCATGACTTCTCCTCCTTCCGGGGACAGGGATGCACCGCAAGGACCACGGTCCGGGAGATGTTTCGCGCCGGCATCGAGGAGGAAGGCGTTCCGGGTCTGGTCTCCGTCCGCATTGCGGGCAGCGGTTTCCTCAGGCACATGGTGCGGAACGTCGCGGGGACACTCGTCGACATCGGCAAGGGGAAGAACCTGCCGGACTGGGTGTGCGAACTGCTCGGGCGGCGGGACCGGACGCTTGCCGGGCCCACCGCTCCGCCCCACGGACTGTTCCTGTGGGAGGTGGTGTACGGGAAAAGCCCGTCCTCCCGCCCGGCCGGGGGGGAGCGGGAAAACGTCTTTTCCTCTTGACGTTAGAGTTTGCCTGCGATCTAATATCCCTTTGATTTTGAAGAGAAAGGTTTGCCAAGATGAAAACGACGTGTTTTTTTACGAAAGACGATGCGAACCGGAATTGGCACGTGGTGGACGCGCAGAATCAGGTACTCGGCCGGCTCGCCACGCGGGTGGCGTCGATATTGCGGGGGAAGCACAAGCCCACCTATACGCCCAACGCGGACATCGGCGATTTTGTTATCGTCATCAACGCGGAGAAGGTGAAGCTCACCGGCAAGAAGATGACCGACAAGTCGTATTACCGTCACTCGGGGTACATCGGGGGCCTGAAGGAGACCACAGCGGAAAAGGTTTTTGCTTCGAACCGCCCCGAACGTATTGTCGAGTGGGCGGTGCGCGGAATGCTTCCCAAATCCCGGCTGGGGGACCGGTTGTTCACGAAGCTCAAGGTCTACGCCGGCCCCGACCATCCTCACCAGGCCCAGCAGCCGAGGCCGCTGGCCGTAAACGAAAAGGAGAGGGCGTAAACGCATGGCACAGGCGAAGATCTATGCAACCGGCAAGCGGAAAACATCCATCTCGCGGGTCTACGTGAAACCGGGCACCGGACGCATCCTTGTGAACGGCCGCGAGTTCGAGGAGTACTTCCCTGTGCTGGCCCTTCGGGCCGCGGCGGTGCAGCCGCTGGTCCTGACGGGGAAGAGGCAGAGCGTGGACGTGGAAGTCAACGTCACGGGTGGCGGGCCTGCATCCCAGGCCGACTCGCTCAAGTTCGGGATCGCCAAGGCGCTGCAGATCGACAATCCCGAGCTTCGGTCCATGCTGAAGCGAGCGGGTTTCCTGACGAGGGACGCGCGCGTCAAGGAACGGAAAAAGTACGGACGACCGGGGGCGCGGAAACGGTTCCAGTTCTCCAAGCGGTGAGCGTGAAGGGCTTTTCGCCCAGCGAAGGGTTTCGGAAGGGGAAGGCCGGTGGCGCCTTCCCCTTTTTTTTCAAGGAGGTTAGTCCATGACCAGGGTGGCCATATACGGGGCGACGGGGTACACCGGGTTCGAACTCATCCGTCTGCTGCTGTCGCACCCCGGAGCGAAGATCACGGCCCTTACCTCCGAGCAGTATTCGGACCTTCCGGTGGACCAGGCGTTTCCCCCATTCCGCGGGAGGCTGCCGAAGGTTGCCTTCGGAAAGATGGGGCAGGTGCGCACGGAAGACGTGGATGCGGTATTTCTCGCCCTTCCGCATACAGTTTCCGCCTCCGTGGCGGCGGAGATTCTCCCGCGAGGAGCCCGGGTCATCGACCTGTCGGCCGATTTCCGCTTCCGAAGCCTCCCGCTGTACGAGTCCGTCTACGGGGTCCGGCACAAGTTCCCGGACCTTTGCAAGCAGGCGGTATACGGGCTTCCCGAAATCTACCGGGACGCTCTCCGGAAGACCCGGCTGGCGGCCATTCCCGGCTGCTTTCCCACGGCGGTGATACTGGCCCTTTACCCGCTGCTTGCGGAAGGACTGGTCGATGCGGCGGGGATCGTCGCGGACTGCAAGACCGGGGTGTCAGGGGGGGGGAGGGGGCCGCATCTCGGCTTCCACTATCCGGAGGTCGAAGGAGGGGTGCGCCCGTACGGACTTCCCACGCACCGGCACAACCCGGAGATGGACCAGGAACTTTCGCTTGCCGCCGGGAGAAACGTGGCTTTGACCTTCGTTCCGCACCTCCTTCCCATGGTGCGGGGAATTCTCGCAACGTGCTTTGCGACGGCGCGAAGGAAGGTCGCGGTGAAGGACGTGGAAAAGGCCTATCGGAAGCATTACGGGAAGGAGCCGTTCGTGCGTCTCTGCCTGCCGGATGTCCTTCCCTCGACGAAGGATGTCTCCGGGAGCAACTTCTGCGACATCGCCGTCCGGTTCAACGAGAAAAGCCGCCGCGTGATCGCTGTTTCCGCGATCGACAACCTGGGGAAGGGCGCCTCGGGCGCCGCCGTCCAGTGCTTCAACCTCATGATGGGCTTTCCGGAGGACGAGGGTCTCCGGAGGCTCCCCGTGTTTCCATGAGTGCTTCCCCCGCCGGCGTCGCGGTGGTCATCCCGGCGAGGTACGGTGCCAGCCGCCTGCCGGGTAAGCCCCTGGCCCAAATAGACGGTCGCCCGATGATATGGTATGTTTGGGAAAACGCAAGGAAATCGGTGTGCGCAACGCGCGTGATCGTGGCCACTGACGATGAGAGGGTCGCTGGCGCTGTGTGCGGGTTCGGCGGGGAAGCGCGGATGACATCCCCCGCGTGCGTCTCCGGAACGGACCGTGTGGCCGAGGCGGCGCGGGGGCTTTCGGAGGAGATCATCATTAACCTGCAGGGCGACGAGCCGATGATGGACCCGTCGGTGGTCGACGCCGTTGCCGGCCCTCTTCTCTCGGACCCGGCGGTCTCGATGGCAACGGCTGCCATCGTCCGGGAGGACCCGGAGGAGTTCCTCCTTCCCTCCGTGGTCAAGGTGGTGGTCGACGACCGCGGAGACGCCCTGTACTTTTCCCGTGCGCCCATTCCCCATTACCGGGATGCCGGGTCCGGCAGCTACCGGAAGCACCTCGGGATCTACGGATACCGGAAAGACTTCCTGCTCCGCCTTTCCCACCTTCCCCCAAGCCTGCTGGAGGAGGCGGAGTGTCTGGAACAGCTCCGCGTGCTGCAGAGCGGCGGGAAGATTCGCGTCCTTGACGTGATTTTCGACTCGGTGGGTGTGGACACCCCCGAGGATCTCCGTGCGGTGGAGCGAAGGATATGCGCCCGGAAAAAACCGTAAAACCGAAGTACATTTTCGTGACGGGGGGGGTGGTTTCCTCTCTCGGGAAGGGGCTTGCCGCCGCCTCCATCGGGGCTCTTCTGGAAGCGAGGGGGTTGCGGATCACGATGCTCAAGCTCGACCCGTACATCAATGTCGACCCGGGCACGATGAACCCGTTTCAGCACGGGGAGGTCTACGTGACCGATGACGGGGCCGAGACCGACCTCGACCTGGGCCACTACGAGCGCTACACGTCAACCCGGATGAGCAGAAAGAACAACTGCACAACGGGAAGGATTTACCATTCCGTGATCAACAAGGAGCGACGCGGGGACTATCTGGGCGGCACGGTCCAGGTCATCCCGCACATCACCGATGAGATCAAGCGGGTGATTTATTCGGCGGCGCAGGGATACGATCTGGCCATCGTCGAAGTCGGTGGGACCGTAGGCGACATCGAGAGCCTGCCGTTCCTCGAGGCCATCCGCCAGGTACGGACCGATCGCGGAAAGGAAAACGTCCTCTACGTCCACGTCACGCTGGTTCCCCTCATCAGGACGGCGGGGGAGCTGAAGACGAAACCGACCCAGCACAGCGTGAAGGAGCTCCGATCGATCGGCATCCAGCCCGACGTTCTTTTATGCCGCACGGACCGGGCGTTGCCAAAGGAGATCAAGGCGAAGATCGCATTGTTCTGCAACGTCACCGAGGACGCGGTCATCACGGCCCGGGATGTCGACCTGATCTACGAAGTGCCGCTCGTCTTCCACCAGGAAGGGCTCGACGACAAAATCATGGAGATGTTGAACATCTGGGCGGGCGAACCCCGGCTCGAGCCCTGGGCCCGCGTGGTGGAGAAGTGGAAGAACCCTGTGGGCGAGGTGACGATCGCCATCGTGGGCAAGTACGTCAATCTGAAGGAATCCTACAAGAGCCTGAACGAGGCCCTGACGCACGGCGGGATCGCCCATGCCGTGCGGGTTCTCCACCGCTACGTGGATTCCGAGGAAGTGGAGCGGCAGGGAGCGGAGGCGCTTCTCAAGGGGGCGGACGGCATCCTGGTGCCGGGCGGGTTCGGGGTGCGCGGCGTCGAGGGGAAGATCGCGGCGGTCCGGTTCGCCCGGGAAAACAGCGTCCCCTTTTTCGGGATCTGCCTCGGGATGCAGGTTGCGGTGCTCGAGTTCGCCCGGAATGTCTGCGGGCTTCCGCAGGCCACGAGCCGGGAACTGGACCCCGAGTGCGAGTGTCCGGTCATCGACCTGATGCCCGAGCAGCGCGACGTCAAGGATAAGGGGGCGACGATGCGGCTGGGGGCGTACCCCTGCCGGCTTAACGAGAACTCGTTCGCCGGCAGGGCCTACGGGGGGACCGAGATCTCGGAACGGCACCGTCACCGGTACGAGTTCAACAACGAGTACCGGGAAGCGCTCTCCGCGGGGGGAATGCGGATCACCGGGCTGTCGCCCGACGCACGCCTCGTGGAGATCGTGGAGATCCCCGATCACCCCTGGTTCCTCGGTTGCCAGTTCCACCCCGAGTTCCAGTCCGGGCCGCTTTCCCCACATCCGCTGTTTCGGGACTTCATCCACGCGGCCCTTGTCTATGCGAGGCAGAGCGGGCCGTGATCCGGCACGTCGATATCGCGGATCGCATCCGGATCGGGGGGGGGAATCCCCTGGCCTTCATCGCCGGTCCCTGTGTCCTCGAGTCCGCGGAACTGGCGTTCGCGGTTGCGGCGTTTCTCTCCTCCCTGGCAGGCCGGCTGTCGATTCCCGTCATCTTCAAGGGCTCGTTCGACAAGGCCAACCGCTCCTCGTTGCGGTCCTACCGGGGTCCCGGGGAGCAGGAGGGCCTGAAGATCCTGGCCGAGGTAAAACGCCGGTACGGGTTGCCCGTAACCACCGACGTGCACGACCCGCGGCAGGCGTCATCGGCTGCGAAGGTGGTGGACGTCCTGCAGATTCCCGCGTTCCTCTGCCGTCAGACCGATCTGATCGTCGCCGCGGGGGAAACGGGCCTTCCCGTCAACATCAAGAAAGGGCAGTTCATGGCCCCGTGGGATATGGCGAACGCCGTGGAGAAAGTCACGGCCACGGGAAACCATGCCGTTCTCGTCACGGAGAGGGGAACCTCCTTCGGCTACCACAATCTCGTCGTCGACTTCCGGGGAATCCCTTCGATCCGCGAGAGGATCTGCCCGGCGATCTTCGACGCCACGCACAGCGTGCAGCTTCCGGGAGGAGCGGGGGACACCTCCTCGGGGGAAAGGTGGTTCATCACCCCTCTTGCACGCGCTGCCGTGGCGGCAGGCGTGGACGGTCTGTTCCTGGAGATCCACCCCGAACCCGAACGGGCCCGGTCCGACGGGCAGAACAGCCTCTCCCTGCAGGACGTCGAGCCGCTGGTTCGATCCCTGCTGGCGATTCGGACGGCGGTGGAAGGGGCAGGGGTTGGCGGCAGCGGGGCGGGAGAAGTACCCGCAGGCGGACGGGGGGAGAGCCCGGCTGCCGGGAAAGGAGGCAGGAGCAATGGGACGTGATCCGCGCGACCGGTCGGAAGCGCTCGTCCGGCGAGCCTCCCGCATCCTCTCGATCGAGGCGGAGGGCATCACCGGATTGCGGGAGAGAATCAACGAGAGTTTCTCCCGGGCCATCGACATTCTCCTTGCGGCCCCGGGGAAGCTTGTCCTGACCGGGGTGGGGAAGTCCGGTCTTATCGGCAGGAAGATCGCCGCGACGTTCGCCTCCACCGGAACCCCCGCTTTCTTCCTCCACCCGGCCGAGGGGATGCACGGCGACATCGGGATGGTCCGCAAAGGAGACGTCGTCATCGCCCTTTCGAACTCAGGGGACACCGAGGAAATCGTTCGGCTCCTGCCCATCTTCAAACGGCTGGGGCTTTCCCTCATCGCACTGACCGGGAATCCGGACTCCATCCTGGCGCGACACGCCGACGTGACGCTGGACGCCGGAGTGCGGGAAGAGGCCTGTCCGTTAGGCCTTGCGCCCACCGCGTCCACGACCGCCATGCTGGCGCTCGGCGACGCGCTTGCCCTCGTCCTGTTCGAGGAAAAGGGATTTTCCTTGCAGGACTTCGCCATGCTCCATCCCGGAGGAGCGCTGGGGCACCGGCTGCAGAAAGTGGAGGATGTCATGCACCGAGGAGAGGAGATCCCGCTGGTTCTTCCGGAGATCCCGCTCAAGGATGCCCTCTTCGTGATCAGTTCCAAACGGCTCGGGGTTACGGGAGTCGTGAGCGGGAAAGGGGCACTCGTGGGGGTAATCACCGACGGAGACGTCCGGAGGGCGATGGCCCGGGGGGTCGACCTGTTCAGGACGACGGCGGGAGAGATCATGACCCGGAGTCCGAAGAGATTGAAATCGTCGGAGCTTGCCGCGTCCGCCCTTCGGAAGATGGAGGAGTTTTCGATCACGAGCCTGTTCGTCTTTGACGAGAAAGCCCCGGAGACCCTGGTAGGAATCGTCCACATCCACGACCTCCTGAAGGCAGGCATCGGATGAGCGGGCCTCTGGTGAGGCAGGGTGCCGAAGCGAAGGCCGCCGGGGTGCGCCTGTTCCTGGTCGACGTGGACGGGGTGCTGACCGACGGGGGGATCCTCTTCGATAGTAACGGGGTGGAGACGAAGCGGTTTCATGTGCGGGACGGGCATGGGATCAAGATGATGCAGCAGGCGAGAATCGAGGTCGGGATCATCACGGGGAGGACGTCGGAGGTGGTGCGGCTCCGCGCGGGGGAACTGGGGATATCCCTCGTCCGGCAGGGAGTATGGGACAAGGTGGCCACGTGGCGGGAAATCCTGGGGGAGAAAGGGATCTCTCCGGAGGAAAGCGCTTACGTGGGGGACGACATCGTGGACGTTTCCCTCCTGCGGCAGGTCGGGTTCGCTGCGGCGGTGGCCGACGCCGAAGAGTATGTCCTTTCCGAGGCCGACTTCGTCTCCTCCCGGCGGGGAGGGCACGGTGCCGTGCGGGAGATCATCGAATTCGTGCTGAAATCCTGCGGGGCATGGAGCAAGGTCTCGGGGAAATACTTCGCCACAGGTGAGGAAGGGTGATCGGGAAGCTGTTGTCGGGGTTGGCGGCGGTGGCGCTCATCGCCGGGGCCTATCTGCTGGTTCAGAATCTGTCAGGGAGCCTGCACCTTCTCCCCGAAGAGAGGAACGGCGGGAACGGCGTAGGCCCGAAAATTATTCTGCGCGTAGTCGAGATCGTCGAGGTGCGCCCGGAGGGGCAGACCTACCGGCTCGCTTCGGATATCGCCTCCTATTCGATCTCTCTGGGAAGGGTGGACGCGTCGCGTGTGAGACTCTCACTGCGGGAGCGGGGAGATAACGTCGTGGCGAGCGCCCCATTGGCGTCCTGGGACCTGAACAACGGCCGGATCGACCTGGCAAAAGGAGCCGACGTGGAAAACGGTACGGGTTGGACCGCGACTGCCCCCCGGGCGAGTATCGACCTGAAGTCGGAGGTGATCATGGCGGAGGAAGCAAGCCTCGCCGGCCCCGGCTTTACGGTGGAGGGGAGGAACCTGCGCTGGTGGTGGCAAGACAGCACGGTGGAGCTCGATTCCCCCAGGAGCAGTATCCTTCCGGGGAGGGTTCTGGCTCCGGGAAAGGAAGGATGAGGACGTGAGAGGACAAACGACCCGCTTGCGAAACTTCGCGCGTGTTGCGGCGAGGGGAGTGGTTTTCCTTCTGCTCTTCCTGGTCATGTCGGTCCCGGCCGGGGCCGAGGAGAAACCGGGAGCATGGCGTTCGGACGAGGCGGGCCGTCAGCCCATCGAGATTACCGCCGACAGGCTGAATGCCGACAGCGGCACGGAATCCGTGACCTTCGAGGGGAATGTCGTGGCGAACCAGGCGGACGTGACGCTTCATGCCGACCGGTTGTTCGCGGAATATTCCCGGGGGCAGAAAGCCATCGAGAAGATCACGGCGGAGGGTAACGTCCGGGTGGTGCAGGGGGGGAAGGAGGCGCGTGCCGCTCACGCCGTTTTCTACAATCTGGAGCAGCGGATCGTCCTCTCGGGGGGAGCCGACCTGAAACAGGGGGAGAACACTCTGAAAGGCGATACGGTGACGATCTACCTGAGGGAAAACCGGTCTGTGGTGACGAGCGGGGAGGGCGGGCGCGTCCGTGCGGTCCTCCACCCGCAAGGCCTTGTTCAAGGGAAGGAAAAGGAAAGCCGTTGAAATCACTGGCCGTCCGCGACCTGAGAAAGCGATATCGGGATCGTGAGGCCGTCAAGGGTGTTTCGCTCCAAATTGCCCCCGGGGAGGTCGTGGGTCTCCTGGGTCCGAACGGCGCGGGGAAAACCACGATCTTCTATATGATCGTGGGGCTGGTTCGGCCGGACAACGGCATGATCCTTCTCAACGGGCAGGATATCACCCGCCTTCCGATGCACCGGCGGGCCAGGATGGGGCTTGGCTACCTCCCCCAGGAGCCGTCGGTCTTCCGCAAACTGACGGTCCGGGAGAACATCCTGGTCTTTTTGGAAGAGACATCCCTGACGAAGGGAGAACGGGAGAAGCGGCTCTCCGATCTCCTCGCGGAAATGCGGATAATCCACGTAAAGGAGACGATGGGGTATTCCCTGTCGGGAGGGGAGCGGCGACGCGTGGAGATCGCCCGTTCCCTGGTGATTTCCCCGGTGTTTCTGCTCCTCGACGAACCGTTCGCCGGGATCGACCCCATCTCAGTCGCGGATCTGCAGCAGGTGATACTTGGATTAAAAGAGAAGGGAATCGGGGTTATAATAACGGATCACAACGTGCGCGACACCCTCACGGTGTGCGACCGGGCGTACATCATTTCCGAAGGGGAGATCCTTCTCGAAGGGAACCCCGAGGAGATCGCATCCTCCCCGCGTGTGCGGGAAATATACCTGGGAGAGCAGTTCTCCCTGTAGGCGGCCGGGAAAATTATGGCCTTGGAACTACGACAGTCTCTGAAGCTCAGCCAGCAGCTGGTGATGACCCCGCAGCTGCAGCAGGCAATCAAGCTCCTGCAATTGTCGCGCCTGGAACTGCAGCAGGCGGTACGGGAGGAGCTCGAGGTGAATCCCGCCCTGGAGGAGGATGCAGAGGAGCCCCCGGAAGGGCAGGAGGAGATGGAGGCGTCTCCCCCGGAAGCAGGGTCGGACAGTACCGAGGTTTCCGAGGCTTCGAAAGCCAAGGAGCTGATCGACCGCGTCGACTGGGACTACTATTTCGGGGATAACGCCACGGCGTCCGGAACCCGCGGGGAGCGTGATCGCGAGGAGGAGGACGGCCGCCCCTACTACGAGAACCTTCTTACCCGGAAGCCCTCCCTCGCGGAATACCTCGAAATGCAGATCAACCTGTCCCCCGCGGACGATACGGTGACGGAGATCACCCCCTACCTGATCGGTAACATCGATGACAACGGATATCTCAAGGTATCCGCCGAGGAGACCTCAACCGCTCTTGGGAAGACGCTCGAGGAGGTGGAGCGGGCGATCGCGAAAATCCAGACGCTGGACCCTGCCGGCGTGGGGGCCCGCGACCTCCGGGAGTGCCTGATGATCCAGGCCCGGGAGAAGGGCGAGGAATTCACCCTCCCCTTGAATATCCTCACCGAGCACTTCGATCTCTTCACCCGCGGGGATGTGGCCGGCGTCGCGAGGCGGCTCAAACTCTCCCGGGAGGTCGTCCGGGAGGCCTTCCAGAAGCTGGTGACGCTGTGGCCGAAGCCGGGCAGGGCGTTTCTGGGGGACGACGTGCACTACATCACCCCGGACGCCTACGTGATCAAGAGGGACAATGAGTGGGTGATCACGCTGAACGAGGACGGCCAGCCGCGCCTCCGGCTCAGTTCGTACTACCGGGACCTCCTGTCCGCCGGAGATCGGCTCGGCAAGGAGGACAAGGAATTCCTGAAGCAGAAGATCAACTCCGCTCTCTGGTTCATCAAGAGCATCCATCAGCGACAGCGGACCGTTTACAAGGTTGTGGAAAGCATCATTAAGCTACAACGGGAATTTCTCGAGACCGGGCCGAAGAATCTGAAACCTCTCACGCTCCGGGACGTCGCGGAAGACATCTCCATGCACGAATCGACGGTGTCCCGGGTGACCAACAACAAGTACGTGTACACGCCCCATGGGATCTTCGAGCTGAAGTTTTTCTTCAATTCCGGGCTGAACCGGGACGGGGGCGAGGAGAATATCGCATCCAAGTCGGTGAAGGAGGAGATCCTGGAAATCATAAAAGGCGAGAGGGAGGAGAAACCGTTGAGCGACCAGGACCTCGTACGGATCCTCCGCAACAAGGGAATCCGGATCGCCCGCCGTACGGTCACCAAGTACCGCCAGGCGATGGGAGTGCTGCCTTCGTCCAAGAGAAAGAAACTGTTTTAGGCGAATGCAAAACGCATCGATCAAAGGAGGAAGCCGCGTGTCCAACATCTCCGTGACGTTCCGTCACATCAACCCGAGCGAGCCTCTCAAGGACTATGTTTCCGAAAAGCTGGGAAAGATCCAGAAGATCCTGGACGATACCTTCGAGGCGAACGTGACGCTTTCCGTGGAAAAATACCGCCACATCGCGGAGGTCTTTTTAACGTCACGAGGCATCACGATCAAGGCATTCGAATCTACCGACAACCTGTATTCCGCCATCGACCTTGTCTGCGACAAGGTGGAGCGGCAGACGAAGAAGTACCGGGAGAAGAGAAAGGACAAGAATACGGGCCTCTCGGTGGAGCCGATCGTTTCCGGGTCCTCCCTCACGATCAGCGAGGGCGAGACGGGCCCCCGCATCGTACGCCACGACAACTTCATTCCGAAGCCGATGAGCGTGGAGGACGCGGCTCACTACCTCGACATCATGAAGGTAGACGTGTTCATGTTCGTCAACCAGGAGACCAACCAGCCGAGTGTCGTATTCCGGCAGCAGGACGGGAACATTGGGTTCACGGAGCCCATCGCCCGATGAAAATCCAGGATATCGTCTCTCCCGA
>JBAULH010000101.1:0-1645 GCA_049578085.1 Candidatus Deferrimicrobiaceae bacterium
ATGGCGAAGCTGCCGCGATGCGTCGTGGCGATGGAAGCTTGCGCGACAGCTCACCATTGGGGCCGGGTCCTCGGCGCCCAAGGGCATGAGGTGCGGCTTATTCCTCCGGTCTATGTAAAGCCGTTTATCAAGCGTCAGAAGAACGACGCTGCCGACGCCGAAGCGATCGTCGAGGCGGCGCAGCGGCCGACGATGCGGACAGTCGCTGTCAAATCCACCGATCAGCAGTCGCGTGCCATGCTGTTCCGCACCCGGGAAATGCTGATCGGGCAGCGCACACAGTTGGCCAATGCGCTTCGCGGCCATCTGGCCGAACACGGCCATCTCGTGCCCCAGGGGCTGGGGAACGTCGCCCGCTTCGCCGCGATCATTGCGAGCGCCGAGAACTATCTGCCGGATCTCGTCCAGGATTTGGCGCGGCTCTACCTCGACCAGATCACGCACCTGTCGGAACGTATCAAGACGCTGGAGGCGCGGATGGCCGACGAGGCGGAGAAGAGTGCCGTCGCCACCCGCCTGCGCCGCATGCCCGGCATTGGCCCGGTGACCGCCATGGCGATCGAGACCTTCGCTCCCGCCATGGCGAGCTTCCGGCGCGGTCGGGACTTCGCCGCCTGGCTCGGGCTCGTGCCGCGCCAGCATTCCACCGGCGGCAAACAGAGATTGCGGCGGACCTCGAAAATGGGACAGCGCGACATCCGGCGATTGCTGATCGTCGGCGCGATGTCGGTCATCACCTGGAAGGGACGCCACAGCTCGCCCGGCTCGTGGCTGGCCCGGATGCTGGCGCGCAAGCCGCGCATGCTTGTTGCCGTCGCTCTCGCCAACAAGATGGCGCGCGCTATCTGGGCGATGATCACGTACGAACGGGACTACCAGGAACCGGCGGCGGCAGTCTACTGAGCTAAAACACAACGACCGCTGCCGGCTGTCGGGATGTGAGGAGCGCGACGAACCGTATGGGCAGGTGATCGAGGAGATCGGGGTCGGCCAGCCAGGGGCGTGCAAAGAGCCTCGAGCTCGCCATTTTGTTCTGGAGCCGATCCGCGCATCGCCATACCGGCCAGCGGCATGATCAACGCCGCACAGCAAGGCCTGACACATGAACGCTGCCGATCACAGCTCGCGCGGTCCAAAAAACTCCTTGCATCTTCGTGGGCATTAGCGGGTTTTGAGAAATTTGCCAACATCTTCTATCGCGGGCCGCCAGGGCCTGAATGAGCCCTCTTCGGCTTGCCCCCGCCAGGAGTGCCGGGCGGACCGGCGTTACCTTGGCGGGCGGGTGGTTCGGCTGGACCTCTTGCCGAAGGCTTCTCAGCACCGCCGGCGGGAGCGGCTTGCTTCTGCTGTTTGGCTTTGCCTTGTGCTTGGCTTTCGGCCTCGTCTTTTTTACCGGGAGCATTCGCTTTCGACGGCTGAGCAGCTGCCCCCTTTGGCTCTTGCGGGGCTCGCGCTTTTTCGGCTTGGCTCTTCTGACCCGCTTCCTTCGCTGCCTTTGCAGGCTGCTTGTTCTCTTCACCAGCCTTAGGTGTCGCAGCCTTCTTCTCGGCAGCTTCTGGGGCCTTTTTCTCCGCTTTCTCGGCGCCTTGCCCTTTACCGGGCCCGCCTGCGTTTTTCTCTGGCTTCTGTACAGGCGCCTGACCGG
>JBAULH010000102.1:0-5009 GCA_049578085.1 Candidatus Deferrimicrobiaceae bacterium
GGTCGGGGGTATCCTGCACCGATCGGTTGCCAGTGTGGGATTCAATCCGACGTTCGGCGAGAATTCCCTGGGTCTCGAGGTCCACGTGATGGACTTCCACCGGGACATCTATGGAGAGAATATAGCCGTGTATTTCCGGGACCGGATCCGGGACGAGAGAAAATTCAAGAGCGTCCAGGAGCTGGTGCGTCAGATCGAGAAGGATGTCCAGTATGCCCGGGAGGCGAAGCTTCCCGTGAGGAGGGTGGAGGCCTGCGCCGGGCAGGACCCTGCGGCCACCAGGGGGGGCGTGGCATGAAAGCGGGGCGCGCGGCGGCGATCATGGCAGTCCTGGCTCTTCTCCTGGCGGCGTGCGCCGGGGACGAGGGCAAGTCGTCCCCGGGGACGAAAGATGTCGCCAGATTGCAGCAGGGATTTGTAACCGCCGTGGAGCGGGCGGTTCCCGCGGTTGTGAACATCCGGACGGTCACCCGCTTTCCCCGGGGGGTCTCCGCGGGCAACTCCGAAGGCGATAAGAAGATGCGGGATTACCTCGCGGAGCTGCTGGAGGAAAACGGCGGTTTTCCGGAGGATTCTCTCGGGTCAGGCGTCATCGTCGGCGAGGACGGGCTCATCGTCACGAACGAGCACGTCATCCGGGACGCCGATGAGATCGTCGTCCGACTTTCCGACCGTACCGAGTACCGGGCGAAAATCGTCGGGGCGGATCCGCGCACCGACATCGCCCTTCTGAGGATAAAACCGTCGCGGAAGCTCCCCGTTGCCGTCCTCGGGGATTCCACGCGGATTAGGGTCGGGGAGTGGGCGATCGCCGTGGGAAACCCGTTCGGACTCGAGAGCACCGTAACCCTGGGAGTGATCAGTGCCACCGGACGCATGGATCTGGGGGTCGACCCGACGGGAGACCTGATCCAGACTGACGCATCCATCAATCCCGGCAACTCCGGAGGGCCGCTGTTGAACACCCGGGGGGAGGTGGTGGGCATCAACACCGCGATGGTGAGCGGCGGACAGGGGATAGGGTTTGCGATCCCCATCAACACCGTCCTCGAGATCGAGCGGGAGCTGGCGAGTACCGGGGCGATACGACGCGGGTGGCTCGGCGTCGGCATACAGCTCCTGACCCCCGATCTGGCGGAGTCGTTCGGCGTCAAGGGCGAAAAAGGGGTGTTGGTCAATCGTGTGGTCCCCGAAAGTCCCGCGGCCGCAGGGGGTCTTCGCGGGGGAGACATTGCGATATCGTTCGGGGGGAAACGAGTCACCGGTGTCAAGGAGTTTCAGAAGATGGTGGCAGGCGTTGTCCCGGGCAGCGAAGTGGTCATGGAGATCCTTCGCGGCGGGAAACGGATGGGGGTCACCGTAAAGCTGGCCGAGCTGGAAAGTCCGGCGCCGCATTCGGTGCCCCGGAAAACCCCCTGGGACGCCTGGGGACTCTATGTGAAGGCTCTTCCGAAAGGAGCGGAGCGCGTCCTGGGGGTCGAGGGAGGGGTGGAGGTCCAGCACGTGGACCCGTCGGGGCCGGCCGGCATGGGAGGAATACGCGAGGGGGATATTCTCCTCCGGATCAACAGGGAGCCGGTGGGAGGGCTGGAGTCCTACCGGAAGATGCTGGCGAAATCGCCGCGCGGGCAGATGGTGTCCGTCCTGGTCGACCGGGACGGAGGACAGATGTACCTGGCGTTCCGCGGCAGGTAGTCAGGAGAAACGAACAGAGGGCAAGGAGGAAGAGATGGGGGTCGTGAAGGATCCGGACGTGGCACGTCGCATTGCCCGGGCGGTCGTATCGGACATTGCCCTGTATAACGCGAAGAAGGTGGAGGAGGGGATCGCGAAGGACAACCTGTTCGATCTTCTGAAAAGCGAGATCGAGGAGGGGAGGAACTATTACCTGAGTCGCGTCGACCCCGAAGTTGTCAAGAGCACCAATTACTTCAATCGGGCCCTGGTCGATCTCCTGGTGAAGCCCTGGGGCCGCGTACCCTCCAAGGCCTGGTAGCGTAAGTCCGTGGCGGTTATCCACCGTCTCACGGTTCCCCTGGAGAATGCGGGGGAGCGGCTGGACTGTTATCTTTCGGGTGCCCTGCCCTCCCTGTCCCGGTCCCGGATCCAGCAGTTGATCAGCGAAGGGCTGGTGACCCTGCAGGGTGCGGAGGCAAGACCGTCGGTAAAGCTCAGGGGAAACGAAAGGATCTCGGTCTCCATTCCTCCGCCCCGGCCTCTGGATCTCGTCCCCGAAAACCGCCCTGTCGCCGTGCTGTTCGAGGACGATCATCTTATGGTAGTCGAAAAACCGGCGGGGATGGTGGTACACCCGTCCCCCGGGCATAGCGCCGGGACGCTTGTCCACGCCCTTCTGTCCCGCCCCGGCAGCCTCTCGGGAATCGGCGGGGTCGATCGGCCGGGGATTGTCCACCGGCTCGACAGGGACACCTCCGGGATCATCGTGGTCGCGAAACATGATGCCTCTCATTCGGGCCTCTCCTCGCAGCTGGCTGCTCACAAGATGGTCCGTCGATACCGGGGAATCGTCTGGGGAAGGCCTCCCCGTGACGAGGGGGAAATCCGGACGCGGGTGGGGAGGCACCCCGTTCACCGGAGGAAGATGGCGGTCTTCCCCGTCGTGCCTCCGCGGGTCCGCCGGGACGGAACCGCAGCAAAGCCTGGAATCGTCTCGCCCGGAGGCTTGCGCGGCAGGAGGATCGCGGTCACCCGATACCGCTTTCTCGAATCATTCGGGGGATTCTCCCTCCTCGAGTTCGCGCTGGAGACGGGCCGAACGCACCAGGTGCGGCTCCACTGCGCCCACCTTTCCTGTCCGATTGTGGGGGACGATGTGTACGGGAGGCCGCGGAAGGTTGCTTTTGGCAGAGGCAAGGCAGCGGTGACCGTGACGATTTCCCGCTTTCTGCTGCATGCTTTCCGTCTGGGGTTTGTGCACCCTCTCACGGGACGACGAATGGAGTTCACGGTGCCGGACCCGCCGGAATTCGAGGAGTTCCGGGCGGCGGTCCTGGCCGCAGGGCGGTAAATGGCCTCCCCTTACAGTTCAGGGACGTTCTTACACTGTTTCATGGATGGGAGCGTCGACTGCGAAAAGCTTCATGAGCGGCTTTCGCAGCCTCGGAGGGGAACTCCGTTCGTGGATCGCCGTGCGGTCGACCTGCACGGCGGCGCACCGGCGTCCAAGGGGCCATTCCCTCAGATCCCGGCATTCGAGGGCCGCTGCATCCACTCCGGCTTCGTTGCCCTACCTCACCGTACCGCAGCGGGTACGCCTCGGTCGGGCGCCTTGCCGGAAGCGGCGCATCTACCCTCTCGATGCACGGCCTCTTCCGGAACGAACTCTTGGACGCCGGCCTCACTGCCTACCGCTCCTTCGACAGCTTCGCCGATGACGGCCCGATGCATGGGATGCATGGAACAGGCAGTGGACCGGATCCTACCGATCCGCTGTGCGCATCCTCCGTTCGGATCGCCGGAATATGGTGAAAGAGGGCTGCGCCGATGATCATTCCCCGCTTCGTCCAGTCTCCGCTGCTCCGGTCCGTGCCCGGGTTCTACCACGCGTTTTTGGGAGTCGACCCTCTGCCGGGACGAGGGGATGCGGGCAGGCTGCAAAGCGTGTTCGCCATACCCCCGTCCCGGGTAGGAACACTGCGACAGGACCACTCCGCGACCGTTTTGGAGTGGTTGGAAGAGGACGCGGTCACGGGAGCAGACGGGAAGCGGAGGGGGGACGCCTTGTTCACCGCAGTGCGGGGGACGGGGGTCGGTGTACGCACCGCCGACTGCGTTCCGATCCTGATCGCCGTCCCGGAGGTGGCGGCCTGCGCCGCGGTCCATGCCGGCTGGAGGGGGCTTGCCGCCGGGATCGTCGGAGAGACCGTTCGCCGGTTGAGCGGGCGCTTCGGGATCGCCGCTTCCGGGGGCCTTGTCGCAGCGGCGGGGCCTTCGGCCCGAGGATGCTGCTACGATATCGGAGGGGAGGTGGCGGACGTTCTCCGGCAGCTTCCCGGGGGAGGGCGATTTCTTTTCCGGGGAAAATCGGCGGGAAAATGGATGGCGGATCTTGCGTCTCTTGCCCTGGAGGGCCTTGCCGCCGCGGGGGTGCCAAGAGAAAATCTCGAGGCAGCGGGCCCCTGCACGGTCTGCTCCCGCTCGTTCCACTCCTATCGCCGCGAAAAATCCCTGACCGGCCGACAACTGAGTTTTATTTATATTACGGGCGCACTCCCGCAATAGAGCTCCCAGGGCCGCCAGGCGATTTTCCTTGACATCGGGAAACCGCACGGCGGAAAATGAATCGTACGAATAGCCGGGATCCTGCCGGAGCCTTTCTACCCATCAATAGATACGAACACATCAGGCAATCTGACCAGCCTACCATTTCGGGGGAACGTGCATGAATCTGAAAGAGCTGAAAGCGATGCGTATCGGAGATCTCACGGAAATAGCGAAAAACCTCCATGTCGACGGGGCCGCAGGCCTCAAGAAACAGGAACTCATTTTCGCCATCCTGCAGGCACAGACCGACCAGGAGGTCATTGTCTCCGGAGAGGGCGTTCTCGAGGTTCTCCCTGATGGCTACGGGTTTTTGCGCTCCCCGGACTCCAACTATCTGCCGGGGCCTGACGACATCTACGTTTCTCCCTCGCAGATCCGCCGTTTCGGGCTGCGCACCGGAGACACGGTGACGGGCCAGATCCGGGCGCCCAAGGGAGACGAGCGGTATTTCGCCCTCCTCAAGGTGGAGAAGATCAACACCGAGGACCCGGAGATAGCGAAGGACAAGATCATCTTCGACAACCTGACGCCGCTCTATCCGCAGGAAAAGTTCACGATGGAGCATGTGCACGACAACTATTCGACGCGCATCATCGACCTTGTCGCCCCCATCGGGAAGGGGCAACGAGCGCTGATCACTTCCCCTCCCCGGGCCGGCAAGACCATCATCCTTCAGAATATCGCGAACGGCCTCACGAAGAACCATCCGGAAGTTGTCCTCATCG
>JBAULH010000103.1:0-6406 GCA_049578085.1 Candidatus Deferrimicrobiaceae bacterium
TCCGGCGGCAAAGGAAACACCCCGAACTTCTTCACGCGAAACTCCACTCCCACCGGCTTGACATGAGCGAGCTTGATGGCGCTCGACCCGATGTCCAATCCGATCAACTCCTTCGATCCTAATAGCCCCATGGCTCCACCCGCCCTGTCAGTCTTTCTTGCTGAACACCTTGTCCCTGTCCGACAACTGCAGTCCGAGGGACAGGATGATCTTCCTCTTGGTATCCATGCGGCACGTCATCCCCTTCTCCACCCGGTCGATGGTCAGCACCGACAACCCGGCGCGCCGTGCCAGCTCCGCCTTGCTCATCAGGAGCCCTTCCCTGATCTTTCGGACGTTGTTCACCTCTACTTTAACCCTGATTTTTTCCGCCTTCATCCCCATACCCGCCGGGCCTGCGTTCCGGCTAAAAAATGGACAACACGTACTATCGATAAGCAAATGGTACCTTCCCCAAAAGTAATGTCAAGAGATTTTTAACTGAACGTTAAATTATTATAATTATGCTAAATTACCATCAATTGATTCCATACTCTTTTGCCTTGTACAGGAGGGTGGGATGGCTGATTCCCAGCAATTCCGCCGCTTTTGGCCGGCTCCCCCCGGTCCGCTCCAGGGCCAACCGGATCATCTGCCTCTCCATCTCTTTCACGGCGCTCTTCAGGTCCGGGTTCGCAAGCGAAACGGGGACACGGATCACCACCCGTGGGGACCTGTCCCCACCCTTCTCCCCGGCCATTCCCCCTTCCCAGATCGAGACCAGCTGGTCTCGGGAGATCTCTTCCTCCCCCCCCAGCAGAACGCAACGCTCGACCAGATTCTCGAGCTCCCGGATGTTTCCGCGCCAATCGTGGCCCGTCAGCGTCTCCATGGCTTCCGGGGAGAACCGTATATTCCCCTTTTGGAATTTCCTGCAGAAGCGTGCCAGGAAATGCTGCGCCAGGAGAGGGATGTCCTCCCTCCGCTCCCGCAGAGGGGAGACGTGGATCCGGATGACATTCAGCCGGTAGTAGAGGTCCTGGCGAAAGATCCCGGTCGACACCTCCTGCTCGAGTTCTCTCGCCGTCGCGGCGACGATTCGTACGTTCACCTTCCGGACCTCCGTGTCCCCGAGACGGCGCAACTCCCCCTCCTGAAGGAATCGGAGGAGCTTCGTCTGGAGCATGAGCGGCAGCTCGCCGATCTCGTCGAGAAACAGCGTTCCTCCGTTCGCCTCCTCGATCAGACCCGCCCGGTCCGATTTCGCCTCGGTAAAGGCTCCTTTTCGGTATCCGAACAGCTCGCTTTCCAGCAGCGTTTCGGGGATCGCCCCGCAGTTGATGGCAACGAAGGGCTTGGCCTTCCGCCTTCCACCATAATGGAGCATCCGGGCCACGAGCTCCTTCCCCGTCCCGCTCTCGCCTGTCACCAGCGCCGTTGTATCGTAGTCCTTGACCTTCTCCACCATCCGGACGACGTCTTCCATCGCACGGCTCGCATAGATGAAATCCTCCGGGCGGAAGACCTTTTCCACCTCCTTGCGAAGGGCCTCGTTCTCCTTCCGCAGGGTTTCCCTCTCCTGGGCCTTCCGGAGCGTCAAGAGAATTTCGTCGCTCATGAACGGCTTGGAGATGTAATCGTACGCGCCGAGCTTCATCGCCTCGACGGCCGTTTCCACGGATCCGAAGGCCGACATCATGATGGCCGTCCCGGGAATCTTCCGGGACGTGATCTCCCGGAGAAGCTCAAGACCCCCCATTTGGGGCATCCGGATGTCGCACAGGATGTAGTCGAATCGGTTTCTCTCCAATAGCGCGAGGGCACTCCTCCCGTTCTCCGCCAGGGAGACGAGATACCCCTCCGCCGAGAGCATTCGGTTCAGCACGTCCCGCATGCTCTCTTCGTCGTCCACCACCAGGATCCGGTCAGCCATCCTCCCCCCCGTTCGCGTCGCCCGGCGACGGCGTTTCCGCCGCCTCGGGCAGAATTACGGTGAACGTCGAACCCTTCCCCTCGCCGCTCTCGACGGCGATCTCTCCTCCGGCTCCCTCCACGATCGCAAGGGAGACCGACAGGCCGAGCCCGGTTCCCTTCCCCGCCTCCTTCGTCGTGAAGAACGGATCGAAAATCGACGGAAGGGCATCCCGTCCTATGCCGCAGCCGGTATCCGACACGGAGACCGCAAGCGCACCCCCGGGGCGACCTCCGGCTACTCCCCGCAGGCGCAGTACGTCCACTTCGGGCGGATCGGACGCCCGTCTTCTCGCCTTGCGAAGGGCCGGCGGCACCCACGGTCTCACGACGAACGTCCGCACACGCAGAACGCCTCCCCCTTCCATCGCATCGACGGCGTTGATCATGAGGTTGAGCAGCACCTGGCGGAAGCGCTCCGCCGAGATGCCCGCCCGGCCCACTCCGCCCGTCTCGACCTTCACCTCGACATCCCTGAACATCTTGCGGAACGAAAGCATCTCGACGGTCTCGCGCACGACCTCGTCGACGTCCGCTTCTTCCTCCCCGTCCGGCTTCGAGGAGGCTACCGACAGAAGCCCCCGCACGATATGCTCGATCCTTTTCGTTTCCGCCACGATCTTGTCGAGGCACTCTTCCCGCTCCTGCCGGGGGGGATCGTTCCGCCGGAGATATTCCGCATACCCCCGGATCCCCATCAGGGGATTGCCCACCTCGTGCGCGACGCCCGCGGCCAGGCGGCCGACGGTGGCGAGCTTTTCCCAGCGGAACGTCTCCTGTTGGGCCTGCTTCGCCTTTTCCTGCGCGGAGAGAATTGCGACCACCATCCGGTTGAAGGACGCCCCGAGCTGCCCGACATCGTTTGCCGGCGACTCGTCGGCGCGCAAACGGAGGTCCCCCGAGGCAATCTTCTCGGTGACCGCCGCGAGGCGGCGGATCGGGCGCACCACCGAACGGTCCATGAGGAGGAACCCGAAGAGCACAAAGACGGTGGCATCGACAATCACCAGGACGACCGTAACCCGGACGAGGTTGCGGGCCTCCGGCTCGATGCCGGGGGAAAAGAACCGTACCCGTATCCCCCGCAGGTCTTTCCCCGCCGCGTCAATCTCGTCGAGCGGGAGGCTGACGTCTACGGTCGGATGGACGGTGAAGAAAGCGGAGACCTGCTCCCCCACGGGGGTCACCTTGACCGCATCGGGACCCTCGCCTTCCGGGAGAATAGTGATCTCGCGGACATACGGCGAGAGATCCCCGATCAACCCCCGGACGAAAGGGCCGGCTGCACCCCCCTCCCTTTCTTCCTCCCGGACAACCTTCCGCACCACTTCGGCGACGGAGACCGCCGCCTCCACATGACGGCGTTTCATGGTGATCTCGATGACCTTGAACGCAAACACCGCCAGAAGGGAGAGGGAGGCGACCGCGATGAGCGACAGCTGGAGGACAACGCCCGCCCGGACCGAAATGTCCTTTTTCAACCGGCCCGCCCCCAAAGGGACTTCGTTGACAGGGAACCCACAGCGTTTAGAATAGCAAAAACGGAAGGGGGAGGCGAATGTGACCCACCCGAGCGAACGACGAAAAACCCGGCTGGCCGACAGGCGGTTTCAGTTCGGGCTGGCATGGCGCATGCTCCTCGTCTTCCTCCTCTTCTTCGTCGCCGGGGTCTTGCTGGTGTTCGCCCCGTCCGTGATCGGGCTCGTAACGGGCGCAGACCTGGCGGAGCTCGGGCCCGCCGCCGAGGAGTTCCTCATCCTCCACCATAGAATCTGGCCCGCCGTACTGTTCGTCCTGGCCGGCGTATTCCTCTATACCCTCATCTTCAGCCACCGGATCGCGGGACCCATCCACCGGATCAACAAGGTTCTTGAGATGATGCTCCGGGGGGAATACCCGAAGAGCATCACCCTTCGCAAGGGCGACCACTTCCAGAAGACTGCGGAACTCCTCGAACGCCTTTCGCAACAGATCGACCGGCAGCAGGAAGATAATGCTCCCCGCAGACCGACCGGTCCCGCCCCCCCGGGGGAATCGGCGTGAATCCATTCCGCCGCCGCCGGGGGTTCACGATCATCGAACTCGCCATCGTGCTCACCATCGTCGGGATCCTCGCGACCATCGCGGTGTACACCTACGGCAAGATCGTGAACAAGGCCCGGTTCACACAGGCGAAAATCGCGCTGAAACATTTGCAGAAAACGGAACTCCTCTATTATTCGGAACACGACATGTACACCGACAACGTCTTCCTTCTCGATTTCAACCCCGTCGATTACGATTATTACGAGATCTCCGTCTCCCTCATTGACAACGCCTTTCAATACATCGGGTACGCGAACGGCGTAAAAGCGATGGAGGGCGATCTGTGGACCATCACCCCAGACGGAGAGCCCGTGCAGGACAACGTCGCCAGGACTTTGTTCTAGAAGAACCTCCAGAAACGATCGCCCAGGAAACGGGCCATGAGCGCGGCCGCGCACAGGTAAGGGCCGTACGGGATGGCGGTCTTTAGTCCGTCGCTCCCTTTCCGCATGGCCACGACTCCTCCCGCCACGCCCAGCAGGGAGCCGATAAATATCGTGAACAGGGCGCCCCTCCATCCGAGAAACGCACCGACCATCGCGAGGAGCTTGATGTCGCCTCCTCCCAGCCCCTCGATCTCCGTTATCCGGTGGTATGCCGCGGCGGTGACATACAGCACTCCTCCTCCGAGCAGGACCCCCGCCAGGGAACCCTGCCAGTCGCCTCCGGGAAGAAACGAGAGGAAAATGCCCGCGGCGAGACCGCCCAGGGACAGCTCGTCGGGGATGATCCGGTGGTCGATGTCGATGAACACGATCGGGACGAGGAGCGAGAAGAAGACGAGGTCGCGGAGCAAGGCGAACCCTATGCCATCCGCCCACGCGATCAGAAGGAACCCGAGGCCGCTTGCCGCCTCCACGGCGGGGTACCGCCAGGAAATCCCGCCCCCGCAGCCGGCGCACTTCCCACGCAGAAGGAAAAAGCTCACGATCGGCACGTTTTCCCATGCCCGGATGGGACGGCCGCATGCCGGGCACCGCGATGGCGGGCGTACGATCGACTCCTCGCGGGGAAGACGGTGGATGAGGACGTTGAAAAAGCTCCCCAGGCACAACCCAAGGAGAAACGCGGCGATCAGGAGGAACCCGGACATGGAAACCCTTTCCGGGAAAGAAGCTCCTCATAGAGGCGCTCCTGGGCCCGCACCATCTCCGTCTGGTGAAATTCCGCCATGAGCCGATCCCGCTTGTACGAGGGGTCGAGACGCGATGCCCCGGTGAGAATAGACACGACACGGCCCGCCAGGCATTCCACGTCTCCCGGAGGGCACAGGAACCCGTCCTTTCCGTCGTCCACGATTTCCCGGGTCCCGTCCACCGCCGTGGCCACGACCGGAACACCCGAGATCAGCGCCTGGGGCACAACCTTGGGCAACCCCTCCCAACGGGACGTGAGGAGAAAGACGTCGAATGCCCGGAGAAGATCGGGGATCTCCCCGCGCCACCCCATCAGGCGGAACCGATCGAAAAGTGACGCGTTCGCCAGGGCGCGCTCCACCTCAGGACGAAGCTCCCCGTCCCCCACCATCACGAACCGGGCGTTCGGCACCTCCCTCGCGACCCGACGCGCCACCTCCACGAAGTCGAGCGGGGCCTTCTGGTGCTTGAAGACCGCAACGGTGCCGACGACGGGCGCATCCCCGGGAAAGGCAAGAAGGCGTCTCCCCTCTTCCCGCGACCCGGAGACGAAACGTCCCGTGTCGAATCCGCTGCGGATCAGCCGGCACCTGTCCCGATGGAAGATTCCTTCCTTCACCCCGAGCCGGATGTTCTCCTCCGATACGGCCACGAACATGTCCGTCCAGCGGGACACCGCACGCTCCAGCCCCACGAAGAACTTCCTGGCCGCGGACGGCTGGCCGTCGTGGAACCCGAACCCGTGGAGGGAATGAATGACGACGTTTGCGCCCGCCGCCCGCGCCGCCACCCTGCCAAGGATGCCCGCCTTGGAACTGTGCGTGTGCACGACGAGCGGCGCGCCGTTGGCCCGTCGCTTTTCCTCCCGCAGCATCGCCGTGAGGGATGCGAGTGCCCGAAGGTCGGAAAGCGGGCGGATCTCGCGCACAAGGGAACTCACCGGGCGGAAGCGGCAACCGGGAATCGTTTCCGCAACGGGGTCGAGCATCCCCCCCCGGCCGGACAGGAGGACCCTATCGAACCTTTTTGGATCGAGCTCCCTGACGGTGTACAGGGTGTTCTCCTGCGCCCCTCCCCACTCCAGAAGCGTGATGATGTGGACCACGGACGCGAAGGGTCTCCTCCCCTGTTCGCTGCCGGGGCGCGTCATGCCGTCATCCCCGCACCGCCACGGCTTCCCGGGCTGCGCGCATGCCGTCCGCCATCGACCGCTCCATCCCGTAGTAATCCCAGGC
>JBAULH010000104.1:0-16214 GCA_049578085.1 Candidatus Deferrimicrobiaceae bacterium
GTACCCACCTGCTTCATTCTCTTCTTCCCCTCTTTCTGTTTCTCCAACAGCTTTCTCTTTCGGGTGATGTCCCCCCCGTAACACTTGGCGATGACGTTCTTGCTGATCGCCCTCACCGTCTCCCGCGCAATCACCTTCGAACCGATGGCGGCCTGGATCACCACCTCGAAAAGCTGGCGGGGGATAAGCTTCCGCAGGCGCTCCGCCACGTCGCGCCCCTTGTAGTACGCCTGGTCGCGGTGAAGGATAAGCGACAGGGCATCCACCTTCTCCCCGTTGATCAGTATGTCGAGCCTCACGAGGTCGGACGGGCGGAACGCGAGAAGTTCGTAATCCATGGACGCATACCCGCGCGAAAAGGTCTTCAAATGGTCGTAAAAGTCGAGCACGATCTCATTGAGGGGAAGCTCGTACTCGAGGATGACGCGGTTCGACGAAAGGAATTTCATCTGCCGCTGCACCCCCCTGCGTTCCTCGCAGAGCTTGATGACCGCTCCCAGGTGCTCCGACGGCAGGTGGATGGTGGCGAGGATCACGGGTTCCTCGATATGGTCGAGTTCGAGCGGCTCGGGGAGTCTCGCCGGGTTGTCCACTTCCACCACGCGGCCGTCCCGGCAAATTGCCCGGTATCCGACGGTCGGCGCGGTCGTGATGAGTTCCACCCCGTACTCCCGCTCCAGCCGTTCCTGAACGATTTCCATGTGAAGAAGACCGAGAAATCCACAGCGGAACCCGAACCCGAGGGCCTCGGAGGTTTCCGGCTCGGCGGTGAACGAGGAGTCGTTCAGCCTGAGTTTTTCGATCGCGGTCCGCAGCTGGCCGAAATTGTCGGAAACGACGGGGTAAAGTCCAGCGAAGACCATCGGTCGGATGACCTGGAAACCGGGGAGCGGGACGGCCGCGGGATGCTTCGCGTCGGTGATCGTGTCCCCGACCTTCGTTTCGTCGAGGGTCTTGATGTTCGCGATCACGAACCCGACCTCGCCGGGGCCGAGAGAATCCGTCTCTTTCGGGTGAGGGGAGAAAACGCCGACCTTCTGGATTTCGAACGTCCTGCCCGTAGCCATGAAGGCGATCCTCTGTCCGGGTGTGAGCCGCCCCTCGAACATCCGGGCAAGGATGATCACCCCCTGGTAGTTGTCGAACCAGGAATCGATGATCAGCGCCTTCGCGGGGGACGTTTCGTCTCCGGAGGGGGGAGGAACCCGACGCACCACGGCCTCGAGGATTTCCTCGACTCCGGTCCCTTTCTTGGCGCTGACCGAGATCATATCCGCCGTATCGAGCCCGATCACGTCCTCGATCTCCTGCCGGACCCGTTCCGGTTCCGCGTTGGGGAGATCGATCTTGTTCAGGACCGGAATGATTTCCAGATTCTGCCCCAGGGCCATGTACACGTTGGCCAGGGTCTGCGCCTCGACCCCCTGGGATGCGTCGACGACCAGGATCGCCCCCTCGCAGGCACACAAGCTCCGGGAAACTTCATAGGAGAAGTCGACGTGCCCCGGGGTGTCGATCAGGTTGAACACATACTCCCTGCCGTCCTTTCCCCGGTAGTTCATCCGGACGGTCTGGGCCTTGATGGTGATTCCCCTTTCCCGTTCGATCTCCATCTTGTCGAGAAACTGGTCCATCTTCTCCCGGCTCGTAAGCGTCCCCGTGATCTCCATCAACCTGTCCGCGAGGGTGGATTTCCCGTGGTCGATATGGGCGATGATGGAAAAGTTGCGGATGTGTTCTGCGCCCATTCCTACCACGTGCCGGAAGTTCGGATTTTTTCTCGGAAGAACGAAAGCGTCCGGGCGAGTCCTTCTTCCAATGCCACCTCAGGATACCACCCGAGTTCCTCCAATGCCAGAAGGTTTTCCAGGCAGGACCTGCGCTGCTCCCCCGGTTGGGCGGGCCCGTGCATCTCCTCCTGGGAGCTTCCCGAGAGGTCGCGGAGAATGCGGAAAAGCGTGTTTACGCTCGTCTCGATGCCGGTGCCGATGTTGATGGCCCGGCCTCCGCCCCTCTCGAGCGCGGCGACGTTGGCCCGGATGGTGTCTCCCACGTAAACGTAGTCCCGCGTCTGCTCCCCGTCGCCGTTTACGATCGCGACCTGTCCTTTGAGGAGCCGTTCGCAGAAAATGGCTACAACACCCGCCTCGCCGTGCGGGTCCTGCCGGGGACCGTAGACGTTCGCGTACCGCAGCGAGGTGTAGTCCAAACCGTACTGAGCCCGGTAGAAACCCAGGTAGAGTTCGACGGACATCTTCGCCGCCCCGTGGGGGCTTACGGGCCGTAACGGATGGCTCTCGTCGGCGGGGAAGGACTCCTGCTCCCCGTAGCCGGCCCCGCCCGAGGACGCGAAGAGAAACTTGCGTACACCATATTGCCGGCACGCCTCCAGGAGCCGGATCGTCCCGAGAATATTCACCTGTGCGTCGAACCCCGGGTCGGCGACGGAGGCCCGTACGTTGATCTGGGCCGCGTGATGATTGACGACTTCGGGGCGGAACGTCCGGATCGCCTCTTCCGCCGTGTCCGAGCCGATGTCGCAGAGGACGAACCGGGCGGCGGCCGGGACGTTTTCCTTCTTCCCCGACGAAAGGTCGTCGAGCACGATAACCTCGTGTCCGGCGTCGACGTACGCGTCGGCGATGTTCGATCCGATGAAACCGGCCCCCCCGGTCACGATAATCTTCATTTCGGTGCTTCCCCTCTTTCTCTGTTTCGCAGGAAATCGGTAACCGCATCCTCCCATCGCCTGGGGGAGACCCCCGTCGCCTTCCGGTATTTGTCCTTGCTGAGAACCGCATAGGCGGGACGGGGCGCAGGATACGCTTCCCGGGGAAGGTCCTGCGAGGAGATGGCCGACAGCCGCGCCCGGCCCATTCCGGCATGCGCGAGAAGGAAGGCGGCGTAGTCGTAGAACGTGGTTTCCCCCTCGTTGGAGAAATGGAATATGCCCCGCGCGCCGGCATCGAGCAACCGCCGTGCCGCGTCGGCCAGATCCCGTGTGTAGGTCGGGCAACCCCTCTGGTCGGATACGACCGTAAGCTCCTCTCCCTTTTCGGCCCGCGCGAGAACGGAGAGGGCGAAGTTCCTTCCCGTTGCGCCGAACAGCCACTGCGTGCGCAGCAGAAGAAAATCCGGGGCGACCTCCTGAACCGCTTTCTCGGCGGCGAGCTTGCTCCTGCCGTACGCGGACAACGGAGAGGTGGGATCGTCCTCTCCGTAGGGGCGTTTCGACCTTCCATCAAAAACGTAGTCCGTTCCGAACGTGACGAGCAGGGCCCGATGCTCCCGGCAGGCGAGAGCCACGTTCCGGGTCCCCCCAGCGTTTATATCGAAGGCGATTCCCTCTTCCTGCTCGGCCCGATCCACGGCCGTGTAGGCGGCACAATGAAGGACCACGTCCGGGAGAAACCCGCCGACATGCTGCATGCACGCCTTTGCGCTCGTCACGTCGCACTCCGCAAGGTCCGTGGCCAGCATTTCATAACCGGAAGAAAACGTCCGGCGTATTTCCTTCCCGAGCAGGCCGTCCGCCCCGGTGACCAGCATTTTCCCCGCCCGCGCGGTCTGATTCCGCCCCGTCATTCGCGTCGTCTCCCCCGCCTCGCCCCGACCCTAGATTCCGATCGTTCCGATACCGCTCAGGCTGAACATGAGGCGGAAACTGGTTTCGTCGGGTCTCGCCTTCTGGTTCACCTTGAATCCCAAGCTCCAGCATTCGCTGCGCGGGTACCACGTCAGGGTCGCCGACCCCTCCGTCAATTCTCCGTTCCGAAGGGAATAGTCCGCCGTGGTCTGTAATCCCAGCACCCGGAAGGGACGGAAGTTCAGCAGGGCGTGAACGTCCTCGGCAAGATTCCGCGAGCTTCGGTACTCCAGGAGTGCCCTGTTCAGGTCACTCTCCCTCCACTCCCCTCCTACCCGCGCCGTGGTGATCCTGTTCTCCCCGGGATCGAAAAGGGTCTCCCCCGAGAGTCTCCATTTCGGTGCGGGGGCCACCCGAAACCGGGCAAACAGATCCGAGGAGCGCGATACCTTCCGTTCCTCCTCCCCCGCGGCCAGATCGATCTGGCTCCGCAAGGTTCGCACGAAAGGCGAAAGGGGATCGACGTACGGCGCGGGCGCATCGCGATCATCCATCTCCAGGGCCCAGGACAGTTCGAGAATGGCGACTTCGGAAGGGCCGCTTTCCCCCATGCGGAGCAGCCTCTGGTACAAAGAGAAGAGAAATTGACGCTGTTCGGCGACCCGTGACCACATGTCGGTGACGGAAATGTCGGCCTGGTCGACTTTGGGAACCCATCGGAATCCCGCCACCGGGCTGACGATATGGACGAGGCGGGTGCCTCCGCTCCGCAGGAATTCCTTCCGGAAATCCAGTTCCAGGGTTGCCCCTCCGTTGGGCACGACCCGCCCCGCCGACTGCATGCCGGTCTTGTCCGACGTGGGGACCGACTCGAGGAAGTCCACAGAAAAAAACGGTGTGAAAAAAACCGACGGGTAGAGGGTGATGGGCCGGGAGAAGTCCACCGAGCCCCTCCCCCTTGCCTCCCGATCCCCGGCCCGGCGGTAGAAATATGTGGTCTGCAATTCGCCCCCGGCGGCAACTCCCGTTTGTCCCAGAGAACGGGGAAGAATCGTAGCCGAGTATTCGGGAAGCCTCTGTACGGTATTATCGTCGGGCGTCCCCTGGACATCTGCCACCCAGGTCACGGAAAGGGCGTGCGAATCGTTCGATCCCTTCCACGCGGTGAACCCGCGCGAGGGAACGTGCCGGGCCGTCGTAAGGATGTCCTCCTCCACCAGGTCGAAGTAATACCGGTCATCGGAGGGAATGTCCCACCGGGCATTCGCGGACCAGTGCTCCGAATACTGGAATCTGTTTTCCCCGTAATACCGGTACCTTGTATCCTTTGTCTCCTGGTCGTAATACAAGGTCGCCCTGACGTCACCCTCCGATTTGCTGTTGAGCGCGAACCGGTACTCCGCCTCCGGCCGGAATCCCCTCCGCGTCATCGCGTCCAGGGTGAACGTGGCATCGCTCCATCGGTTGATCGCCCAGTAGTAAGGCAACTGGAGCGAAAAGCCGCGCGAGGAGCTGTGGGAAAACGAGGGAAGCAGTAACCCGCTCTGTCTATTGAGCTTGACGGGGAACGCGGCCCACGGGAACCAGAGAACGGGAATGCCCCGGATACGGAACGTCACATCCCGGGCCACGACATATCCGTCGATCGTCGCATTCGATCGGCGGATTCCGAATTTCCAGTCCGGTTCGGGTTCGCAGGGGCATGTCGTAAGCTCCCCCTTCCGGATGAAAAAAGACTGCTTCCCGGTCTTCTCGAACCGCTCGCTCGTAATCTGGAACCGGTTCGAGCTGATGCGTATCCTCCCGTTGTACAGTACGCCGAGTTCGGTCCTGATGTTGAGCACGATTCTGTCGAAGGAGAACTCGTCCCCCTCCTGCTCGTAGTGCACGTTCCCGGTGAACTCCGCTTCCCCCGATCCCGCGTTGTACAGGATCCGGTCCGCCCGGATCGTCCTGTCGCCGAAACCTACTTCGACGTTCCCTTCGGCGAACGCAACCCCGGTGTCTTCATCGTACGATATCGTGTCCGCGGTCAGGGTTACGGGACCTCCCAACGAAATTCCTTCCTCGAGCAACGGTGCAATCTCCGAAAACGCTTCTGCGCTATCGGCCTTCACCGGCCGCACCCCTGAGACGAAAACGATCAGTATCGCTGCGCAGGCAAGGAAAGCGGCCTTTCTCCCTCCCTGGAGATTCACCCGACTCTCCCCCCGCGGAACCGGTAGGCGTCCGCCGCCGCCATCAGGGAACCGCACACGATGGTCATTCCCTCCTTGCCCGCCCATCTCCGTGCGATGGCCCACCCATCGGCGAAGTCTTTCGCCTCCTGGTACCGGATCCCCGCCTTGCGGAGCGCGGACGACAGGACGGGCAGCGGGGCAGCCCGGTCCGCCTCCATGCGATAGGCCACGACGCCGTCCACGACGGCAGCGATTTCCCTGAGGAAGCCGGCAATGTCCTTGTCGACGAGCATGCTCCACAGAGCCACGATCCTTTCCGCTCTCACGCCGCTTCTTCTCTTTGCCAATTCCCGTGCAAGGGCCCCTGCGGCAGCCGGGTTGTGGGCTCCATCAACCCAGGCCCCGGCGTTTCGCTTCCCGGGCAGGGGCGCATACCGACCGGGCCAGCTCGCCTCTCCCAGGGCGCGCCGCGCGGCCCGCGCGAATGTTTCCTCCGCCACACCCCGCGACGCAGCCACGATCCACGAGGCCGCCAGGGCAAGCAGGGCGTTGTGACGCTGAAATTCCCCCTGCATACGGACCATGATTCGCTTGAGGGAAATACCGGGGAGGAGAAAGGATATTCGCCCCTGTGGGCACTCTTCCCAGCGAAGGTCCCGGTCTATTTCCCAGACCCGGCTTCCTTTTGCCCTCGCCACGGAAAGGACGACTTTCCGGGCGGACGGGGGAAGTCTTCCCAGAACCGCGGGGGTATTTTCCCGCAGGATCCCCGCCTTCTCGGAAGCGATCTCCTTGAGGGATTTGCCGAGCCATTCCGCATGGTCCCGCCCGACGTTCGTAATGATGGACACCACGGGGAGGCAGAGGTTCGTCGCATCCCATCGCCCTCCGAGCCCGGTCTCCATGACGGCCAGGGATACTTCCCTCTCACGGAACCAGTCGCAAGCGATCCATGTCATCTCTTCGAAGTAGGAAAGGGGCTCCCCGACCCCGTCCGCAACGCCTTCGGAAAGCACAGCGGCTTTCTCGACTGACCGGGCAAAGTCGTCGGGGGGAATTTTCTCTCCCCCCACGCGGATTCGTTCCTCCGGCATGAGAAGGTGCGGGGACGTATACAGGCCGACGGGCTCGGCCAGCATCCGGCGAAGGACCGCATCCACGAAGCATGCGGTCGATCCCTTCCCGTTCGTGCCGGCGATGTGAACCGTCCGAAAGGCACGTTCGGGGTGCCCCGTCATTTCGCATGCGGCGAGAATGCGTTCGAGTCCCGGCCGAATCCGTTCCGGACGCCGGCCCCCCCCTGTGTGTCTCATTTCCCGGCGGGGGGCTCCAGAAACCGGAGAATCTGCGTCAGCGTCGGCTTAAGCCTCGTCCGCTCGACGATCATATCCACCATCCCGTGTTCCAGGAGAAACTCGGCGCGCTGGAATCCCTCCGGAAGCTTCTGCTTGATCGTCTGCTCGATGACGCGGGGTCCGGCAAACCCGATGAGCGCCCCGGGCTCCGATATGATGATGTCTCCGAGCATGGCGAAACTCGCAGCAACTCCCCCCGTGGTAGGATCGGTCATCACGCTGATAAAGGGAAGCTTCGCGCCGGAAAGTCTTGCCAGCGCGGCGCTGGTCTTTGCCATCTGCATCAGGGACAACGTCCCCTCCTGCATCCTCGCCCCGCCGGACGCGCTGATGATAAGGAACGGGCGCTTCCGTTCAAGGGCGTGCTCGCCCGCCATCGTGATTTTCTCCCCAACCACGCATCCCATGGACCCGCCGAGATACTCGAAGTCTAGCACCCCCAGGACGACCTCGATCCCGTTGATCCTACCGGTACCCGTGATCACCGCTTCCTTGCGTCCCGTCTTCTTTTTCGCATCCTTGAGCCGGTCGGTGTACTTTTTCGTGTCCGTAAAGGAGAGCATGTCAACGGACTCGAGGTCCTCCCCGAATTCCTGGAACGTTCCCTCGTCCACAATGGAGTGGATCCTTTCCGGAGCCGGAATCCGGAAATGGTAATTGCATTTCGGACAAACGTTGAGATTCCGCTCGACCTCGGGCTTGTAGATGATCTCAAGGCAGGCGTCGCACTTGATCCACACCCCATCGGGGGTCTTGATCCGCCTTTCCCCTTCCTCCTTTTTCCGGAACAGTCGTATCGCCATTGCTCGGTCACCTCATCGCTTTCTTGAGGGAATACACGAACCGTCGGAGGGCGTCCGGGCCCTTCCGAGAGGTCCCGTGACGCTCCACCACCTTGACGCATGCACTCCCGACTACGGCTGCATCGGCGTGGGAGGCCGCCGCCTTCGCCATGGCGGGATGGGAGATCCCGAAACCAACCGCGACGGGAAGGCGGGTCTGCGCATTCACCTCCCGCGTCCACCTCAGGAGTCGGGGGGGGAGCGATTTTCTTGTCCCTGTGATCCCGGTAACCGAAATCAGGTACAGGAAACCCGAACCGATCGCGGACGCGTTCCGTATCCGCTTCTCGTCGCTGGTCGGAGAAACGAGCGGGATCCAGTCCAGCCCCGATCTTCTTGCCTGTGGGGCCATCTCCCGGGCTTCCTCCGGAGGAAGATCCACCACCAGGACCCCGTCCGCTCCGGCGACCCGGGCATCCCGGCAGAATTCCCGCACCCCGTACTGAAGGAAAGGGTTAAAGTACCCGAACATCACCACGGGCGTGTCATGTCTCTTCCGGAAGTCGGACAGCAGGGACAGTGCGCGTCCGGGAGTCATTCCTGCCGCGAGGGAGCGCCGGGAAGCCGCCTGGATCGTCGGTCCGTCCGCCATCGGGTCGGAAAACGGGATCCCCAGTTCGAGTATGTCCGCTCCCCCTTCGGCCGCGCTGCACAAGTAGGCCAAAGAGGCACGTGGGGCCGGATCCCCCGCGGTAAGGAAGACCACCAGCCCCTTCTCCCCGGATTTTCCGAGGCGGGCGAACGCCTTCTCAATGCGGGACACGCCCGGCCCTCTTCCTTTCCGCAACGATGGTGATGTCCTTGTCTCCCCTCCCGGACAGATTGATCACGACCGACTCGGTTTTTCGCATTTTCCGCGCGAGGCGGAATCCGTACGCGACTGCGTGGGAAGATTCGAGGGCCGGCAGGATCCCCTCCAAGCGCGAGAGCAGGTCGAACCCCTCGAGCGCCTCCCGGTCCGTGACCGCAACGTAGACGGCCCGTCCGGTGCTTTTGAGGAACGCATGCTCCGGCCCGACTCCGGGGTAGTCAAGCCCCGCGGATATGGAGTGGGCCTCCCGGATCTGGCCGCTTGCATCTTGTAAAACGAACGATTTGCTCCCGTGCAGCACGCCCGTGCGCCCCCGGCAAAGGGACGCCCCGTGCCTGCCCGTTGCCAGTCCCAGCCCACCGGCTTCCACTCCGACGAGCTTCACTTTTTTCCGTACCAGGAACGGGGTAAAAATTCCCATGGCGTTGCTTCCCCCTCCCACACAGGCTACGACCGCGGAGGGAAGACCGTTTTCGATCTTCTGAAACTGCCGGATGCACTCCTTCCCGATCACGGACTGGAAATCGCGGACCATCATCGGATAGGGGTGGGGCCCCGCGGTGGACCCGATAAGATAATAGGTGGTCCGGACGTTCGTAACCCAGTCCCGCAGCGCCTCGTTCATGGCGTCTTTCAGGGTTTTGCTCCCGGAGCGGACCGGGACGACCTCCGCACCGAGAAGTCGCATCCGGAAAACATTCGTTCGCTGGCGGCGGATATCTTCCGACCCCATGTAGACCGCACAGGGAATTCCCATCTTCGCGCACACCGTCGCAGTGGCCACGCCGTGCTGCCCCGCTCCCGTCTCCGCGATAATCCGGCTCTTTGTAAGCCTCCTGGCAAGAAGTCCCTGTCCAAGCGTGTTGTTGATCTTGTGAGAACCCGTGAAGGCGAGATCCTCCCGTTTCAGGTAGATTTTCGCCCCCTTCCCCTTCTCCGTTAGGCGGCGGGCGAAGTAGAGGGGGGTGGGACGTCCTGCGTATTCCCGGAGCATACCGTCCCATTCCTCCCGGAATCGCCTGTCCCGTACCGTCTCCCGGTACGCCTTTTCCAGCTCGATGAGCGCGGTCATCAGCGTTTCCGCAACGTACCGCCCCCCGAAGGGGCCGAAATGCCCGTTCCGGTCAGGCCAGCGATTACCCGCCGATTCCCGCAATCCCGAATCCTCCTCTCGCGCGATCCACGAACGCCTTCATTTTTCCCGGGTCCTTCTTCCCGGGTGCCGCCTCGACGCCGGAAGCCACGTCGACCCCGAACGGCCGTGCCGCCCGGATGGCATCTGCCACGTTCTCCGGAGTCAGTCCCCCGGCGAGCATCCATGGGCGGCCCGAACCGGACGAACCGCCTTTCCCGAACCGGACGAGGGGGCCTCCTGTCGTTCGCCCGAGAGCCTCCCAGTCGAGGGACTTTCCGGTTCCCCCGTACTCCCCGGGTAGGGAGGCGTCAAAGAGAAACGCACGGCACGGGTAGTCCCGAAACGCGTCCAGAACGGACCCGTTCTCCATGTGCACCGCCTTGATCACCGGATACCGGATACGGGCGGCGCCGGCCGCAGGTTCGTGCCCCGACAACTGGACCACCCCGATCCCGAGTTTCCCGCAGATCTTCGCGATCCTCTCCGGGCTCTCGTTGACAAACACGGCTACCGCGGTTGCTCTCTCCCGTATCGCCTCCACGATCGGACCGGCCGTCTCCGGGGCGACATACCGGACCGATTCCCGGAAGAAATTGATCCCCACCGCGTCCGCGCCGGCTTCGACGGCCAGAACCGCGTCTTCGGGGGAGGTCACCCCGCACACCTTGATCCGGAACATCTCCCTCCTTACGCCCCCACCTTCGGCAGGCGGGAGAGCGCTTCGCGGATCTTGCTCTCCGGGTGCTCGTGGTCGACAAGCTTGCCCGCCAGGAAATCGTCGTACGCCGCAAGGTCCAAGAAACCATGGCCGCTCAGATTGAAGAGGATCGCTCTCTCCTTCCCCTCCTCGTCCGCCCTCTTCGCCTCGACTATCGCCGAGTGGATGGCATGCGCCGTTTCGGGCGCGGGCAGGATCCCTTCCGCCCGTGCGAAGACCAGCGCGCTCTGGAAAACTCCCGTCTGGTGATAGGCCTGCGCCTCGATCAGCCCCTCATGGTAGAGCTGGCTGACCAGGGGAGAATCTCCGTGGTAGCGCAGCCCCCCCGCATGGATCCCCGCCGGAACGAAATCGTGGCCGATGGTGTACATTTTCACGAGAGGGGTTAACCGTGCCGTGTCTCCGAAGTCATAGGCGTACACTCCCTTGGTCAAGGTCGGGCAGGAGGCCGGTTCCACGGCGATCACGCGCGGGTTCCTGCTCCCCGCGATCTTGTCGCGAAGGAACGGGAACGCAAGTCCGGACATGTTGCTTCCGCCGCCGACGCAGCCGATGATCACGTCTGGATAGTCGTTGGCGATCTTCATCTGTTCCTGGCATTCCAGGCCGATCACCGTCTGGTGAAGCAGGACGTGGTTCAGCACCGAACCCAGCGAGTAGCTTGTGTCCTCCCGGGTTGCGGCATCCTCCACCGCCTCGCTGATCGCGATCCCGAGCGATCCCGGCGAATCCGGGTCGGTGGCCAGGATCTGCCTGCCGCACTGGGTGTCCCCGCTCGGTGATGGTACGACCTTCGCTCCGAAGACCTCCATCAGCATCCGCCGATAGGGCTTCTGATAGTAGCTGACCTTCACCATGTACACCTTGCATTCGAGGCCGAAGAAGCTGGTCCCGAGTGCAAGCGCCGATCCCCACTGCCCCGCACCCGTCTCTGTGGCGATGCGCTTTCTTCCGGCCATCTTGTTGTAATACGCCTGCGGGATGGCGGTGTTCGGCTTATGGCTGCCCGCGGGACTCACTCCCTCGTGCTTGAAATAGATCCGGGACCGGGTCTTGATCGCCTCCTCGAGCCGCTTGGCCCGGTACATGGGCGAAGGTCGCCAGAGAGAATAAATCTTTCGGACCTCGTCGGGGATCGGGATGAAGCGCTGCGTTGCGACCTCCTGTTCGATGAGAGCCATCGGAAAAAGCGGGGCGAGGTCGTCCGGGGTGATCGGCTTGCCGGTCCCCGGGTGAAGAACCGCGGCCGGGGGGTTGGGCATGTCGGCCATGATGTTGTACCAGGTCTTCGGAATTTCCGAGTCTTTCAGGATGATCTTCGTTTCCATTTGATACGCTCCTTTTCTGGTTCTTTATTGTACACTCCCGACTTAAGCATCCGGATCGTCTCCCCTGCATCCGGGGACCGTACGATCGCTTCTCCCACGAGAAACGCATCCGCCCCCATATCGTAATATCTCTTCACCTCCGTATGGGAGGAAATGCCACTTTCGACTACCTTGAGCACCCCGGGTGGCGACAGGGGGAGAAGCCGGGCCGCCGTGTCCGGATCGACCCTAAGCGACGCGAGGTCCCGGTTGTTGATCCCTATGATCGTCGCGCCGCTTTCCGCAGCTACCCTCATCTCCTCTTCATCGTGAACTTCCACCAGGGGCTCCAGGCCGTACTCCGCGGCCCGGCGTACCATCCCGGCCGTTTTCCTCCCCAGAACCCCGACGATCAGGAGTACGAGGTCGGCGCCGTTCACGCGCGATTCGGCCAACATGTACTCGTCCAGCACAAAATCCTTCCGGAGGACGGGAAGGTCGCCGCAGGCGGCGCTTACGTCCGAGAGATCCCGCAACGTCCCCCCGAAAAACCGGCTCTCGGTCAGCACCGACACCGCGCAGGCCCCGCCCCTTGCGTATGACCTTGCGGTTCCCGCCGCGTCGAGGTCCTTTCGGATCCATCCCCGGGACGGAGAGGCCCTTTTGATCTCCGCGATGATGCCTGGCCCCTCACCCAGAAAATTCCGGATGTCCCGGCGGCGGAGGTCCGCTCGCGCCTTGTCAGCAATCACCGGGAACGGCACGGTGGCCTTCCTCTCAGCCAGTTCCTCCCGGACGGCGGACACGATCCGGGCGAGGTGTTGCGTCTTCGAGGTCAAACCGCTTCCCCGGTCCCCAGGATGTCCAGGAACTTCCGGAGCCGATCCATCGCAACGCCCGAGTCGATCGATCGCTTGGCCAGGGCAATGCCTTCCCGCACATCTTCCGCTTTCCCCCCCGCAACGATGGCGAATCCCGCGTTGAGGAGGACCGCATCCCGGGTAAAGCCTGGCTTCCCGGACAGAACCTCCTTGAGGATCCGGGCATTCGTCGCCGCATCGCCCCCCTTGATTTCCTGGGAGGAGGCGCATTCGAACCCTACCGACCGCGGGTCGAACAGGTACCTTCTCACCGCTCCTTCCTGGACGTCCCACACGATCGTCGGAGCGGAAAGGGTCACCTCGTCCATGCCGTCGGTCCCGTGGACGACGAAGGACCGCCGTTGCCCGAGTTCCGCCAGCACCCGGGCGTAGGGCTCCCCGAGGTCCTCGCTGTATACCCCGACGACCTGCCGGTTCGCCCCGGCGGGGTTGCTCAAGGGGCCCAGAATGTTGAAGATCGTCCGGATACCGATTTCGCGGCGGGGGCCGATCGCGTACTTCATGGCCGCATGAAACTTCGGGGCGAACATGAACGTGACGCCGGCCTCGGTAAGCGCCCGCTGGACGTCCGCAAACGATGCCTGGAGGTTCATGCCGAGGCTTTCGAGAACATCGGCACTCCCGGAACGGCTGGTGACCGACCGGTTCCCGTGCTTGGCGACGCGAATTCCCGCCCCAGCAGCCACGAAGGCCACCGTCGTCGAGATGTTGAAGGTGCCGGACCGGTCCCCCCCCGTTCCGCACGTGTCGAGTAGGGGTTCATTCGCAGGGGCCGAGATCTTCGCCGCTTTCTGCCGCATCACCAAAGCCGCCGCCGTGATTTCCTCCGTCGTCTCCCCTTTCATCGCCAGACAGGAAAGGAACGAGGAAATCTGCGCGGGGGTCGCCTCGCCCCCCATGATCATGTTCATTGCGTCCTGCATCGCGTCCGGGGTCAGGTTCTTCCCCGACGCCACATGGGAGATCGCTTCGCGCATGTTGCCAAAGCAAAGGCGAACCGGCTGACGCGGGTCGATGAGCGAGAGGAAATTCTCGAGAATCCTCATGCCGTACCGCGTAAGGATCGATTCGGGGTGGAACTGCACCCCGTATACGGGCCGGGAGACGTGCCGGATTCCCATCACCTCGCCGTCCTCCGCCTCGGCGCACACCTCGAGCACCGATGGCAGAGACTCCCGCTCAATGGCAAGCGAGTGGTATCGCGTCGCCGTCATCGGGTTTTCGATCATGGAGAAGATTCCCTTCCCGTTGTGCAGGATCTGCGAGGTCTTTCCGTGCATCAGAGTGCTGGCGTGTACAACCTTCCCCCCGAATGCCTTCCCGATGCATTGGTGCCCGAGGCACACGCCCAGTATGGGTATCCGGTCCGAAAACGTCCGAACCGCTTCGAGGGATATGCCCGCACTCTCGGGACCACCCGGGCCGGGGGAGATGACGAGGCCGTCGGGCGAAAGACCGACCAGTTCCTCGACTGAAACGGCGTCGTTCCGGTATACCTTCACCTCCGCCCCGAGTTCGCACAGGTACTGGACGAGGTTGTAGGTAAAGGAATCGTAGTTGTCGATTACTGCGATCACCGGTTCTTTTCCGCCTGCTCGTTCGCCCCCGCCGCCCGGAAGAGGATCCGGGCCTTGCTGTGGATCTCCTCCCACTCCCTGTCCGGGTCCGAATCGGCGACGATTCCGGCCCCCGCCTGGATCAGCGCCTCGTCGCCCCTCATAACGATCGTGCGGATCGTGATGCAGAAATCCATGCTCCCCTGCAGGTCGAAATACCCTACCGACCCCGCATAGATCCCCCGCCGGAACGGTTCGAGCTCCTCGATGATCTCCATCGCCCGGACTTTCGGAGCCCCCGTGACCGTCCCCGCAGGAAAAGCCGCGCGGAGAACGTCGAATGCGGTCATCTCCTTGCGCAGTATTCCGATGACGTTGGAGACGATGTGCATCACGTGCGAATACCTCTCCACCACCATCTGCTCGTCCACCTTGACCGTCCCCCACTCCGACACCCGGCCGACGTCGTTCCTCCCGAGGTCCACGAGCATCACGTGCTCGGCAAGTTCCTTCGGGTCGGAGAGGAGTTCGGCCTCCATGCGACGGTCTTCCTCGGCTGTCGTTCCCCGGGGACGCGTGCCGGCGATAGGGCGGAGCTGTATAAGGTCCCCCTCCAGACGGACCAGGATCTCCGGAGAAGACCCCACCAGTGCGAGGTCGCCGAATTTCAGCAGGAACATGTAGGGGGAAGGGTTCTGAGAACGCAGTACGCGGTACACCTCCGACGGGGAGCGCCTCGTCCGGACCCGCGAACGGTTGGAAAGAACCGCCTGGATGATCTCCCCTTCCCGGATGTATTCTTTCGCTTTCCGGACGGCCGAGAGGAAGACTTCCCGCGGAACCTCGAAGGAAGGCGGCGCCGCGTCGCCCGCCTCCTCGGGAATGTCGGTCCACCGGAGGGGGCCCTGGAGGACCTCCTTCACTTCCTCGATAGCTTGAATGCACCGCCGGTATTCCTCGGATTCGGGTCGTGAACCCCCGCCCTGTCCTTGTACCACGATCCGAATCGTGTGTTTTACGTTGTCGAATATCACGAGTCGCGAGGGGAAGAGGAAGAGTGCGTCGGGAGTTCCTTCGTCGGGATGGGTGTCCGGAATCCTCTCGATGTTCCGTACGTAGTCATATCCGATGAACCCTACGGCGCCCCCCGAGAGCCTCGGGAGCCCCTCCGCCTGGGCATACCGTATGCCTGAAAGGATGCCTTCCAGCTCTTTCATCGGGTCCCCGGCCGCCGTGCGGATTTCGGATTTTCCGCCCCTGGTTATCGTCACCGTATTCCGGTCGATGCGGAACCGGATGTACGGGTCGAAACCGATGAAAGAATACCGGGCCCATTTCTCCCCTCCCTCGACGCTTTCCAGGAGGAAATGGTCGTCCGGGTACCGGGCCGCGATTTTCAGGTATGCCGAAACCGGCGTTTCCAGATCCGCGTGGAACTCCTGCCAGACGGGGATGACCGACCCGGGACCCGCCTGCGCAAGGAAGACCTCCTCTGGGGGCTGCAACTTCATCGTTGCTTCATCTCCGCACCAGGAACGAATTCACCTTCCATTCGGACTTCAGCTTCCGGATCGCGCGGGTTGCCGCCTCCCGGTCCGGATACGGACCGACGACAACCTTGTGGTAGCCTCCCCCCGTTACCATGCCCGCCGGGAATCCGTCTTTTTGCAGCCGCTTCCGGAATGCCTCGGCCGCCGCCCTGTCGCGGAACGCGGCCACCTGCACCATCAGGGTTCCCTTGGGTGTGGTCTTCGCCGCCGCGGTACGCTTGTGCTCCTTTTCCACCGGAGTGGGGCGGACAAGGAGGATGGGATCGGGGTCCTTCTTTGCCAGGGTCTCGCGG
>JBAULH010000105.1:0-1615 GCA_049578085.1 Candidatus Deferrimicrobiaceae bacterium
CAGATGATTATGTCCATAGCGAAGTTGCTCCTAATCGGTGCCCATAGTGAGCCGGAAATTCTAACACTGTTGGCCGACACTTCTATCGAAAAAGGTAAATCTCTTGATATTTTTAAAGAAAGCTTTATGAAAGGGATTAAAAATCTGGAGAAAGACGTTGTCAAAAAGTGGAAGATGGAAGCGGGCGAAACCGCCATACCCATGGATGTCGAAGGCGCGGATCTTCTTTTTGTCGCCCTGGCCGGTGCACACTCGATCGTTTCGACAGCAGCCATTTTCAATGCTGCGGGTGAAAATTGGACGTTGAGTTTTTTTGAGGCGGTAAATTTTGGTGCCTTCGTCGGAGACCCCACACGGACGAAACTCATATTGGATCGTATTTTGAATGAAGCGAAGCGGCTAAAAGTTAAAGAAGTTTGTATTTGTGAGTGCGGAACAGCATTTCGCGTCATGAAGCAATTGGCTGCCAAACAGCCTTTTAAAGTCTCTTCCATCACCGAAGTGCACGCCCGGTATATCAAAAATGGTCGGATCAATCTCGATCCGTCAAAATTCAATGGCCCCGTTACTTATCATGATCCGTGTCAAATAGCCCGTAACGGTGGTGTTATAGATGAACCGCGTTACATCCTACAACATTTAACCAACGATTTTCGTGAAATGTCACCCGACCCGACATACAACTGGTGTTGCGGTGGTGGCGGTGGACTGGTTGCCTTGGGGGAAGAAACACTGGATTTCCGGATGAAATCATCCAGTGTAAAAGCGGAGCAAATCAAGGCAACGGGAGCAACCACCCTTGTGACCGCCTGTGAGAACTGCCATACTCAGTTAAATAATCTTAACGATCATTATAATCTGGGGGTAACTGTAAAATTCTTGACTTCTATGGTCGCAGATGCCTTAATTCAGTAATCGTAGATGTTGCATTGACCGGGAGATAATCCATATATAATTAAAGGATGCTATCATTTCACACAATGAACTTATAATAACACAAGGAGACCAAAGGAGGAAACGCTGATGAAAAAAATTTTTATTGTTTTGATAATTCTTTCCTTTACAGTAATGCTGGCGCCTGCTGCCTTTGCCACCAATGGAGATAATTTAATTGGCATCGGCGGGATTTCAAGGGCCATGGGAGGCGTTGGTATCGCCCAACCATTGGATGCCATTAGTGCTGTTTTTGCCAATCCGGCAGCCATGTGCTTTGGCGAGTATTGCCCTGGTTCAGAATTTAATTTTTCCGGAACGCTGTTCATGCCTAAGATTGATGCGAAAGTTACCAATGCCGGTACACCAGGGTTAACTACAGCAGGAACTTTTAGCGCCGATAGTGAGGATAACATTTATCCAATTCCGGCCATCGGATTTTCCGTTCCCATCGGCGATGAGGAATCCAATTGGCGGTTCGGACTTGCGGCATATGGCGTCAGTGGCCTTGGCGTTGACTACCGCGACACGACAATAGACAATTCAACATATTATCCATCACCACCTTTTCCTGCTCCTGGAGCCCCTCTGGTCAGCGGAGATTATACTCAACTGCAAATTATGAAGTTTGCACCATCTATTGCATTTCAACCTTCCTCAAATTTATCTGTCGGTATGGCCG
>JBAULH010000106.1:0-2287 GCA_049578085.1 Candidatus Deferrimicrobiaceae bacterium
CTCATCGAGAGTGGCGCCGTTACGCCACCCGCCCTCCAGGAGATGCGCCTCGAGGAAGCGGCAGAAGCGCAGCGGCGAAGCCAGGCGGGCCACGTGCGGGGAAAGATCGTGCTGAAGATCCGTTGAAGCCCTGCGCGCAGGCCTCTATTTGATCGCACCGACCGTGAACCCGGCGATGAATAGTTTCCGGAATTCAGAAAAGCACGGACGTGTTCATAACCTACCGGATCTCTTCCCGAACGTCCATCGCGTCCCGGAGCCCGTCCCCGAGGAAGTTGAAGGCCATCACGGTTGCCATGATGGCCAGGCCCGGTACGGTGGTCAAGTGGGGCGCGACGAAGAGGAAATGTCTCCCCTCGTTGATCATCGCCCCCCAGGAGGGAGTGGGGGGACTAACCCCCAGCCCCAGAAAGCTCAGGCCCGCCTCCGCCACGATCGCCCGTGCGATGCCGAAGGTCGCCTCGACGATGACGGGCGAGATGGCGTTCGGGAGGATGTGGACAAGAAGGAGGCGTACGGGAGGGCTCCCGACCGCCGTTGCCGACTGGACGAATTCCATCTCCTTGACCTTCAGGATTTGCCCCCGGATGAGCCGGGCGTATCCCACCCAGCCGAGTGCGCACAAGGCAATGAGGACGTTGCGCAGGGAAGGTCCGAGTACGGAGGTGATCGCGATGGCGAGCAGGATCCCGGGGAAAGCAAGGAGAACGTCGGCCAGCCGCATGAGGACGTGGTCGACCTTTCCCCCGAAAAATCCGGACGCCGATCCCACGAGGAGGCCGATCAGGAGCGACAGGGAGACCGTGCCCAGCCCCACCGCAACCGAGATGCGTGCGCCGTACACGAGCCGGCTCAGCAGATCGCGCCCCAGCCGATCCTGCCCGAGCCAGTGGGACCGGGAAGGGCCGGACAGTCCGGAATCGAGCGCCTGCGCCCCCGGGTCGTACGGGGCGAGCCACGGGGCGAGGACGGCCACGAGCAGAAACAGCAGTACGACGGCGGCCCCGGCGACGGCCGCGCGGTTCCGGGCGACGCGGACCAGCAGGGTTCTCCAGGAGGCGCGTTCACCCATACCGGATCCTCGGGTCGAGGCGGGAATAGAGCAGATCCGTAAGAAGATTGACGATCACCGTGCAGATCGCGATGAACAGGATGCACCCCTGGACCAGCGGGTAATCCCGTGCCTCGATCGCCTGGATGGTGAGGCGTCCGATCCCCGGCCAGGAGAAGATCGTCTCGGTGATGATGCTTCCGGAGAGCAGAGCGCCGAACTGCAGGCCCATCACGGTGAGGACGGGAATCAGGGAGTTCGCAAGCGCGTGCCGCACCACCGCGGCTCGCCGGGAAAGTCCCCGGGCGCAAGCCGCACGCACGTAGTCCTGACGGATTTCCTCCAGAAGGGAAGAGCGCAGCATCCGCATGAGGATCGCCGCCATCCCGGTCCCCATCGTCACCGCGGGGAGCACCAGGTGGCCGGCGGTCCCGTACCCCGAGACGGGGAAAAGCCCGAGCCCGATGGAGAAGACCAGGATCAGCAGGGGCCCCAGCCAGAAGTTCGGCATCGACAGGCCGAGCATCGCGAGGAATCCGGACAGATGGTCGAACAGGGAGTGCTGCCGAAGCGCCGACAAGATCCCGAGGGGCACGGCGATGAGAAGAGCGACGACCATCGAGGCGGCCGAGAGGAGAAAGGTCGCGGGAACCCGGCGGAGGATCTCCCGCAGCACCGGCTCACGGCTCCGGAAGGAGGTCCCCAGGTCTCCCTTCACCAGCCCGAAGAGGAATTCCCCGTACTGGATGACCACGGGGCGGTCGAGGTGAAGCTCCCTGCGAAGCTCCTCCTTTTGCGCGGCAAGGGCGCTCTCGCCCAGCATGATCTCGACGGGATCGCCGGGGATCAGGTGAATGAGGAGGAAGACGACCGTCACAACGCCGAAGACGACAGGGACCAAGTGGCGGAGGCGGACGAGGAGATACCCCCTCATATCATCGCCCCTTCTTCGGGGAGAGGATCATCTCCTTCACGGAGGTGTAGTCCTCGTCAGGGGTGATCACGAAACCCGAAAAGCGGCGGTCCCGGACCAGGATGTTCCGGTGAATCCAGAGGGGGAACACGGGGAGGTCGCGGGCGAGGAGGGTCTGCACCTTTCCGTAGATCTGCTTCCTCTTCTCCCGCGACGGTTCCCTCCGTCCTTCCTCCAGGAGCCGGTCGACCTTGGGGTTCCGGTATCCTCCCCGGTTGGCTCCCTGGGGCGGGATCTGGCCGGAGTGAAAGGCGTAGTGGTAG
>JBAULH010000107.1:0-2231 GCA_049578085.1 Candidatus Deferrimicrobiaceae bacterium
CGCGAAGTAGGTCTCGGAAAACTCCGGAGCCTCTCTCTTGTGGAGAACCCCCGTGGGAAATTTGCCGGCGGTCTTCTCGGGAGGAAGCTTCTCGAAGGCCGAAGCGGGAAGCGCCGTATCCTTCATCCACAGAAGCATGTCCGTGGGGCTCCGGAACTTGTTCCGGCGGCCGTGGGTCGTGGGACAGGCGTTGATGATCTCGAGCACCGACAGCCCCTTGTGTTCGATGGCGCCGATGATCAGCTTGTCGAGGGCCGGGACGTGATACGCCGTCCCCCGCCCCACCCACGTTGCCCCCGCGCCCTTCGCCAGTTCGGGGATGTTGAAGTTCGGGTCGATGTTGCCGTACGGCATCGTGGTCGCCAGGTGGCCGGGGGGCGTGGTCGGCGAATGCTGCCCGCCGGTCATGCCGTATATGAAATTGTTCAGCACGATGACCGTGATGTCGATGTTGCGCCGGCAGGCGTGGATGAAGTGGTTCCCCCCGATCGCGGTGGCGTCGCCGTCGCCGCTGACGACGAGGACTTTCTTGTCCGGCCTTGCCATCTTCAGCCCCGTCGCGAAGGGCAGTGCGCGGCCGTGGGTGGTGTGCAGCGTGTTCCAGTCGACATACCCCGGGAGACGGGATGCGCATCCGATCCCGGAGACGAGCGCGATGTCGTCCTTGGGGATCTTCAGGGTCTCGACGGCCCGGAGAAGCGACTTGAAGACGATCCCGTAGGTGCATCCCGGGCACCAGATGTGAGGGAGCTTCCCTCCCCGGATATATTGATCGTAGTTGAAGGACATCTATTTGACCTCCTTGATCTTATCGAGGATCTGGGTGGGCGTGATCGGGTCGCCGTCGACACGGAAGATCCCCTCCACCTGGCACTTTCCCTTCACGCAGCGTTCGACTTCGTGAATGATCTGTCCCAGCGACAGTTCCGGAACGATGATCGCCTTGACCCGGGAGGCGATCTCCGCCCCGTCGTCCTCCGGGAACGGCCAGAAGGTGAGCGGCCGCAGGAGCCCCGCCCTGATCCCCTCGGCGCGCGCCAGCTCCACGGCGCTCCTCCCGGAGCGCCCGGATACGCCGTACGCGAACACCGCCACCTCGGCGTCCTCAAGCATCAGCATCTCGTTGCGGATGATGTCCTTCCGGTTCGCCTCCACCTTGCGCAGGAGTCTCTGCTCGTCCGTGTGGATCCGAGGCGAGGCGTTCACCGGGAACCCGTCGGAGGCGTGGTTCAGACCGGTGATGTGCTGCCGGTACCCGCTGAAGAAGTCGGCCACCGGAGGAACGTCCCCCTTGGTCTCGTCGAACGGCTTGTATTCGGACGGGGGGCAGGTCGGCCGGCGCCGGTTCTCCAACGGAAGGACGCCCTTCTCGGGGATCTCGATCTTTTCCCGCATGTGCCCGATGACCTCGTCGTAGACGACGATCACGGGGGTCCGGTACCTCTCCGCGAGGTTGAATGCACGCACCGTCTCGGAGAAGATCTCTTGGACGTACGCCGGGGAGAGGCAGATGACCGGGTGGTCGCCGTGCGTCCCCCACTTGCACTGCATGATGTCGCTTTGGCTGGGGCCGGTCGGAACCCCGGTCGACGGCCCGCCGCGCATCACGTCGACGACCACGCACGGCACCTCGCAGAGCATCCCGAAACCCATGTTCTCCTGCTTGAGCGAGAACCCGGGCCCGGAGGTGGCGGTCATCGACTTCTTCCCCGCGAGGGACGCCCCGATGATCGCCCCCATGGAAGCGATTTCATCTTCCATCTGGAGAATGACCCCACCGATCAGCGGGAGCTTTCGCGCCAGATACTCCGCCACCTCCGTGGCGGGCGTGATCGGGTACCCGGCGAAGAAGGTGCACCCCGCGTAGAGCGCCCCTTCCGCACACGCCTCGTTGCCTTGAAGCAGTTTTGACGTGCTCACCTTTATTCTCCTTTTGGGATTTCTTGTTTTTCCGTTGTTTCCTTGTCGACTTTTTTCTTGTCGATGAAGATGGCAAAGTCGGGGCATCGCAGCTCGCATAACATGCAGGAATTGCACTTGTCGATGTCGACCACCTTCACCAGGAACATCTCCATCCCCAGCACCTTCGTGGGGCAGAGCTTCACGCATATCTCGCACCCCTTGCAAAAGCGCGGGATGATACTGATCTTCACTTTCTCGTTTTCCGTCGTCTCGATCTTCTCCACCGCCGTTTCTTTTCCCTGGGCCGTCACCGCCATCCTCTCCTCCCT
>JBAULH010000108.1:0-7473 GCA_049578085.1 Candidatus Deferrimicrobiaceae bacterium
GCATCGCAAGTCTATGCGGTCGACGTGGGGGAGTCCCTTCTGGACGACTCTCTTCTCCGCGACCCGAGAATCGTCGTCAGGGAGAGAGTAAATTTCCGGTACGCTTCCCCCGACCTTCTCCCGCGGAAGGTATCCCTGGCCACGGTGGACGTCTCCTTCATCTCGCTCCGGCATATCCTGCCTCCCCTGCGCGCCTTCCTGCTTCCCGGCGCCGAGGTGCTTGCCCTGGTCAAACCCCAGTTCGAGGCGGGCAAAGGGTCGGTAGGCAAGGGCGGGGTGGTGCGGGACGAGGAGGCTAGGCGGCGGGCGGTGCGCGACATCGGCGAGTTCGCCCGGGACGCCGGTTTTTCCGTTGTGGGGGAGGCGGAAAGCCGGGTGAAGGGTCCCAAGGGGAACCGTGAGGTATTTCTCCTGCTCAAGTGGCCCGGTGTACCGTAATCGTATCCTCCCTCCGGGAAACCCCGTGGGAAGAATCCGCTTGACTCTCATGAAAATGGCATGTAATTTTTGTTATAAGGAGTGATATTTAGCATAATTGAGGTATAATTTTGTGTCCCCCCGGCGGGGCGCGAGGCGAGGTGAAGAATGAAACGATGGGGCACGAGGGTTTCGGTTCTGGCGGTCCTATGCACGATCCTGTTCTTTCCGTTTGCGGTCTCTGCACAGGAGAGCCTGGGCGTGGCGCAACCGGCGGAATACCCCGAAGGGCTCGTCCACGCCGTCGTCAAGGGGGACACGCTCTGGGACCTCTCCGGGAAATATCTCGGGTCTCCCTGGCTGTGGCCCGACCTCTGGGAGCGCAACCGGTTTATCACGAACCCCCATTACATCTATCCCGGGATCAACGTCGTGGTGTATCCCCCTCCTCCCCGGGAGTACGGGTGGGAGGGTAAGGAATTCGCCCCTGCGCCGGAAGGGGAACCTGCCGTGACGGCGCCGGAGGGCATGGCCCCGCCTGCCGTGGCACCTCCAATGGAGGCGTCGCCGGCAAGAACCGTGCTGCCGATCCTCCCGGAGGATTTTGTGCGCGCCGGGGAGTTTACGACGGATCGTCCGGAAGGGATCGGTTCGATCCGGGGCGGTGAGCAGGACAAGGTCGCGTTTTCGGAGGGAGACAAGGTCTATCTCACTCTCGACAAGGAGATCCCGGAGGACCAGATTCTCGGGGTATACCGCGTCCGGGGACCGGTCCGGTCCCCTTCAGACAGGCCGGTTTCCGGTTATGTTCGGTTCCTGGTGGGTGTCCTGCAGGTGACGGGGAAGCAGAACGGACAAGTGATGGCGGTCGTTCGCAAATCGTTCGAGGACCTGGGGCAGGAAGACCAGATCCATGAGGAGATCCCGTCCTACTCCCCAGTGGTTCCGCAGGAGGGGGCCGGAGGGCTCGAGGCCTATGTAATCTCCGGGCGATCGCGCAAGGTGGAACTGGCGACGGGCGATTTCGTCTATCTCGACCGGGGCGCGGACGCGGGCGTGGCCGTCGGCGATCTCTTCCGCCTTTACCACAGGCGGGACGACGCGACGTGGGACGGCACAAAAGCCATGGCGGACGTGGACATCCAGGTGGGGAGAGCGGTGATCGTACGGGTCCTTCCCGGATCGGCGACTGCGTACGTGACCAATTCAACCCAGTCCTTCCCCGCGGGGGCGGTCGCCAGACGGGGATCCGCCGAAACCCGGTGAGGGTCGTTTTCTCGTAAGGCGCGGCACGCGTCTTGATGGGGCGGGGGGAAACCGAAAGAGAGGTGGCCCCCCGCGACATGACGCGCGAGCAGACGTCCGCCGACATCCTCCTTCGCTTCTCCCTTGTGGAAGGGTTCAACGCCCGTCACCTGTCCCGGCTTGGGGCGCTCCGGGACCGTCTGCCTTTATTCGCTGGCGATATTTCCCGTCAGGGGGATTCCCTCCTGCGCCAGGGGATCGAGGCGGCTACCTCCCGGGAGGCCGGCGAGAAGGCGGACGAGGTGCGCGAAGCATGCGCACGGATCGGTGCCCGCATCCTGACGCTCGGCTCCGACGGATACCCGGCGCTGCTGGCATCGATATCCGACGCGCCGCTGGTCCTGTTCTGGCGGGGATCTCTTCCGACCGGCGGGAAACCGGTGGCGATCGTCGGGAGCCGGGCGCCCACTGACGCCGGGAAAGAGTTCGCTCGTGGCCTTGCGGCCGACCTTGCGTTCCAAGGCGTCACCGTGGTGAGCGGGATGGCCCGCGGGATTGATGCTTCGGCCCATGAGGGTGCGCTTTCGGCCGGGGGGGAGACCGTCGCCGTCCTTGGCTGCGGCGTGGATGTCCTGTACCCCCCCGAGGCCGGGCGGCTGAGGGAAACCATCCTCGGCCGGGGGGCGGTCGTCTCCGAATTTCCCCCCGGAGCCCTGCCCCTGCCTCGCCGGTTCCCGGCGAGGAACCGGCTCATCAGCGGGATGGCGAGGGCGGTAGTGGTGGCGGAGGCGCCAGCGAGAAGCGGAGCGCTCATTACCGCGCGGTTTGCCCTCGAACAGGGAAGGGAGGTCATGGCCGTTCCGGGAAATCCCGCATTCCCCCACACGGAGGGGAGCAACCGCCTGCTGCAGGAGGGGGCCACCATCGTCACCGGGGCGCCGGACGTGCTCCAGGCCCTTAGCTGGGGGGACGGGGGGTCCCTCTCTCCCGGTGCGGTCGGCGGGGAGGAAAAGGCAATGGATGAACTTGAGCGACGCATCCTCGGGTTTCTCTCCTCGGAGCGGCACGTGAACGAAATCGCCGTTTCCTTGGACATCCCCGTGCCGGATCTCCTTTCCCGTCTCCTCGACATGGAGTTCAGAAAATTGCTTGAAAGACGGAGGGGGGACTATTATAAACAGATGTCGAATTCGGGAAGCCCCGCGCGCGGTCGTGCGTAGGGGGTCTGCCCAGGAGGAAGAATGGCCAAGTCGCTCATCATCGTCGAATCCCCGGCGAAGGCCAGGACGATAAAAAAGATTCTCGGGAGGGGGTACCAGGTCCTGCCGTCCATGGGGCACGTGAAGGACCTCCCGAAAAGCCGGCTGGGGGTGGACGTCGAAAAGGGATTTACTCCCCACTACATCGTCATCAAGGACCGGAAAAAAATCCTCTCCGAGATTCTTACCGCATCCCGCTCGGTGAAGACGGTCTATTTGGCACCCGACCCGGACCGGGAGGGGGAGGCGATCGCATGGCACATCGCCGAAGCGATCCGGGACGGAGGAGCCCGACGCCGGAAAGGGAAGAAGGCGGAGGCGCCCGGTCCCCCCGTCGAGGTCCGGCGGGTTCTCTTTCACGAGATCACGAAGAAAGGCGTCACCCAGGGGATGGCAAACCCCCTTCCCCTCGACAAAAACAAGTTCGATTCCCAGCAGGCCCGGCGCATCCTCGACCGGATCGTGGGCTACTCCCTGAGTCCCCTTCTCTGGAAGAAGGTCCGGCGCGGACTCTCGGCAGGGAGGGTCCAGTCCGTCGCCGTAAAGATCATTTCGACCAGGGAGAAGGAAATATCCTCCTTCCTTCCCGAGGAATACTGGTCACTCACCGCCCGCTTCGCGGGGAGCGTTCCCCCCGAATTCACCGCGAAGCTCGTGGAGGCGGGGGGAGAGAAGGTGCGGCCCCGGACCGGGGAGGAGACTCTTGTCCTCCATAAGGCGGTCGAGAACGGACCGTTCCTGGTCCGGGAGATCAGGAAGAAGATGCGGCGACGCTCCCCGCCTCCGCCGTTTACCACATCCAAGCTCCAGCAGGAGGGGGCGAAAAAGCTGCGCATGCCTTCCTACCGGACGATGATGGTCGCCCAGTCGCTCTACGAGGGGGTCGACGTCCCCGGCGCGGGGCTCGTAGGCCTCATCACGTACATGCGGACGGACTCCGTACGGATGGCGACCGAGGCGGTGAGCGCCGCGCGCGACTACATCCTGGCGGCGCACGGCGAGGCCTATCTGCCGCCGGCCCCCCACACGTACCGGAACCGGCGATCCGCGCAGGACGCCCACGAGGCGATTCGCCCGACCTCGATGGACTACCCGCCGGCTGCGGTCAAGCCGATCCTCTCCCGCGACCAGCACCGGTTGTACGAACTGATCTGGAACCGTTTCGTCGCTTCCCAAATGGCGGCCGCGGAGTTCGAGCAGACCACCATCGAAATCCTTTGCGAGCCTGCCGGTTCCCCGTCCGGGGGATATCTGTTCCGCGCGACGGGATCCATTCCCCGTTTCCTGGGGTATCTCGAACTCTACGAAGAGGGGAACGGCACGCAGCCCGACCCGGCGGCCGGGGACCAGGAGGGGGAAAACGACGGGGAGAAGGGAGAGGGGAACGTCCTGCCGGACCTTTCGGAAGGGGAGCGCCTCGTGCTCCGGGAGCTTGTGGACGCGCAGCACTTCACCCAGCCGCCCCCCCGGTTTACCGAGAGCTCCCTCATCAAGGAACTGGAGGAGCAGGGAATCGGGCGGCCGTCCACGTACGCCTCCATCGTGAAGACGATCCGGGACCGCGGGTACGTCCGGATGGAGGACAGGAAGTTCCTCCCCACGGAACTCGGGCAGATCGTCACGGACCTCCTCGAGGAGAGTTTCCCGAACGTGATGGACGTGGCCTTCACCGCCAAGCTGGAGGAGGAGCTCGACCAGATCGAGGACGGGGAGCTCGAGATGGGCCGGGCGCTCGACGATTTCTACCAGCCGTTTTCGGAGGAACTCGAGCGGGCGAAGAGCGCGATGCCCGAGCTCAAGGACGAGCTCATCGCGACGGGGATTCCCTGTCCGTCCTGCGGGGGGGAGATGGTGATCCGTTTCGGGAGGTCGGGGAAGTTCCTCGCGTGCCGGAATTACCCGGAGTGCCGTCATACGGCGAACTTTCGGGAGACCCCCGAAGGGGGTATGGAACTCGCCCCGGACGAGGAGGCGGGCGTATCGTGCGACAAGTGCGGGAAGCCCATGATCGTGCGCCGCTGGAAGGGCTCCCGGTACATCGCCTGTTCCGGCTACCCCGAGTGCCGCGCCAGCCGCCCGTACGGGATCGGAGTGAAATGTCCCGAGTGCGGGGAGGGCGAGATGGTCGAGCGGGCCTCCCGGGCGGGGAAGATGTTCTACAGCTGTTCGCGCTACCCCGATTGCCGGTTTGCCACCTGGACCCTGCCGGTTGCAGGTCCCTGCCCGTTCTGCGGGTATCCCGCGATGACGGAGAAGATCCGGAAGGGCGGGAAGACGCAGACCGTATGCCTTCGCAAGGGTTGCAAGGGAAAGAAGGAGGAAGAACCGGTCGCCGGGACGGGGTGATTCCCCAGGGAAGCCCTGCGTCGCGCCAAGGAGCAGGAAGTGAAGGAATACATTCTCGTAGTAGACGATGAGCAGAGTCTGCGGCAGTTCCTCGAGATCTTCCTCGGGAAGGAAGGGTACAGGGTCGACACGGCCGCTTCCCTGGAAGAGGCGGAAAAAGCCATCGGGCAAAACGTCTACGACCTTGTCCTGACCGACCTGCGGATGACCGGGGAAAACGACGGCCTGAAGGTCCTCCGCGCGGCGATCCAGAAGAATCCGTCCACCGAGGTGGTGGTGATGACCGCCTACGCCGAGCACAAGTCGGCGGTCGAGGCGATGAAGCTCGGCGCCTACGATTACGTCGACAAGGAGGCGCTCAACCTCGGGGCGGACACCATCACCAAGCCGTTCGACCTCGGCCAGATGCGCGACTTCATCCGGAAGGCGATCGCCCGCAAGGAAACGGCCGACATCCGGAGCCGGGCGCTTCGGGAGGAGGTCCAGGAGAAATCGTCGTACGAGGGGATCGTCGGGCGGTGCGAGCCGATGCTGCGGATCTTCGAAATGATCGAGCGGGTGGCGCCCACCAACGCCAACGTGATGATCATGGGGGAAAGCGGGACCGGGAAGGAGCTGGTCGCCGCCGCCTTGCATTCCCGGAGCGAGCGGAGGGAGTATCCGTACGTCCCCATCAACTGCGCGGCCATCCCCGAAACGCTGATGGAGAGCGAGCTGTTCGGCCACGTGCGCGGCGCCTTCACGGGGGCGGTTCAGCAGAAGAAAGGATTGTTCGAGCAGGGCCACCGGGGGACGCTGTTTCTCGATGAGGTGGGGGAGCTCCCCCACGGCATGCAGAGCAAACTGCTGCGGGCGATCCAGGAGCGGTCCTTCCGTCGGATCGGCGGCAACGACGACATCTCCGTGGACGTCCGGATCATCTGCGCCTCCAAGCAGAACCTCGAGGAGTGGATGAAGGAAGGCCGGTTCCGGGACGATCTCTTCTTCCGGCTAAACGTCATCCAGATCGTGGTCCCCGCCCTGCGTGATCGAAGGGAGGACATCCCGATTCTCGCCCGGCATTTCCTGACGAAGTTCGCCGAAAAGATGGGCAAGCGACCTCCCCGGATCGACGGCGAGGCGCTGCGCGCGCTGATTGCCTATGATTTTCCGGGGAACGTAAGGGAGCTGGAAAACATCCTCGAGAGGGCGACGATCATAGAGACAAAAGACGTCATATCGTTGGACTCCCTCCCCCCGAATGTGACAAAAATGGGCACCCGGGAGGATGTCGTGATCCCGTTCTCGCCGGATTTCCTCGACGGGGAAGGGGTATCGATCGACGCAGAGATGGACAGGCTCGAAAAATCGATGCTCCTCAAAGCCTTGGAAAAGACCGGCGGGAACAAGACCGAAGCCGCCAAACTCCTCAATATATCCTTCCGTTCGATGCGTTACCGCCTGGAGAAACACGGAATAGAATAGTCGGCACGAAACCTGCTTCACTCCCAGGAAACGTGTTTGATTCACTTGCCGGAGTGAGGTGGGACTTGCGGAAAAACAAGGGATTTACGCTTATCGAACTGATGATCGTCGTGGCGATCATCGCCATCCTGGCCGCCATCGCCATCCCGAATTTCATGAGTTTCGTCGTCAAGACCAAGCGTACTGAGGCCAAGACCAACCTGGAGGCCATTTACAAAGCCGAAATCTCCTGGTTCGGGGAATACGATTATTTTTCCAACAGTTTTAATGAGATCCGGTGGAGACCGGAAGGGTCGGTCTACTACTACACCTTCTCCTTGGGTACCGAGCTGTACGGGTTGGGGAATGCCCCTCCCGGAGGGATGGCATTCTCGCCCGGCGCAAGCGCTCAGTCGTTCTCCGCCTGCGCCTGGGGAAGCATCGACCAGGATCCGACGGTGGACATCTGGTATATAAACGATAGAAAAAATCTAACAATCATGACGGGGTTTGATGACCTGAAATCTTGATGTTGGCACGTGGATTGCAAATTCTATGGGCAAAACGAGTTTAGCCCAAGTAAAAGGAGGGTAAAAAAATGGTACGGAACAAGAAAGGGTTCACCTTGATCGAGCTGATGATCGTCGTGGCGATCATAGGTATTCTCGCAGCTATCGCCATCCCCAACTTCCTCAAGTTCCAGGCGAAGTCGAAGCAGTCCGAAGCCAAGACGAACCTGAAGGGCATCTACACGGCCGAGACC
>JBAULH010000109.1:0-1811 GCA_049578085.1 Candidatus Deferrimicrobiaceae bacterium
GGATCACTTCGGCGCGGATGAATCCCGTCTCCATGTCGGAATGGATCTTTCCCGCCGCGTGTGCGGCGATGGTTCCCCGCCGGACGTTCCACACCCGCACCTCTTCCTCGCTCATCGTCATGAAGCAGATGAAATCCATCGCCTCGAACGCCCCGCGGACGAGCTGGTCCCTGGCCCTCTGCAGGATCCCCATTTCCTTAAGAAAAACGGATTGCTCCTCCGCGGATAGACGGGATATCTCCTCCTCGATCCTTGCGGACAGGCGGATCAGGGTGACGTGCCGAGAAGAAGACATCTCCCCCAGTTCCGGATAGGCCTCCGCGGAGATGTCCCCCTCCGCCACATTCAGCACCAGGAGAAGCGGTATCTGGCTCACGAACCGGAACCCGGAAAGAACGCGGATCTCTTCGGAGGTGGGGGAAAGTTGCCGGAGAGGAATCTCCCTCTCCAGGGCTTCCACGGCCTTGTGAAGGGCGCCCCACTCGAGGTCCCGCCGGGCTTCCTTCGTCATCCTCTCGATCCTTTTCTGCGCCACCAGGTAATCGGATACGACAAGCTCCGAATCGACTGCCCGGAACTCCGCTACCGGATCCAGCCCCTCCGGGGGTGCAGGATGAAAGTCGTCCGAAAACCCCCGCAGGACAAGGCCCAGAACGTCCACCTCCCGGATTCTGGCCAGCGTTTCGGGAGGAAGGAGGGCGGCTTCCCCGGGATCGATCTCGACGAAGGTGATCGATATCGGGGTGGTTTTCTTGGGGCGGGAAATGGCGGCAAGCCGGTCCAGGCGGTCGTCGGGAACCTTGATCGTGCACACCCCTGCGGCCGGGGCGGACGACGGTGATTCCTCCGACCCTCCTCCCAAGGCCCGGAACAGGGTGGTTTTTCCGACCCCCTCGTTCCCGAAGATTCCGACTCTCACGGCGACTCGGGCTCCTCGGGAGGGATGCCCGCAAACAGGTCCGACTCGGGCAGGGGACCCGGGAGGAGGCGCGACTTCGCCAGGACGAACGTTTCCCGGCGGGAGAACTCCCGAAAACCCTCCCGGGAGAGGATCCGGTTGTAGTCCTTCGCCTGGGTCCGGTGGGAATAGAACGCCTCGACCTTCCGGTCCACGTACGCGGAGGTATCGACGATCGTGGTCAGCCTAGCCGCCGGGACTCCCGCCATCGGTACGCCCCACGCGTCGAATACCTCCTGGGCGATTTCGAACTGGTACAGCTTCCAGGGCGCCCAGGGGGAGACGCCGCTGCCCATCTGCTGGGGAAACCGGCCTGGGTCCGGTGCGGCATCGAACGCTTCGAGGGCGACGGAGCACATCACCATGTGGTCGGGATGCCGGGAAATGCCCCCCGGGCCGAACCCGATCATCACATGGGGGCGCGCCAAGCGGATCTGTTCAACGGCCTTCTCCACGATCGTATCGCGGGGGATGCTCGCAAGCTGCCCGTCGAGGAAACCGAGGAAGCGGACGTTTCCGATCCCGAGAAGTTTCGCCGCGCACATGAGCTCACCGGAGCGCACCTCTCCGAGGCGGGCACGATCGGTGATCGGCGGATCACCGAGCATCCCCATCTCGCCCCGGGTCGCTGTGGCAAGCGTGATCTCCGCCCCCTCGTCCGCATACTTCGCGACCGTTCCGCCCGGCCCGAAGGTTTCGTCGTCCGGATGGGCAAGAAGGAGAAGGATCCTCTTCTTCATTTCGGACTAGACCTCTCCAGGAAGGCTTCCCCCGTAAAGGCTTCACCTTAGCACATGGGATCTGGGACGGCCGGATGTTTTTCCGGATGAGAAAAGGGAAGGGCGCCGCGGAG